>DATEDT010000039.1:0-32568 GCA_035281505.1 Aeromicrobium sp. | reverse complement strand
CTCCGGGTCCATCTCGTAGTCGGCCGGATAGGGGCCGTAGCCGTCGTCGGCGGCGAAGGTTTTCGGGAACCCCTCGGGAGAGTTGTCTTGTCGGCGCACCTGGGACAAGAAGATGTACGTGTGCGCGACCACTTCAGACGTGCCGGACTCGTCGTACGCGACGGCACGGACCGGTGTGGTGCCCTTGATCGAGATGGGGGACGAGTACTCGGTCCCCTTCTGCGCGGTGGGGGTGGATCCGTCGGTCGTGTAGCGGATCGAACGATCGTCCTCGGCGGTCAACTCGAGTGAGAACGGTGCGGAGTAGAAGCCGTGCTGCTTCGAGAAAGCGGGCTTGGGCACAGACGACTGCCGGTCGAAACCACCCGCAACCTGCACGGCCACGAGTCCGGCGGCGACCAAGGCGATCGCGGCGGCGACAACGATGGCGATCTTGCGGGAACGGGGCGTCCCCTTCTCCTCCGGCTCCGGCTCCCCGTTGTGCGAGCCCTCGAGTTCTGCCATCGGATTCTCCTCGGTTCGCCGGGTGCTCGGGCGATCGGTGCACCTGATCGCAGCCTGATTATCCCGCCCTCGCCGGCACCCGCATCAATCCAGCTTGCGGTAGCCCGAACGGTAGAAGAGCAACGGGTCGGTGGCCTCACCCTCGACCAGGTCGAGGACGCGTCCCACCACAATGTAGTGATCGCCCTCGGCGTGAACGTTGTGGACGGCACAGTCGATCCAACCGATGCAGCCGGCCAGTTGCGGGTCGCCATGCTGCCCGGACGGCGTCCAGTCCACGCCGGCGAACTTGTCGGCCTGTGACATGGCGAACCTCGTGGAGAGATCCTCCTGGTCGACGCCGAGCAGGTTGACCGTGAAGTGGCCGGTACGATGGATCAGCGGCCAGGCTCGTGACGTCTTGGCCGGCGCGAACAGGATCAACGGCGGACGCAGCGACAAGGCGGTGAAGGACTGCAAGGTCATCCCGACCGGCCCATTCACCGTCGACGCGGTCACGATGGTCACGCCCGAGGCGAACCGGCCGAGGACGGACCGGAACTCGGTCAGTTCCTCGCCGGGGACATCTGACGTCGCCGAGAAGTCGAAGCTGCCGAGGAAGGAGTCGATGAGCTCGCGCGGCGGCCACGTCTGCGCAGCGTCGGGCGCGATGCCCTCGGGAATGGCAGCGTGATCGAGACGGGGGCGGCTCACCGGGCCATCATCCTGACTGACCGAACTCGTGGCCCCAGTAGGAGACCGCGGTCGATTCGCGGGCCACCCAACGGTGGTCGTCGACCTGGAGGCCATCGGTGCCGAACTCGATGTCGAAGCCACCGGGTGACTTGACGTAGAACGAGACCATCTGGTCGTTCATGTGCCGGCCGAGGGTGGCCGACAACGGCGCCTTGTATCGACGGACCCGTTCCAGTGCCCTGCCGACGTCGTCCAGGCGCTCGACCTCGAGCATGATGTGCACGCACTTGGCCGGGTTGGGCATCGGCAGGAACGCCAACGAGTGGTGCCGCGGGTTGATGCCCAGGAAGCGCAGCCACACCTTCGAGCCGGCTGGCTTGCCCACGAACTCGCCCGGCATGCTCATCGAATCGCGCAGCCGGAATCCGAGGGTCTCGGTGTAGAAGCGAAGCGCCTCGACATCGTCGGTGACCGGGATGACGACGTGTCCCATGCCTTGATCACCGGTGACGAAACGCTGACCGTACGGGGTGATCGCTTCCTTGCGCTCGTAGGTGATGCCGTGGAAGAGCTCGAAGATGTTGTCGAACGGGTCGGAGAACCGGATGAGCTCCTGGACACGACGGTCGGCGAGCTCGTCGGGGGTCCCCTCCTCGAACGCGACGTCCGCGTTCTTGAGGTGGTCACGGGCCGCGTCGAGCGCCGCGTGGTCGGCGACCTCCCAGCCCACGCAGGACAGCTGGTCGACATCGGAGGGAACGATCACCAGGCGCGCCGAGACCTCGTCGATGCGGTAGTAGAGCTGGCCCTCAGTCGGCCCGCTGGCCCGGACCAGGCCCAGTACCTTCTCGGCGAACAGTTCCCACGCGGACAGGTCGGTGCTGGCCACGCGCACGTAGCCCATCGACTTCAGATCGATCATGACTTCTCCCGATGCCTTGCCAAGAATGTCGTTGCCACGTCGCGGAACTCGTCGGCAACCTCGAGCTGCGCCCAGTGCCCACTGCGCGGGAAGACGTGCAGTTGCGCGTTGGGGATCTGCTTGAGCGCCACCAGCGCGCCGTCCAGCGGGTTCACCCGGTCTTCGCGTCCCCACGTCAGCAGGACCCGATGCCGCAGCCGGTGCACCTCGCGCCAGAGCATCCCGTCCTCGGCCCAGTCGGGGTTCCAGAACGATGCGCCCATGGACGCCATCGCCTCGCGCGAACCCGGTGCGGTGGCGTCGGCGAACCGCTCTTCGATCAGCTCGTCGGTGACGAGTCGCTGATCGACGACCATCGTCGAGATGAACGCCCGCAGCGCCTCGCGGGACGGGTTGGCCGCGAAGTCCATCAGCCGCTGGACGCCCTCGGTCGGATCGGCGTGGAACAGGTTGAGCGACAAGCCGCCCGGTCCCATGAGAACGAGCCGACCCACCCGGTCCGGGTACGACAGTGCCAGCCGCGTGGCGGTCCCGCCGCCCAGGCTGTTGCCGAGGATGTGCGCCTTGTCGATGCCGAGCTCGTCCATCAACTGGACGACGGCGTCGGAGGCGAACCGGAAGTAGTTCGCCGTGATCTCCGGCTTGTCCGACTGCCCGAAGCCGGGCTGGTCGACGAGCAGGGTCCGGAAACTTGCGGCGAAGCCGGGCAGCGCCGGACCGAAGTTGGACCACGACGACGCCCCGGGACCGCCGCCGTGCAACATGATCAGCGGAAGCCCACCGCCCACCTCGGGCGAGGACTCCCCCGCCTCGTAGTAGTTCAGGGTGAGTTTGCCGGCCCCAAAAGAGATGCACTGGGTCCGGCGGGTTGCCTCCCGAGAGAAGGCGTTGTCACCAGGCACGATCAGTACATCCCCGGATCGATCTTGTGGCCGAACTCGGAGGCACCGAACATCTGCAACGCGCGCTCGGGATCGTTGGCGGCATGCACGCGGCCGGCGTGGGAATCGCGCCATGCCCGCTGCAGCGGCGTTCCGTTGGCCAAGGCCCGGCCGCCGGAGGCCTCGAAGAGGCTGTCGATCGCGCCGATGGCACGTGCGGTGCCGAGCACCTGGTCACGGCGGACCTTGAGGCGCAGCGGAATCGGGATCTCCTCGCCACGGGCGACGTGCTCCTGCTCCTCACGGATGTTCTGGACGAGCAGAGCCCAGGCGGCGTCGATCTCCGAGGACGCCTTGGCGATGCGCACCGCAGCGAAGGGGTCGAGGGACGCCTTCTCACCGAGATAGGCCGCCCGGACGCGCTTCTGCTGCATCTCGACGTGGTCGGCGTAGGCGCCGGCCGCCATACCGACGATCGGCGTGGCGATCGTCGTGGTGAACAGCGAGTGGAACGGCAGCTTGTAGAGGTCGCCGGTGTTCTGCTCCTGGCCCGGGCCGTAGCAGCGCCCGGTGTCGCTCATCGACAGCGTGAACGTCTCGGGGACGAAGGTCTCCTCGACGACGATGTCGTTGGACCCGGTGCCGGCAAGCCCGACGACGTTCCAGACGTCGACGATCTCGTACTTGTCGCGCGGGATGAGGAAGGTCCGGAAGTCGACGATCTGGCCCTCTTCGTTGAAGACGAGCCCGCCGAGCAGCACCCACGTCGCGTGCGCACAACCGGACGAGAAGCTCCAGCGGCCGGACAGGTTGAACCCGCCCTCGGTCTGGACGGCCTTGCCGGTCGGCGCGTACGACGAGGAGGCGCGGACATTGGTGTCCTCGCCCCAGACCGCCTGCTGTGCCTCGTCGGCGAACAGGGCGATCTGCCAGGGGTGGACGCCGAGCACGCTCGACACCCAGCCGGTGGAGCCGCAGGCCCCGGCGATGTCCTTGACACAGGTGTAGAAGTCGATCGGGTCGGCCTCGAGCCCGTCGAAACGACGCGGCTGGAGCAGCCGGAAGAACCCGGTCTCCTCGAGCTCCTTGATCGACGAATCCGGCACGACGCGCAGACGTTCGGTCTCGTCGGCGCGCTCGCGGAACGTCGGGAGGAGGTCCCGTACAGCATCTTTGACGGCTTGTGCGTTCGCCACGTTCTCAACCCCTAGTAAGTTCATGAGTCGTGTCACCCCGGGTGACAGGACTCATACTAGAACACGTTCTACATTTTGTGCTAGAACTGGTCCGGTGGAGCGAGAGTTCGATGTCATCGTCGTCGGCGCCGGCGGTGCCGGAATGACGGCTGCCCTGGCAGCCAGTCGCCGGCACGGCCTGAGCACATTGCTCATCGAGAAGAGCCCCTACTTCGGCGGCTCGACCGCACGCTCCGGCGGCGGCGTCTGGATTCCGGGCAACTACGCGCTCCAGGCAGCCGGCCAGGTCGATCCCGGTGACCACGAAGCAGCGAAGACCTACCTCGACTCGATCGTCGGCGATGTCGTGCCGAAGGTGCGCCGCGACACCTACATCGACCGCGGCCCCGAGGTCATGGACTTCATCAAGGCAAGCACCCCGGTGCGGTTCACCTGGGTCCCCGACTACGCCGATTACCTGCCCGAGCAGCCGGGCGGCCGCCCGGCCGGCCGCAGCGTCGAGCCGGTCCCGATGGACGCACGCTTCCTCGGCGACGAACTTGAGCGCCTGCACCCGCCCTACACCAAGGCACCGGCGAACCTGATCGTCACGCAGGCCGATTTCCGCAAGCTCAGCCTCGGGCTGCGCACCCTCAAGGGCCCGCTCACGATGGTGAAGGTCCTGGTCAAGCGGCTCTGGTCGCTGGCCACGGGCAAGAAGATGTACGCGATGGGCAATGCGATTGCCATCGGCCTGCGCAAGGGGCTTGCCGACGCAGATGTGGTCGTCGAGTACGAGTGCGAGCTCAAGGACCTGTTGATCGAGAACGGCCGCGTGGTCGGCGTCGTGGCCGAGCAGGGCGGCGCACGCCGCGAAATCCGGGCCAGTCGAGGCGTGATCCTCGGCTCCGGCGGCTTCGAGTACAGCCAGGAACTGCGCGAGAAGTTCCTCCCGCAGCCGACTTCGCACACCTGGACGACGGGCGCCCCGTCCAACACCGGTGGCGGCCTGCTCGCCGGCACCGCGGCCGGCGCGGCGACGGACCTCCTCGACGACGCGTGGTGGGGTCCGACGATCCCCCTGCCGAACCGGGCGTGGTTCTGTCTCGCCGAGCGCAACCTGCCCGGCTCGATCATCGTCAACGCGGCCGGCGAGCGCTACATGAACGAGGCCCTGCCCTACGTCGAGGCGACGCATGAGATCTACAAGGGTGAGGCAACCGGGGTCGGCCACGTTCCCTCGCAGATGATCTTCGACACGACGTACCGCAACCGGTACCTGTTCGCCGGCGTCGCGGGCCGCCAGCCGTTCCCCGGCAGCTGGTACAAGGAGGGCGTCGTCAAGCGCGCAGACACCCTCGAGCTGCTGGCCGAGAAGATCGGCGTACCGGCTGGTGCGCTGACGGCCACGGTCGAGCGCTTCAACGGCTTTGCCAGGACCGGCGTCGATGAGGACTTCCACCGCGGCGAGAGTGCCTACGACAAGTACTACTCCGACCCGACGGTGAAGCCGAACTGCTCGCTCGCGCCGATCGAGAAGGGCCCGTTCTACGCCGTCACGATCGTGCCCGGCGACCTTGGCACCAAGGGTGGACTGGTCACCGACGAGCACGCCCGGGTGCTGCGTGAGGACGGCTCGGTCATCCCCGGGTTGTACGCCGCGGGCAACGTGTCGGCCTCGGTCATGGGCAACACCTACCCCGGGCCGGGCGGCACCATCGGCCCGGCGATCGTCTTCGGATATCTCGCGGCGGAAGCCATCGCCGACACGGCCGCTGGATGAGCGACCACACGCCCCGACCACGAGGAAACACACATGCCCATTGATCCCGCCAAGGCCATCGGGGCCGAGCTGCCCGAAGTCGCCTTCTCCTGGTCGAGCTCCGATGTTCTCCTGTATCACCTGGCGATTGGCGCCGGCACCGTCCCGGGTTCGCAGACCGACCCTGCCGCTCTGCGCTACACACTCGACAACGATGCGCTGCAGGTCCTGCCTTCGTTCGGCGTGGTGGCCCCGTCGTTCCACGAGACGGACCCGCCGGGCCTCGACCTGCCCGGCTGCGACATCAACCTCGCGCAGGTGCTGCACGGCTCTCAGGGCATCCAGGTTCACCGACCCATCCCGACGTCCGGCGACGCAACGCTGCGCACCCGGATCACCGACGTCTGGGACAAGGGCAAGGCCGCGGTCATCGTTCAGCAGGGCGATGCCGTCGACGCGTCCGGCACAGCGATCTGGACCGTCACGTCGACGATCTTCGTCCGAGGAGAGGGAGGCTGGGGCGGTGACCGCGGCCCCTCGACGTCAGTCGAAATCCCCGACCGGGCCCCGACCGCGACCACGTCGTACCGGGTCACACCCCAACAGGCGCTGCTCTACCGGCTCTGCGGCGACCGCAATCCACTGCACGCCGATCCGGAGTTCGCGGCCAAGGCCGGGTTTCCGGCGCCGATCCTGCACGGACTGTGCACGTGGGGCATCACCTTGCGCGAGGCCACCGACGCGCTGCTGGGCGGGGACGCGGCCGCGGTCGGCCAGTTCTCGGCCCGCTTCGCCGGCGTCGTGTTCCCCGGTGATCAGCTCGACATCGCGCTGTGGGACGAAGGCGACCGCATCCTCATCCAGAGCACCGTCGAGGATCGTCCGGTGCTGTCCGATGCGGTGTTGGTGAAGGCCTGATGAGCGCACACGACAACACCGCGCTGCCGGCTGCGGTCAGCGCCGACACGGTTTCGGAATGGTCCGACGAGGTCGACGTCGTCGTCGTCGGCTTCGGCATGGCCGGCGGATCGGCGGCGCTCGAAGCAGCGCGCTCCGGCGCCCGCGTCCTGCTGCTGGAACGCGCAGCCGTCTACGGCGGCACCAGTGCCATGGCCGGTGGCCACTTCTACCTCGGCGGCGGCACGGCCGTGCAGAAGGCGACCGGCATCGAGGATTCGGCCGAGGAGATGGAGAAGTACCTCGTCGCCGTCAGCAAGGAGCCGGAGCGCGACAAGATCCACGCGTACTGCCAGGACTCGGTCGAGCATTTCGACTGGCTGGAGGCGCTCGGGTTCGAGTTCGAGCGCACGTACTGGCCGGGCAAGGCCGTCATCCAGCCGGGCACCGAGGGCCTGATGTACACCGGCAACGAGAAGGTCTGGCCCTTCGTCAACCTGGCCAAGCCGGCGCCGCGCGGCCACAAGGTCCCCATCCCCGGCGACACCGGCGGCGCGAAGCTGGTCCTTGACTGCCTCAATGACCGCCTGATCGAGGCAGGCGTCGAGATCCGATACGAAACAGGTGCATCGGCGCTCGTCACGGACGACACCGGCAATGTGGTCGGCTTGGCGTGGCGCAGGTTCAAAGAGACCGGTTTCATCCGGGCCAAGGCGGTGATCATCGCCGCCGGCGGATTCGTCGGCAACGCCGACATGGTGGCCAAGTACGCGCCCTCACTCGGCGAGAAGCTGTTCCCGCTGGCCTCGACCTATGACGACGGACTCGGCCTTCGGCTCGGCGCCTCCGTGGGCGGCGCGTGGAAGTTCATGGACGAGCCGTTCCAGACGGCACCGTTCTACCCACCATCGATCCTGCTGACCGGGCTGATCGTCAACAAGCTCGGCGAGCGCTTCGTCGCCGAGGACTCCTACCACGCACGCACCTCGGCGTTCGTGCTCGAGCAGCCGGACAGTGCGGCCTACCTGATCGTCGACTCGGCGCACATCGAGCATCCCAAGATGCCGCTGTGCCCCTTCATCGACGGCTGGGAGACGGTCGCCGAGATGGCCGCCGGCCTGGACATCCCGGCCGACAAGCTCCAGGCGACACTCGATCGCTACAACGACAACGCCCGGCGAGGCGAGGACCCCGACTTCCACAAGGGAGCCGAGTGGTTGGAGCCCCAGGACCAGGGGCCGTGGGGAGCCTACGACCTCACCCTCGGCAAGGCTCTGTACGCCGGCTTCACCATGGGTGGCCTGTCGACCACGGTCGACGGCGAGGTGCGACGCGAGGACGACACGGTCATCGGCGGCCTGTATGCCGCGGGAGCATGCGCCGCCAACATCGCCCAGGATGCCAAGGGATACGCCTCCGGCCTCCAGCTCGGCGACGGGTCCTACTTCGGTCGGCGCGCGGGCCGGCACGCAGCGGCCCGCTGACGCGACTCCGCCCAATCCTGTCCGGTCGCGTCTACCGCTACACAGCACCATCTACCGTTGAAGCATGACCGGCGAAGCCAGGCACCTCCAGCGGCTGCGCAAGCGACGTCTGCGGCGCTTGCGCAACGTCTCGTTGGCCGTCGGTGCGCTGGTGGTCGTCACCGGCACGGTGTGGGCGGTCGCGCAGATCGAGCCGCCGGAGCCCGACACCTCGGTGGCGAGGCTTCCCCCGCCGATGTCGGCGGCTGCCGCCGTCACGGCATCCCCCCCGAATGCGGCCCCGACAGCATCGCCGACTGCCGACTCGGCTGCGCCGATTGCCCGGCTGGCGGTCCTGGGTGACGCCGGCACACGCGAGTCCATGCAGCGCAAGATCGCAGCGCAGGTGGCCGCAGCGGATCGGCGCGGACGACCGTTCGACGCCCTGCTCATCACCGGCGACCTGATCTACGAGGACGGCGACTCGGACCTGACCGAGGCCTCGGTGGTTCGCCCCTACGCCACGACCTTCACGAAGCCGGAAATCATCGCCGCGCTCGGAAATCACGACACCGAAAGCGACGAGGGCGGCGACATCATGCGTCGTCTCGGACGTCCCAGCGCGGTGTACGTGCAGGACGTCGGGCCGGTCCGGGTGGTCTCACTGAACTCGAACAATGTCGGCTCGACGCAGACCGGCTGGCTGGAACGGGTGCTGCGCCAGCCGCGGCCGGCCAACTCCTGGCTGATCACCGTCATGCACCACCCCGCGTTCTCCTCCGGCGACCACGGGTCAGAAGAGGACGTCCAGCGCGAGTGGGCGCCGCTCTTCGCCCGGCACGGCGTGGACCTTGCCCTGGCCGGCCACGATCACAACTACGAACGCACCAAGCCCCAGAACGGCGTCACCTACATCGTGTCCGGGGGCGGCGGTGCAGAACTGCGGGACGTCGGCCGGTCCTCATTCACCGCACTCAGTGCGAAGAAGCACCACTTCGTGGAGCTCAACGTCTTTGCCAGCCAGATTGTCGGGCGGGCCATCGACGACAACGGCCGGGTGTTCGACACGTTCGTCATCCCGGCCGGTTCCAGTCGCTAAGCCGAGAGAATCAATCCGCTCGTCGGCACACCCGTTCCCGCCGTGACCAGCACGTGGTCCACCTCGGGGACCTGGTTGACCGACGTGCCCCGCACCTGGCGCACCGCCTCGGCGATCCCGTTCATGCCGTGGATGTAGGCCTCGCCCAACTGGCCGCCGTGAGTGTTGATCGGCAGTCGGCCGCCGATCTCGATGGCCCCGTCGCGAATGAAGTCGGGCGCCTCCCCCCGACCGCAGAAGCCCAACTCCTCGAGTTGCATGAGCACGTACGGCGTGAAGTGGTCGTAGAGGATCGCCATCGGAAGATCGGCCGGGCCGAGGCCGGACTGCCGCCACAGGTCACGTCCGACGACACCGATCTCGGGTATGCCGATGTCCTCGCGGTAGTACGACGTCATGACGAACTGGTCGGCGCCGCTCCCCTGCGCCGCGGCGGTGATCACGGCCGGCTTCTGCGCCAGGTCGCGTGCCCGCTCAATGCTGGTGACGACCAGCGCGACGGCACCGTCGGACTCCTGGCAGCAGTCCAGCAGGTGCAGTGGATCGGCGATCATCCGCGATGCCTGATGGTCCTCGAGCGTGATCGGCTTGCCGTAGAAGAACGCGTTGGGGTTGGTGGCCGCGTGCCGGCGGTCGGCGACGGCGACCCGGCCGAAGTCCTCCGACGTCGCCCCGAAGTCGTGCATGTAGCGCCGGGCCTGCATGGCGACCGTCGCGGCCGGCGTGCCGAGGCCGAACGGGTAGGTCCAGGCGTTGTCCAGCCCATTGGTGTTCACCTGGGTGGCTGCCGCCACCGAGACCTGCCCGAACCGGGCGCCGGAACGCTCGTTGAACCCGCGGTAGGCGACGACGACGTCGGCGACGCCGGTCGCGACGGCCATCGCGGCCTGCTGGACGGTGCCGCAGGCGGCGCCGCCGCCGTAGTTGATGCGGCTGAAGAAGCGCAGCTCCGGGATGCCGAGCTCCCGGGCGACGGCGATCTCGGACGAGGTGTCCATGGTGAAGGTGGTGAGTCCGTCGACGTCGCGCGGACTCAGGCCGCAATCGGCGAGCGCCGATTGCACCGCCTCGACCGAAAGCTGCAGTTCGGACCGCCCGGACTCCTTGGAGAACTCGGTCGCGCCGATGCCGACGATCGCCGCCTTGGCGGACAGGGATCGCCCGGTCATGAGGCCACCTCCGCGGCCTGCACCGTGACCGTGCCGACGATGTGGTTGCCGGCGTCGACAGCGGCGGTCACCTCGATCGTCGCGAGACCACCGGACACGTCGGTGACCCGACCGGAGAACGTGAGCGTGTCGTACGGGTAGGCCGGTGCCCCCAGACGGATGGCGACGCCCTTGATCTGCACGTCGGGACCGGCCCATTCGGTGACGTACCGCTCGCACAGCGCCGTCGAGGTCAGGATGTTGACGAAGATGTCCTTCGAACCGGCCGCCTGGGCGCGGTCCCGGTCGTGATGAACGTCCTGGAAGTCGCGCGTCGCGATGGCCGTCGACACCACGACCGTGGGCGTGAGCGGAAGGTCCCAGGCCGGGAGCTCGTCGCCTGCCGTCAGATCGAGCGCGGTCATACGGGCCTCCAGATCGGCAGGGTGAGCTCGTCGTCGATCACGTTCCAGTCGACCCTCAGCCGGTCGCCGATTGCCACCTCGTCGACGCCGACCACCTCGCCAACCATCCGCACGCTGGGGGCACCTCCCGCAGGCATGCCGGCTCCGGCCGATGGGGGAACGTCGACATCGATCAGCGCGAGGACGATCGGCAGCTCCTTGCCGGGCACCGGCGGGTGCCGGTGAATGGCGTAGGAGAAGACCGTGCCCTCACCCGGGGCGACGACGTAGCCACGTTCGAACGCACCGCAGGTCGGGCAGGCAGGCCCCGGCGGATGACGCAGCACGCCGCAGGCATCACAGCACTGGATACGCAGTTCCTGCGCCCGCGTCCCGTCCCAGAAGAACTGCGAGTCCCGATTGATCATCGGGCGGATCGTGGTTTCGAGGCTCACTTCGTTCGCACCTCAACCACCGAATGAGCGGTCGTTCGCACCTCAACCACCGTCCTTCGATTTCGGGATGAACTTGAGCACCCGGAACAGCATGGACGCGACCTTCTCATCCCCCACGAACCACGTCGACCGCGATGTCACGAAATAGCCGACGCCCATGCCAGTGGCCTTCGGGCCGACGACCGAATCAAGCGCGGTCTCGACCCGAACGTGTTCGCCGACGCGCAGGTAGCGGTCATACGTCTGCTCGGAGTTGGTGCCGAGCACTGCGGTGAAGCCCGCGTCGGTCAGGACGTTCATCATCGCGTGCAGGGGATCGTCCGTGCTCGGTTTCCCGCCCAGCCCGTACATCGTCCACACCTGGGCCATCGTCGGCGGTGCTTCCCCGGCGGTGAAGCGCGGGTTGTCGAGTCCCATCGCCTCCAGCCAGTTGTTGATCGTGGGCTGATTGACCGGGTCCCGCGCTTCACGAACGGACGTGATCGCCCGGATGCGTTCCGCCTCATCCCTGATCCGGCGATCGACCGCCGGATCCACGAGCTCGCTGGTCATCGGGGCACCCGCGGGAGGCCGAGACCGAACTGGGCGATGAGCTCGCGCTGGATCTCGTTGACGCCACCGCCGAAGGTGAGCACCAGGTTCCGCTTGGCGGTCAGGTCGAGATAGTTCAGCAGGTAGGCCGTCTCCGGATCCGTCGGGTCCCCGTGCGCCGCGACGACGTCGAGCAGCGCCATTCCAAGCTCCTGCACCTCTTCGGACGCCAGCACCTTGGACGCGGAGGCGTCAGCGATCGCTGCCGTGCCACTGGCACCGCCGGCGGCAACCTGCCAGTTCAGGAGCTCGTTGACCCGGAACACCGCTGTGACCCGGGCCAGGGCGTTGCGCACGTCCGGCGCGTCCATCAGGTCTCGCTCGGCGGCCCATTCGGCGACGAGGTCGCGCAGGCCCTCGAGTCGCCCGGCCGGACCGAGCATGACCCGCTCGTGATTCAGCTGGGTCGTGATCAGGCGCCAGCCCTCGTTCTCCTCGCCCACCAGCATGCTGGCCGGCACCCGAATGTTGTCGTAGGACGTGGCGTTGACGTGGTGGGAGCCGTCACAGGTGACGATCGGCGTCCACGAATAGCCCGGATCCTTCGTGTCGACGATGAGCACGGAGATGCCCTTGTGCTTGGGCGCATCCGGGTCGGTGCGGACCGCCAGCCAGATGTAGTCGGCCGCGTGGCCGCCGGTGGTCCACATCTTCTGGCCGTTGACGACGTAGTCGTCGCCATCGCGCCGAGCCGAGCAGCGCAGTGACGCGAGGTCGGTGCCGGCATCGGCCTCGGAGTACCCGATCGCGAAGTGGACGTCGCCGGACAGGATGTCGGCGAGGAACTTGTCCTTCTGCTCCTGCGTACCGAACGCCTGCAGCGTCGGCCCGACGGTCTGGAGGGTGACCGCGGGCAGGTGGACATCGGCCCGAGCCGCCTCGTTGGCGAAGATCTGCTGCTCGATGCCGCCCAGGCCCCGGCCGCCGTACTCGGTCGGCCACCCGACGCCCATCATCTTGTCCGAGCCCATCTGCTTGATGATGCGGTGGTACGCCGGGCCATGCCGGTCGGTGAGCATCTCGACCCGGTCGTCCCGGCTCGTCAGGCCGGCGAAGTAGTCGCGGATCTCCCGTCGGAAGGCCTGCTGGCTCTCGGTCAGCTCAGCGCCCTTGCCGTCCGGGCTCTCGACGGCGGGGACCTGCGCAAGCGTCCGATCGGCGCCGCCGAGCAGGTGTGTGACGTCGACCAGCCGACTGAAGTAGCGCGTCAACGGATAGGTGATGTCGACGCCGGTGCCACCGTGCAGGTGATGGCACGTCTGGACCGCGGAGACTGCCCGGTCACACACGACGTATGACGCGATGGCGAGATCGTCGTCCAACGGTTGTCCCGCCGACAACCGACGCGCGACCTCGCCGGCCACCAGCGACACCGCGCGCGCGTCGACGTAGACATCGGCGATCTGCTGCGCGACGGCCTGGAACTCGGCCAGCTTGCGGCCGAACTGCTCGCGGGTGCGGATGTAGTCGGCCGTCAGCTCCATCGCTCCGCTCAGCAGCCCGTCCGCCCACAGGATCTGCCCGGCAACCGCATGACGACGCAGGACCTCCCCCGACCCCTCCGCCAGGATGGCGACGGCGGGCGCGCCGGTGAAGCGGTAGCTCGCCACGGCACGGTCGGCCGACCCGGTCTCGTCGATCTTCTCGACCCCGGGGCCCTTCGGATCGACGAAGGCCGCGCGACCCGCCACCTCGCCGGGGACGGCAACGGACACCAGGAGCAGGGCGGACTCGAACACCGGGACATGGATCTTCGTGCCGGTCACCGCACCGTCGGCCAGCACGGTCGCCGGGGTCGCCGGCATGGCCGCACCCACCTCCGACAGGGCCGGAGCAACATGGAGGTCGCCGCTCACGATCCTCGGCACGATGCTCTGCTGCACGTCTGGGCCGCCGGCCTGCACCGTCGTCATGAGTCCGCAGACGAGCGTCTCCCAGACCGGCAGGTCGTGCGCCCGTCGGCCGAGCTCACGCAGCATCACTGCGAGCGCGTCGACGCCGAGGCCCTCGCCACCGAACTCCGCCGGCGCCACGGCCGCAGTCAGGCCGGCATCAGCGGCAGCGGCCCAGGTGCCCGCACGCGTGCCCTTGTCCAGGACGTCGGCCAGCACCCCGGAAATCTCGTCAGCGAGCGCGTCCACCGGTTACTCCTCAGCGCCGATCAACTGGATCACAAACTGGAACGTGTTCTAGTCTAGCCCGCCCTGCTGGGCTGCCGCGAGCAAGGCGGTCAGCTCGGCACTGAATCCGTCGACGATCGCCTCGGGCTCCGGCACCGACTCGCTGCAGGCGATGACTCCGATGTGCGCGACGCCGTTCTGGCTCAACACCGTGATGTTGAGACCAGCGCCATGGAACACCGGGCCGAGCGGGTACATGGCGTCCATCCGCGCACCGAGGAAGTACAGCGGTACCGGCGGCCCCGGGACGTTGGAGATCACCAGGTTGTGAATCACCGGCCCGCGCTCGGCGAGCCGGAGCGACGTCACGGCCCGCACGGCGAGGCCGAACACCCGCGGTGCGGCGAACTCGGCCCAATCCTGCAAGGTGTCGGCCGGGATGGCGTTGTGGTGCTCCTTGGCCACCGCGTTCGCCTCGGCCAGCGCCTGCAATCGCTCCAACGGGTCGGCGAGGTCGGTGCGCAACCGGGTGAACAAGGACGACACCTTGTTGGTGCCTCCGTCCCGGCTGGACTTCCCGTGCACCGAGACGGGGACCGAGGCGAGCAGCGACGTCTCGGGCAGCTCGCCGCGCCGCTCCAGGTATCGCCGCAGGGCTCCACCACTGATCGTCAGGACGACATCGTTGACGGTGGCACCGGGGACGAGATTCTTGATCGTCTTGATCGTGTCAAGTTCGACGTCGGCGAATGCCACCGAGCGATGACCGGTGATCAGGCCGTTGAACGATGTCCGGGGCGCGGTGAGCGGCGCAGCCATCGCCGCGCTGCGCCGGGCACGCGACGCGGCGCCGGCCAGGATGCCGACCGTCGGGCCGATGACGTTCGCGACCTGGAACGGCTTGCGGGCCGTGGCCGCCACGCCCCGCACCAACAGCTCCCGGCTGCTGGGAGCCCGCCCCGGGTCCTTGCCGCCGGGCACGAGGTCCAGGAGCGGGGCATCCGGTTCGAGGCTGCACAGCATGGACATCAGGTTGGCGCCGCTGACGCCATCGACCGTCGCATGATGCATCTTGGTGACCACGGCGATCTGGCCCGAAGCGAGCCCCTCGATCACCCACATCTCCCAGAGCGGCCGCGAGCGGTCGAGCAGGAGCCCGGCCAGGTGGCCGACGATCTCGGCCAGCTCACGATCGCCGCCGGGCGCCGGCACGCCCATCCGGTGCACGTGACGCTGCACGTCGAAGTGCTCGTCGCGCTCCCACACCGGGAAATCCAAGCCCAGGGGAACGCGACGCAGCTTGCGCGTGAACGTGGGGATCTCTTCGGCGCGCTGGCCGAGTTGCTCTCGCAGCCGGTCGAAGGAATAGCCGCCGGGGACCGTCGTGGGATCGAGCAGGATGAGGCCGCAGACGTGCATCAGCTGCTCGGGTGTCTCCAGATACAGGAAACTCGCGTCGAGCCCGCTGAGCCTGTCCACCGTGCTTCCTCCCGGAACTAGAACGGGTTCTCATTCTAGCCCGGCTGTTCGCGCACGGCAGGCGCGCTCAGTGCGGGTATTCTCCCCACGTGTTCTTGAAGAGCTACACCGGCCGACAGGCCCTGCTGGCCGCTCTGGTCGCCAATGCCATCAAGCCGGTCCGCGGCCCGGCCACAGTCGTCCCGGTCTTCTTCGCGAGCTGGCTGACCAGCGAGCTCGCCCCGCACATCCTTGTCGCCCAGGCGCTCGACACACTGCGTGCCCTGCGCCGGCGTGAGGCGACGCTGACCGGCCTTGTGCTCGCCGCCCTGTCCGCGGCTGGGCTGGGCTGGATGCTGAAGCGATCACATGACGTCGCCGACCAGGTCGACACGCTGCTGCGCGAGGAGCTGGAGATCGCCGAGGATCTCCAACCGAAGACGCGCCTGGGCGCCTATGCGCGACCGTTCAAGTACGCCGACCGCGGCGTCCGGGTCCTGCGCGACATCCCCTACACCGAGGGTGGCCGTCGCGCCCAGCTCGACATCTACCTGCCGGCCGAGGGTGCCATCGAGAAGGCACCCGTCCTCCTCCAGATCCACGGCGGCGGGTGGACCATCAGCCACAAGGGCCAGCAGGGGCTGCTGTTGATGAACCAGATGGCCGCGCGCGGCTGGGTGTGCGTCGCGGCGAACTACCGGCTGGCACCCAAGTACCGGTGGCCGACCCAGATCATCGACGTCAAGCGCGCCATCGCCTGGGTGCACGAGAACATCGCCGAGTACGGCGGTGACCCCGACTACCTCATCCTGACCGGCGGGTCGGCCGGCGGCCACCTGTCCGCTCTGGCGACCGTCACCCCCTCCGACCCGGCCTGGCAACCCGACTTCGAGGACGCCGACACCTCCGTCTCGGGCTGCGTGCCCTTCTACGGCATCTACGACTTCGACTCCGACGACGCGTACTCGAAGACGATGCGTCAGTTCCTGTCCCGGGTCGTGTTCCCCAAGGGCGCCACCACCGTCGACTTCCGCAACGCCTCGGCGCTGCACCGGCTCAGCGACGACGTGCCGGAGTTCCTCGTGGTCCACGGCACGAACGACTCACTGGCGAACATCGAGCAGGCGCGCACGTTCGTCGCACGCCTGCGCGAGATCAACCCAGGCAAGGTCACCTACCTGGAGCTGCCCGGGACGCAGCACGCGTTCGAGGTGTTCGGATCCGTGCGCGCCCGGCACGTCCTCCGCGGTGTCGGCCGCTGGCTGGACTGGCACCGGGCACAGTGGTTGGCCGAGCACGACCGGGTCGAACAGTCCGAGGTCGCGACGCCGAACGGCTAACGCGGCAGCCCCAGAAGCATCTCTGCTGCGACATTGCGGAGGATCTGCGTCGTACCGCCGGCGATCGACAGGCAGCGCGTGAGCAGCATCTCGTGGACGTCGGCACGGACGTCCTCGTCGGCGAGCAGCGCACGGTCACCGAGCAGGTCGACGACGAGCTCGGAGGCATCCTGGCGGTTCTTGACCCCGAGCAGCTTGGCGACGCTCGATGCCGCACCCGGTCCCTGGCCCGCGATGCTGTTCAACGCGGTCCGTGCACCCAGCAGCGAGCAGACCGTCGAGAGCGCGACGGCCCGACCAACCCGCACCAGATCGGTTGCCGCATCGTCGTGGTCGGACACGAGTGCGACCGCACGTTCGACGCTCGCGCCCAGCTTGGTGGACGCCATCGCCACCCGTTCGTTGGCCAGCGTCGTCCGCGCCAGGCGCCACCCGTCGTCGACCGCACCCACCAGGCAGTCGTCCGGGACGAAGACCTCGTCGAGGAAGACCTCGTTGAACAGGGCTTCGCCCGTCGCTTCGCGCAGCGGCCGAATGTCGATGCCGGGGCTCTTCATGTCGACGAGGAAGTAGCTGATGCCGCGGTGCCGCTTCTCCTCCGGATCGGTGCGCGCGAGACACACTCCCCAATCGGCCTCACCAGCCAGCGACGTCCACACCTTCTGGCCGGTCAGCTGCCAGCCACCATCGACGCGCTCGGCCTTGGTGGTGAGCGACGCCAGGTCCGAACCGGCCCCCGGCTCGCTGAACAGCTGGCACCAGATCACCTCGCCGCGCATCGACGGGAGGACGAACCGCTCCCGCTGCGCATCGGTGCCGTGCTCAAGGATGGTCGGCAGCGCCCACGCCGCGATCTTGATGTCCGGACGCTCGACGCCGACGGCCGCGAGCTCCTCGTCGATGACGATCTGCTCGACAGGGCCAGCCGATCGCCCATACGGCTTCGGCCAGTGGGGGGCGAGGAAGCCGGATTCGACGAGGGCGGCCAGCCGCTCACCCTCGGGCCGCCCGGCGATGCCGGCCGCGGTCGCCCGCACCTCGGCCCGGATGGCGTCATCCTCACCGCCGAGGTCGATCGCCAGTTCCCGGCGCTCACCGGCCACCGCGCGCTGCGCGAGGCGGAGCGCCGGCCGGTCGCTGCCACCCAGCCACGAGCGCAAGGCGACGGCACGCCGCAAGTACAGATGCGCACTGTGCTCGAACGTGAAGCCGATGCCACCGAGCACCTGGATGCAGTTCTGCGCGACGCGGACGGCAGCGTCCAGTGCGACCGCGGCGGCCACGTCGGCGGCGTAGTCGCCCTGGCCGTCCTGGGCCGCGACCGACGCCGCGTCCCACGCCACTGCGGAGATGGCTTCGACGTCCTCCAGCATCGACGCGCACAGGTGCTTGATCGCCTGGAACCGACCGATCGGCTGGCCGAACTGTTCGCGCACCTTCGCGTAATCAACTGCCGTTGCCAAACACCAGCCCGCGACCCCAGAAGCCTCCGCCGCGGCCAACGCCACCGCCAGCCTCCGGACCGCAGCCGTCGTCACGCCGGGCAGGGAAACCGCGTCCTGCACCGCAAGGTCAACGCTCACCTTGGCCGCGCCCCGGCTGAGATCGAATCCGTCCACTGACTCGAGCGTCACCTGGTCGACTGACACCACGAACCAATCGCCGTCGGCGGCAACGATGATCCAGTCCAGTTCAGCACCCGGCACGACGACGGTCCCGACCAGTCGACCCCCGGACACCGCCACCGGCTCCAGCGCAACACCAGCCCGTGCGCCGTCGACGACCGCCTTCAGCGCCGGCGAATCCCCGGCCGATCCCAAGACCGTCGCAGCAAGCACCGTGCCGAGCACCGGGCCCGGCACCATGCCGTAGGCGCACGCCTCGGCGGCAACGGCGACGTCGAGGATGCTGCCTCCGCCGCCGCCCAGCTCGGCAGGCACGGCGATGCTCGCGATGCCCTGACCGACGACGTCGGCCCAGGCATCTGCCCGCTCGCCACGGGCCTCGGCTGCCCGAATTCGCTCGGCCCCGTCGATACGCTGAGCCCAGTCCCGCAGGACGGCCGAAAGCGCCCGATGGTCATCAGTGATGGCGATCGACATGCCCACTCCTCACCCGGCAGGACTTGCGCTTCGGCGCTGAGCCCAAATAATAGAACCTGTTACAACTTTTGGGAGGTCGCAGGTGAGCAGCAGTCCGGCACAACGGGAGCGTCGCGACCGCATGCTCAAGGCGGCGATGAAGCTGGCCGCCGAGGGCGGTTACGACGCCGTCCAGATGCGCGAAGTGGCCGATGACGCCGGCGTCGCTCTCGGCACCCTCTACCGCTACTTCCCGTCCAAGGTGCACCTGCTGGTGGCGGCACTCTCCAGCCGGTTCGAGCAGGCCGAAGCCATCACCGAGCGCCGACCCATCCTCGGCGACACCGCGCACGAGCGGGTGATGAAGATCCTCGCCGGAACCACCGTCTCGCTGCAGAAGCAGCCGCAACTCACCGAAGCGATGGTGCGGGCGTTCATGTTCGCCGACGCCTCCGTGCTCGGCGAGATCGAGCAGGTCGGTGATCGGCTCACCCGCATGATCGCCCGTGCGATCGCCGGCAGCCCCGATCACGGCGAGGCCACCGAGGAGGAGGCCGCCATCATTCGCGTGATCGCCGACGTCTGGATGTCTGCGCTCGTCGCGTGGGCCAACGGACGCAGCGGGGCCTCCGAGGTCGAGAAGTCGATCGACGTCGCGGTTCGCCTGCTGCTCCCGGACTGAACCCAACCTCTTCTGCTCACCCACCGAAAGCGTGCGTGGCGGTGGCTCCGCCATCAATGGCGAACTCCGCACCGGTGACGAAACTCGACTCGTCGCTCGCCAGGTAGACGTACAGCGGCGCAATGTCCTCCGGATAGCCGACCCGCTTGAGGGCAACCTTCGAGGCACCGAACTTCATGGCCTCGTCGTCGGCTCCCACGCCGCGGGTCATGCCGGTGTCGATCATGCCCGGGTGAACCGAGTTGACGCGGATCCCCTTGGGACCGAGTTCCAGCGCGGCCGCCTTGGTGAATCCGCGGACACCGAACTTCGAAGCCGTGTAGGCCGAGACGAACGCCATTCCGGCCAGGCCCTCGATGGACGAGGCGTTGATGATCGAGCCACCACCGTTCTCCGCCATGACCGGTGCGACGGCGCGAGTGCCGAGGAATCCGCCGAAGGTGTTGACCCGCCAGATCAGTTCGTACTCGTCAACCGGCTGCTTCGTCAGTTCACCGAACCGCAGGATGCCGGCGTTGTTGACCAGCACGTTCACCGGGCCAAAGGTCTCGTTCGCGACCTTGACGAGGATCGTCCACGACTCTTCGCTGGTGACGTCGTGCTGCTGGAAGATCGCGGCGTCACCCAACTCCGCCGCGAGCGCCTCGCCCGGCTCGGCGGCGACGTCGGCGATGACCACGGTTGCGCCCTCGGCCACGAAGGCGCGGGCAATCGCGGCTCCTTGGCCCTGCGCGCCGCCGGTGACGATGGCGTGCTTGCCCGTCATCCTGTCCATGTTCGCGTCCCTCTCAGACTTTCAACTGCATGACGGAGTCGGCGCTGAACCCCGCGCTCGGATCCCGGTCGGCGAACCAGCCGCCGACCGAATCGACCAGCGAGGCCTGATCCCACGTTCCGCCGGCAGTGCCGCTCTCGGGTGCGTCGAAACGTTCCGCAACCGTCGGCGGCGCGAGCACGGCGATCATGCCGCCGTAGACCACGAAAACCTGGCCGGTGATGGCCGAGGCCGCCGGCGACGCGAGGTAGGCGACGAGCGGCGCGACGTGATCGGGACTGTAGGGGTCGAGAGCAGCCCCGGACTCGTCCTCACCGAAGACGTCGGCGGTCATCGCGGTACGCGCCCGCGGGCAGATCGCATTGGCGCGGACGCCGGAGCGACCCATGGCCCGGGCTGTCGACATCGTCAGCGCCGCGATGCCGGCCTTGGCCGCCGCGTAGTTCGGCTGACCCGGTGGGCCGACGAGGAAGGCCTCGGAGGCGGTGTTGACGACCGCAGCGTCGACCGGAGCGCCGGTCTCCTTGGCCTTGTCGCGCCAGTAGGCCGACGCGTTGCGGGTGAGCAGGAAGTGCCCCCGCAGGTGAACCCGGATGACGAGGTCGAACTCCTCGTCCGTCATGTTGAACAGCATCTTGTCCCGGGTGATGCCGGCGTTGTTGACGACGATGTCCAGGCCGCCGAATGTGTCGACGGCGGTCGCCAGCATCAGGTCGGCCGTCGCGCGCTCGGCCACGTCGCCCGGCGCCACCGCAGCCTCGCTGCCCAGCGCACGGATCTCCTCGGCCACGCCGTCGGCTGCCCCCGGCAGATCGTTCAAGACGACCCGGGCACCGCCGCGGGCCAGGGCGAGCGCCTCGGCGCGCCCGAGGCCCGCACCGGCACCGGTGACGATGGCCACCTTGCCGTCAAGCGCGCTCACTCGTCGACCTCGACGATGCTCAGCGCGGACTTCGGGCATCCGGCCACCGCACGCTGCATCCGGTCCTCGTTCTCCGGGGTCACCACGTCGACGAGGATCTGCAGCAGGTCGTCGTCGTCGACGTGGAACGCGTCGGGAGCCATCGCCTCGCAGATGCCATTGGCCTCGCAGAGATCCCAGTCCGCCACAACTTTTCTGGCCATGCCCATACCTTCCTTACTGCGCCTTCGCCTGGCCCGGCAGTGCCGTGAGTTTGCCGTGATCCCAGCTCGCGACCTTGACCGGCTCGACGATGACGCCGACCCGCTTGCGCGCCTGTGCCTCAACGATCGCGTCGCCCTCGGCACCGAGATCGGCCACGCCGGCCATCGCCGTGGCGACTTTCCGGCCGATCGCCTTGATCCCCTCGAAGTCCTCCACCAGCTGGGCACGGCCGCGAATGCTCACGCCGCGCAGGTCGAAGTACTCGTCGCCGTCTTCGACGAGACAGGCGATCCGCGGATCACGCCGCAGGTTGACGATCTTCTGAGACGAGGCGTACGTCCAGAACGCGATCCGGCCGTCGTCATCGAGCACGTAGTACAACGTGGTCAGGTGCGGCCCGCCGGTGGAATCCAGCGTTGCGACCTGGACCTTCATGTGCGACGCGAGGAACTCCGCGATCTCCGCGTCGTCCAGTTGCACCGATTGGCGACCCGCTGCCACGTCTCGACCTCCAAAAGTAGAACAGGTTCTAGGCTATCAGGGAGCTTCCATGCGTGCGATGACCCAGTCCCCGTCGCGCTTGACCATCCTGACGATCTCCCACGTGGGGCTGACCACCGTGTTCTTCGTCGATTTGGCGGTGGCGTACTGATTGACGAACACCAACACCGTTGCCTCGTCCGCCGTCATGGACACCACGCCGACGGCGCACGTCGGCAGCGGACACGGGCTCTGCTGCGAGCCGTCGAGCCGCGCCATGCGGGCGTCGACTTCGATACCCGACTTCGCCTGCCGTTTGCGATCAACGGCGGAGGGCAGCGTGCGGTCGTAATCGGCCTGCATCGACTCGGTCATGACCTCCTTGGCCGCAGCGATGTCGTCCTCGATCGTCGCGGCGTTGTACGACATCACCTGCGTGGCGAGCTGGGTCGCCCGCTTCATCAGCTCGGTGCGCTCGGCCGTCGCAGCCTGTTGGCCGTCTGGGCCAAAGGTGGTGACGCTGGCCCGCACGACGAGAACCGCCAACACCGCCGACGCCACCACCAGCGCGCCGACCAAGCGGCGACGACGCCGCTCCGCGGGGAGCAGCCGATCGAGGATCCCGCCGATGTTCACAGCACCTCCGCGAGGTCAGACATGAGCCACTCCTCGCCGACCTTGGTCAAGGTCACCAGGAAGCGGTAGCGGGCGCAGCGCACACCAGCTCTGGGGCAGGACTTCGTCGGCTTGAGCTTTGTCGTCGCAGTGCTCGACAGCACGGATTCCGCCGCGACCACAGCGGTCGCGCGGCCGTCGTTGACCCGGTGGACGCCGACGGCGCGCACCGTGCCGTCGGCCACCGATCGCGCCCGCATCGTCGCAATGCGCAGGTCCGTTGCCCGGTCGGAGTACTGCTGCCGGAAGATGCCCGTCGACAGCTCCATCACGCGCGCCGATCGGTCGTCGATCACGCGGTAGTCGACGTCCAGGAACGCATCGACACCCTTCTCGGCCGCCTCGGCCACCGCCCGGTTCTCCACGCTGTTGCGCAAGGCTTCGGTCTTCCACGGCAGCACCCGCGCACCACCGATCGCCACGGCGAGCGCAGCCACCACGACCAACACGAGGAGTTGGGCGAGCGCAACGTCGGGCAGCCGCCATCGACCCACAGGTCGGTCATTCACCCTCGCCGCCGACGAACATGCCCTCCCAGCCGTCGCGGCCCACGACCGAGCGCGGTCCGGTGGGAATCGCCGGGTCCGACGAACTCGGCGTGCTGGCGGCGGCGCCGGACGAACCCGGAACCGGTGGAACACCGTCGGGATCCTTCGGTGTGCTCCGGCCGTAGGGCTTCGTCTGGATCAGTGCAGGGCTGTCGTCGGGCTTCGGTGCCATGTTGACGCCGCGCTGGGCGATCGCATCAGCGCCGTCGTAGCCGGGTTGCGCCTTCGGATCCGTGCATTTCACCCGGTACAGCGTGTGTTCGCGCACATCGAGCGGCGACGGCCACAGCGCCGGCGGCAGGTACCCCTGGGTGCAGACCGGTGTTGTGTAGTCGTAGAGCATCGAGATGTGGCCGTAGCCGTCGCCCGGCGTGCCGAAGAAGAGGCCGTTCTTGATGACGATCGGGAGGATGGCGAACACCTGGCCGATGCCGTCGAGCCGCGGATTGATTACCTGGTTGAGCTCGATCAAGGGCAGCAGGAACTGCGGCAGGACGCGATTCAGGTCGGTGACCAGTGCGTTCACCTCGGTGACGGCACCCGGCCCGTCGTCCAGCACGTCGCGGACGTCCTCGTCGGCGTCCTTGAGGGCTTCGGTCACCTCCGCCAGCCCCTCGGCGAAGTCCTCGATGTCGTCGCCGCGCTCCTGCTGGGTTTCGAGGACCGACTGGCCGCTCTCCAGCAGCTGGATCATCGCGTCCTGATGGGCGGTCGCCTCGTCGATGAACTGCGTGCCGGAGTCGATGATGATGCGCAGGTTCTCGGCGTTGCCCTGGAACAGATCGCCCAGCTCGGTGACGACCGTGTTCAGGTCGTCGGCGTCGACCGACTTGGTGAAGCTGTCGAGGTTGGCCAGCAGCTTGTCCGTCGACGGCGGCAGTGCCGAACTCGGCGCCGAGATTCGAGCGCCGTCCTCGAGGTAGGGCCCGGCCGACGTCTGCGGGACGAAGTTGAGGTACTGCTCGCCGACTGCGGACACGCTGGCGACCTGGACTTCCGACGACCGCGGGATACGGACGCCATCCTGCAGCGCCACGATCACATCGGCACCCTTCGGGGTCACCAGAATGTCCTTGACCTTGCCGACCTGAACGCCGCGGTAGTCCACTTCGCTGCCGACGTAGACGCCCCCTGTGGTGGGCAGCGACACCGTGACGGTCGAGCCACGGCCGAGGACCCGGTCCACGACGCCGAGGTAGGAGGCGCCGATGTAGAAGACCCCGACCACGGCCAGCACGGCGAAGAGGGCCAGCCGGACGTGAATGCCGCGTCGCGTCATCACCGACCACCTCCCTTGAGCAGCGGGTTGAGGAGGTTGGACAGCTCGTCGGACAAGCCCGGGAGGATCCCGGGTTTCGTCCCGTCGCTTGCACCGGGAGCCACGCCGGTGATCGGGTCGAGCGGGCCGGGCGTCTTCGTGGCGGCCGGTCCGGCGGTAGTCGTGGCCGCGCTGGGCTGTTCTGCGGTCGCGGCGGCCGGCTGGACCGCCGAACACGCGATGTCTTCACCGGTCAGGTCACACAGCGCCCTGACCAGCGGCTGGATCTGGTCGCACTGCGGGCTGTACACCGCGCAGAGCTGAATCAACTGCGGAAGGCCGGTGTTCTCGCCGGTGAGCAGGCCCTGGACAACCTGGTTCAGATCCAGCTCGAGGTGGAACAACGTGTTCGAGTAGTTTCCGCGAGCCAGCGTGGCGGACTGCCGCGGGAACGGGAAGGAGGCCAGCATCATCAGGCCGCGCGGCAATGAGTCGCCGGCGTCGGCCAACTGGTTCAGGACCGGGCGCAGGAGCCGCAGCGATTCGACGATGTTGTCGCCACTGGTGTTGATGACGCGGGTGGCCACGACACCGAGCCGGTCGAGGCCCTCGAGCAGGTCGACCAGGTCGTCATGCTGCTCATGGAGCACTTCCAACGCCGGACCGAAGGACTCGAGTGCACCATCGATCGCCTCGCGCTCCTTGTTGAGCGTCTTGGTGAGCTTGTCCAGCTGCTCCATGGCCTCGATGACCTGCGACTTGCTCTGATCGAGCGTGCCGACCGCGACCTCCAGCCGCTCGAGGACACTACGGAGATTGTCCGTCCGGCCCGTCATCATCGCGTTCAGCTCGGTGCTGATCGTCTTGAGCTGGCCGACCCCGCCACGCGCCAGCACGAACGACAGCGAGCCGAGCACCTCCTCGACGTCGGGGTTGCGGCCGGTCTGGGCGAGCGAGATCACCGCGCCGTCACGCAGCGGGCCGGCGCCGGTCGGCGTCTCCGGCGGCAAGAGCGCGATGTACTTCTCGCCCAGGAGGCTGGTCTTGCGAATGTCGAGCTGCGTGTCGGAGGGCAGTTCGATGTCCTTGCGGAGGGTCATCGTGACGCGGGCATTCCATCCCGACCGCTCGACCTCGTCGACCTGACCGACCGGCACGTCGTTCATGAGCACCAGGGTGCGTGGAACCACATCCACGACATCGGCGAACTCGGCAGTCAGCTGGTAGCCGTCGTCCGGATCGACCTGGCGCCCTGGGAAGGGCAGGTCGTAGGCCTGGAGCCCGCGGCAGCCACTCAGCACCAGCGCAGCGGCCAGCAGCACGAGCACTCGTGCGGCGGTGCCTCGCATCACGGGGGTCATGGCGTGACCGCCAACAGGTCTTTGATCTGGTCGACCAGAGCCTTTTCACCCACACCGGGCAGGCCGATCACCGGCGATTCCGTCGTGAGCGGCTCGGAGGCCGCGGCTTCAGGCGTGCCCCCGGCCGACGTCGACAGCGAACGGGTGGGCACTCCCCCGCCGGTCACCTGCTGGCCGATCTGGGCCAGCAGTTCGGGCGGGAGAAGGGCCTTGATCAGCGTGCAGGCCGCGTCGGGCGCCCCGGCATTCGTGGCCAACGCGCAGAGAATGGTCGGAAGGTCGGTGACTGTTGGCCCGAGCTGGAGGCGGATGCCGGCGCCTTCGGACACCGCGTCGAAGCTGAGGGCGAGGTTGTCCAGTCCCAGTGGAGCCACCGTCAACGTTTCCTTCAGCGACTCCCGCTGACGTGAGATCGTGGTGAGCGTCTTGCTGAGCCGGGACAGGTCCTCCACGAGCAGTTCCCGGTTGTCGCCGACGAAGGACTCGGTGACGCCGACCGCGCGGGCAATCGCCTCCAATGCCTGCCTGAGCTCGTCGGACTCGCCGGACAGCATGGTCGACACCTTGCCGAGGTCCTTCAGGAAGCGGTCGACGTTCTCCGCCTCCTCGGCCAGCGTGTCGGTGATGCTGGCCAGCGATTCGACCGTGTCGAACAGCTCCGGCGATTTGTCGCCCAGGGTGCGCGCCGCGGCGGCGAGGTTCGCGATCGCGTCGTTGCCGATCGCACCGTTGCCTTCGAGGGCATTGGCCGTGGTCTTCAGCACGTCACCGAGCGCGCCCTTCTGGTCGACGCCGTTGGGACCGAGGGTCTCGGTGATCTCGTTGAGGCTGCGGTAGATCTCGTCCATCTCGACCGGGACGATGCTGCGCTCGAGGGGGATGTCACCGCCGTCCGGGAGAGCCGGGCCCGTCGAGTACGCCGGGACCAGCTGCACGAAGCGGTCCGCGACGAGCGTCGGCGTGATGATGGCGGCCTTCACGTCAGCCGGCAGCTTGTGGTCGCTGGAGTACGTCATCTCGACCGTCACGCTCTTGCCGTTCGGCGTGACCTTCTGCACCCGGCCGACCGACACGCCCATGATCGTCACGTCCGAGCCTTCGAAGATTCCGATGGAGTGCGGGAAGTGCGCGGTGACCGTCCGTGTTCCGGCTCCGAACGGGGCGAGCCAGGCCGCCAGCAGCAGCGTGAGCACGACGGCGAACGCCACGACGTTGCGGCGTGTGCTGGAGAGCAGTGTCACGGCCATCAGTCCATCCCCGGCCTTCTGCCCAGCGAAAACTCACCGGTGGCCATCCCCGCGAGATTCGGGACGATGGCGTCGAACCACGGTCCGGTGGCGATGATGTTGATGAGGTTGGATGCGTACGGACCGTAGTACCGGACGGTCTCGCCGACCTGCTTGTCCCGCTCGTTGAGGAACTTGATCGCGACCTGCAGGTCCCGCAGCGCCGGCCCGATCTGCTTCTCGTTGTCCCTGGCCAGGGCCTCCAGCTGCTCGGCCAGCGAACGGGCCGTGAGCAGGAGCCGGTGGATGTCGTCGCGCCGGCGGAGCAGCTCGCGGAAGATCTCATCGCTCTGCTGCATGAGGCTGACGAGGTCCTCCTTACGCTCATCCACCACCTTGGCGACGCTGGCTGCGTGATCGAGCAGCTTCTCGAGGTCCTGGTCGTTCTCGGCGATCGTCGCCGACAGCCGGGCAACGCCTTCGAAACTGCCCCGGATCTCCGGCGAGGCCGTCTCCAGGGTCGATCCGACCGTCGACAGCGCGTCGGCCACCTTGTCGGTGTCGAGCTCTTCGGTGGTGTCGGTCAGCTGGGACAGCGTGGCGACGATGTCGTAGCCGGCGGTGGTGCGGCTGAGGGGAATCGTCGCGCCGGGCGAAAGCCGGTCGTTGCCGCGCGGGACCAGGTCGACGAACTTCTCGCCAAGCAGGTTGAGGACCTTGATCGATGCCGTGGTGTCGCTGCCGAGCCTGGGATTGCCCTTCAGGTCGAAGTCGGCGACGATCTTCGTCCCCTCGATGCGGATGTCGCTGACGCGCCCGGCGCGGACACCGGCGATCTCGACGCGGCCGCCCACGTGCAGGCCACTCGCATCGGCGAACTCGGCGTGGTACGTGTGACCCCGGAATCCGGGGAACTTCTGCAGGTTGAACGCGGCCGCAAGCGCGACGCACAGCAAGGCCAGGACGATGACGCCGACGACCGCCTTGCGCTGATCCGTGGTGTACATGCTCATGGCGTACACCGATCAGCCGTGCTGTAAACCGCGATGTCGCTCAAAGCATCGCGGATCTCCCTGATCACCGGCGCGTTGTCAAGGGCGGGCCCGAGGGACGGCAAGGTGATCCTGCCGTCGAAGTCGCACAGGTAGTAGTTGTACCAAGACCCGTGGCTGCCGATCCGGGCCTGCCGGCGCAGTGTCGTCGGCAACCGGTTGATGGTCTCCGACATGAAGGCCTGGTTCTCCGGGCGATTCAGGTAGAGCAGGACACGGCGCAACTCGGCGATGTCGGCCTTGGCGTGCGGACGGACCCGGATCAGCAGGGTGGCCAGCTCATCGGCCATCTCTGCCACCTGCCCGACCGAGTCGCCGATGACGTCCTTGTCGTCGGCCAGGTCGCGCATCCAGGTGTTGAGACTGGTCAACAGCTCGCCGAGCTCCTCGTGCCGGCCGTCGACGGTCTCCAACGTCCGGGTCAGGTTGGTGATGACGCTGGCGATCAGCTGGTCGCGATTGGCCAATGTGTTGCTCAGCGAACCGACCTGGTTGAGCAGGCTCTTGATGGTGCCGCCTTCGCCCTGGAACACCGCGATGAGGTTGGCGGCGAGCGCGTTGACGTCCTCGGGGGTGAGTGCCTGGAACAGCGGCTGGAACCCATTGAAGAGCTCGGTCAGA
Organism: Aeromicrobium sp.; assembly: GCA_035281505.1. Taxonomy (GTDB): domain Bacteria; phylum Actinomycetota; class Actinomycetes; order Propionibacteriales; family Nocardioidaceae; genus Aeromicrobium. Next base: position 3,789 of record DATEDT010000039.1, on the reverse strand, counting down.
TCGATGGCAGGGGTGGTCTGCGACTCCGGCAACATGGCACCGGCGGCGAGCCGCGGGCCTCCTCCGGTTCCCTTGGACAGGGCGAGGTAGCGTGCGCCCACCAGGTTGAGATAGCGCACCTCGGCGGTGGACTGCCGGGTGAGCGGCAGTTCCTTCTCCACCCGGAAGGTCACCAGCGCCTTGCCCGCGTCGGTGATCTCGACTTTGGAGACGTCGCCCACGGAGACGCCGGCCACGCGGACGTCGTTGCCGGCTTCGAGCTGGCTGGCCGAGGAGAACAGCGCGCGATACTCGACCTTGTCCGTGGCGCCGAGGCGTCCCATGATCATGGCCAGTCCGCCGGTCACGATCACCGAGACCAGGCAGAAGATGGTCAGCTTGACCAGGGCGACCGTGAATTTCAGATCCCGCGCGTTCATGGCCGAAACCCTTGCTGGAAGTGTTGAGCGGGGTTGTCCTCGGTGCCGTCGCCGATCGGCGGCCGGCCGGCGATGGCCGTGTCGGGCAAGCCGATGCACCACGGGCCGTGATCCGCCCAGTTCCACTCCGGCCGGTCGATCTTTCGATAGGCCGGCCGCTGCGTGCCGCCGAAGGACATCGTCTGGTACACCCGCGAGTTGCGGAAGATCTGGTCGAGCCCGTCAATGTTCTTGTCGAGACCCTTCAGGACGCAGGGGAACTCCGGTGAGTAGAACTCGAGCATCTTCAGCAACGGGATGGCCAGCTGGCTCTCGACGTCGATGGCCTTCTCGTTCTCGCGCAGCAGAACGGTCGCGTTGTCGGCCAGACCGGCCACCCCGGTCAGGAGATCGCCGAACTCGTCGTCCTTCTGCTTCAGCGTCCGTGCCGACTTGGTGCCGTTCTCCAACGTCTCGATGAGGTCCGGCGCGGCGACGGCGTACGTGTTCGCCACGTCGGCGAGCTGCTCTAGATCCTTGCGCAGCGTCGGCAGGTAGGGATTCATCGTTTCGAGGTAGTTGTCCAGCTTGTCCATCGACCGGCCGAGGTCCTCGCCGTTGCCGGACAGTGCAGTCGCGACGGCATTGAGCGTCGCGTTGAGGTCCTGCGGGCGCACCGTCGTCAGGATGTTCGACAGCCGGGCGAGGATCCGGTCGAGCTCGACGGTCGTCCGGACCCGGTTCGAGGCGATGACCGTTCCGTCCTCGATCCCGACCGGGCCGCTCGCCGACGACGGCGGATCGATGAACTCGACGTATTTCTGGCCGAACAGCGTCGTCGGCTTGATGGCGACGTCTGCATGTGTGGGGATCGCTCGGGCCGCCGCCGGCTCCAGGCCGAGCTTGATCACCGCCTTGCCGTCGCGTTGGCTGATGTCCCGGACCTGGCCGATGAGCACGCCGTGCATCCGGACGTCGCCGTACTTGGGCAACTGGAGGCCGGCGCGATCAGCTTCGACCGTCACCCAGGTGACGGTCTGGAAGTACTTCAGGTACGCCGCCGTGCACAGGGCCATCAAGGCAAGCATCAGCGCGACGTAGAAGACGCCGGCCACCGCGAGCCGGTTGTGTTCTCGGGCCGTACCCCGCTGCACGAAGACGAACATGCTCAGCCCGTGATCCTGACCGTGGTGGTCGAACCCCAGATGGCGAAGCTCAGGAAGAAGTCCGAGACCACGACCGTCACGATCGAGGTCCGGATCGCCTGGCCGACGGCCATGCCGACGCCGGCGGGACCGCCCGACGCCGTGAAGCCGTAGTAACAGTGGATCAGGATGATCGCCACCGCCAGCACGATCAGCTTCGCAAACGACCAGAGGATGTCGATGGGCGGCAGGAAGGCCAGGAAGTAGTGGTCGTAGGTGCCCGGCGACTGTTGATAGATGAGCGTGGTGATCAGCCGCGGCGACAGGTACGAGGCCACCAGCGCCACGATGTACAGCGGAATCACGGCGAGGAACCCGCCGATCATGCGGGTCGTCACCAGGAACGGCACCGACTGGATGCCCATGGACTCGAGCGCGTCGACCTCTTCGGCGATCCGCATCGCACCCAGGCGCGCTGTGTAACCACACCCGACAGTCGCGGCCAACGCGATGGAGGCCACCAGCGGTGCGACTTCGCGCGTGTTGAAGAACGCCGAGATGAAGGCGGTGAACTTGCCGACGCCGATCTGGCTCAGCGAGGCATAGCCCTGGATGCCGACCTCCGTGCCGGCGAAGAAGGCCATGAAGGCGATGACTCCGGCCGTGCCGGCGATCATCGTCAGGGCACCCGCGCCGAACGCGACCTCGGCCAGGATGTCCCGGATCTCGCGCCGATAGTTGCGCAGCGTGTAGGGCACGGACGCGAGCGACTTGTAGACGAACAGCAACTGGTCGCCGTACTGCTCGATGCGCCGACGGCGCTCGGCAGCGACGCTGCGCACGATCTCGGCTGCTGCACTCATGACTCAGAGACCGTCCTGCGGGACGACCTGGAAGTAGATGGCACTGATGAGCGCGTTGAGCACGAAGAGCACCATGAACGCCACGATGACCGACTCGTTGACCGCCCGGCCGACGCCGCTCGGCCCGCCGCCGGCGCCGAGGCCGTTGTAGGCGCCGATGATGGCTGCGCAGAACCCGAAGATGCCCGCCTTGACCATCGCCACATAGAGGTCGGGCAGAGTTGCGAGCGCGGTGAACGACGACAGGAACGCGCCGGCCGAGCCGCCCTGGATGATCACGGTGAAGAAGTAGCCGCCCAGGATGCCCGCGGCGATGACGATGCCGTTGATCATCACGGACACGAAGAAGCAGGCCTGAACGCGTGGGGTGACCAGGCGCACGACTGGATCGATGCCGAGCACCTCCATCGCGTCGATCTCCTCGCGGATCTTCCGCGCGCCCAAGTCAGCGCAGATGGCCGATCCGGCCGCGCCGGCGATGATGAGGGCGGCGGCGATGGGCGCCGCCTCGCGCACCATCGCGAGCACAGCCGTCGCACCGGCGAACGATTGTGCACCCAGCTGCCCGGTGAGGCTGCCGACCTGAAGCGAGATCACCGCGCCGAAGGGGATCGACACCAGGATCGTGGGCATCAGCGTGACGCTGACGATGAACCAGGACTGCTCCACGAACTCGCGGACCTGGAACTTCTCGGTGAAGCAGGACTTGACCACGCGCCCTGACATCAGCCCGATGCCACCCATGCTGCGGGCAATCGCCAACGCGTCCACGAACCAAGACCGACCTTTCACGCGAGTGACGGCGCGCCCTAGTAGAACACGTTCTAATCGTGGGAGCAAGAGGCAACGCCGACTGCCCGAAGCATATGTCGACAGAGCGGGCAATATGCACAGCTCACAGAAATTGCCGCTCGGTCAGGTACTCCGCCAGTTCGCGACCCCGAAGACGATCATCAGCATCTCCTGCCGCATCTTGCGCTTCAGGTCGGCTTCCAGGTCGCTGCGCCCGGGCGGCATCGCCAGGACCTGCTCGGCCCGGAAGACCATGTTGCGCACGAACAGGCCGGACAGTGCCATGACATCGTCGGTGCTCCACGCCGAAACCACCGGCAGGAGTCGAATCGCCACCGCGGTCTCACTGACGAAGAGCTCCAGCTCGCGCTGGATGGCCTCGCGAACGGGCGCAGACCCGCCCAACCGCTCCCGTGCGACGAACGCGAAGTGCTCGCGGTTCTCCTTGACCGCGGCGACCAGGATGTCGATGGAGGACGAGATCAGGTCGGTGAAGACGTCCGGGTCGGCCTGGGCGTCGCGCATCAACTGGCGCAACGTCGCGAACGAGCGCTCGACCAACGCGAGTCCGACCTGGTCCATCGAATCGAA
>DATEDT010000038.1:0-11190 GCA_035281505.1 Aeromicrobium sp. | reverse complement strand
GGCGATGAATGTGCCGTACGACGTCGAGTCACATGTTCCGTCGCTGCAGAGCCGGGCATGGAATGTGATGCTGAGGCCCACCTTCAAGCAGGTTTCCCGATTTCTCCCGGCCACCTCCTGGGAGATTCGGCTGGTGCGCGCCATCTCCGAATGGGGAAGCGTGCTGGCCGGCGCCGACACCATCCCGCACGTCCCGGTGCGTCTTGGCACCGACGAGGGTGCCGTCCGTGGCGAATGGGTCGGCCCGGCGGCCGTACCCGGCGACAAGGTGATGCTCTATTCGCATGGCAGTGGTTATGCCATCTGCTCGCCGCGCACCCACCGGGGCTTTGTGGCGGCGCTGAGCCGGCGAACCGGGCGCCGTGCATTCAGTTTGGACTACAGGATGGGACCGGAACATCAGTTCCCGGCCGCGCACGATGACATCGTCGCCGCCTACCTGTGGCTCCTCGGTCGCGGGCACCGTCCGGCGGACATCATCGTCTCCGGAGACTCTGCCGGTGGCCACATCTCATTGAGCCTGTGCGGTGAGCTGCGTCGTCGCGGCCTCCCGATGCCTGCCGGACTCGTCCTGTTCTCGCCGCTGGTCGACGGCAGCTTCACGGCTGCCACCGAGGAGTACCGCCGAAACGGTGATCCGATGGTGGTGCCGGCCCTCGCACGTCGGCTCATCCGGCACTACTTCCGCACGGCCGAGCACGGCGATCCCCGGTTCGACGTCTCCCGGGACGCCGGTGCGGACATGCCACCCACGCTCATCATCACCGGCAAGGGCGAGATGATGCGCGGCGACGCCATGCTGTGGCAGCGCGCGCGGGACGCCGCCGGCGGTGGTGGCCACTGCGAGGTGCAGATCTGGCCGGCGCAGGCGCACGTCTTCCCGATGTTCGGGTTGGTGCCCGAAGCCCGGATGACCATGGGCGAGGTCGCCCGTTTCGTCGCACAACTCGACGACGGCTGGTTCGACCGAGGCCAGGGCGACAAGCAGCTGGCAGCACAGGCCTAGCGAGCGTCAGGCGACCGTCCAGGTGTCGCGGCCGGCGACCAGCGCGGCGAGCGCGGCGGTGCGGTCGGCGACCTGTGCCGCGGCGGTGTCGACCTGGGCCCGGGCCAGATCGTCGTAGGTGGGTCGGGAGACCTGGCGGAAGACGCCGACCGGAGTGAGTGGCAACGCGCTGTCCACCAGGCGCGAGATGGCGAACGCCTGGGACGGGTCGGTGTTCTGAGCGTCATGAACGAGGAGCTGGTCGGCGCCGACGTCGGACACGCGCACCGCCTCGACGCCGCCCGAGGGGGATCGCACGAGGCCCTTGCTGCCCAGCCCGTCCTCGCCGGGCGCACCGAAGCGAATCGCCTCACCGTGCGTCAGCGGGATGAGTGCCTCCGCCTTGGTGTCGTTGTCCTTGATCGCCTCGAACGCGTCATCGTTGTAGATCGGGCAGTTCTGGTAGATCTCGACGAACGAGCTGCCCCGGTGGGCGGCTGCGGCGCGCAGCACCGACGTGAGGTGCTGACGGTCGGAGTCGATGCTCCGTGCGACGAACGAGGCCTCCGCGCCCAGGGCGAGCGAGATCGGGTTGAACGGATGATCGATCGAGCCGAGCGGGGTCGACTTCGTAATGGTGCCGGGCTGAGAGGTGGGGGAGTACTGCCCCTTGGTCAGGCCGTAGATCCGGTTGTTGAACAGCAGGATCGTCAGGTTCACATTGCGCCGCAAGGCATGGATCAGGTGGTTGCCACCGATCGAGAGGCCGTCGCCGTCGCCGGTCACGACGAAGACCGACAGGTCCGGCCGGGTCGTCGCGAGCCCGGTGGCGATGGCCGGTGCGCGACCGTGAATGGAGTGCATGCCATAGGTGTTGAGGTAGTACGGGAAGCGCGAGGAGCAGCCGATGCCGGAGACGAAGACCGTGTTCTCGCGCTTGATGCCCAGTTCGGGGAGGAAGCCCTGCACGGCGGCGAGCACCGCGTAGTCGCCGCATCCCGGGCACCAGCGGACCTCCTGGTCCGAGGTGAAGTCCTTGCGGGTCAGCGGGGTCTCGCTGAGGGGAACCCCGGCCGTACCGGAGCCCGGCATACCCAGCTCGATGGTCATCGCACGCTCCCCACCACGTCGAGATCTACGTCGACGCCCTCGGCATCAGCGACCAGGCTGCCGATCGCGCGGGCGATGTCGGCGGCCTTGAGCGGCAGGCCCCGCACGTGGTTGTAGCCCTGTGCGTCCACGAGGAACTTGGCCCGCAGGAGGAGGGAGAGCTGGCCGAGGTTCATCTCCGGCACGAGCACCCGCTCGTAGCGCTGCAGGATGTCGCCAAGGTTCGACGGGAACGGGTTCAGGTGGCGCAGATGCACCTGTGCCACGTTGTGTCCGGCCTTGCGCACCCGGCGAACGCCGGCGCCGATCGGGCCGTACGTCGATCCCCACCCGATGACCAGCACCTTGGCCGCGTCAGACGGGTCGTCGACCTCGAGCGGCGGAATGGATTTGGCGATCGCGTCCACCTTGGCCTGCCGGAGTCGGACCATCAGGTCGTGGTTGGCCGGCTCGTAGGAGATGTTGCCGTGGCCGTCGCCCTTCTCGAGGCCGCCGATGCGGTGCTCGAGGCCGGGGGTGCCGGGGATGGCCCAGTTGCGGGCGAGCGTCTCCGGATCGCGCCCATAGGGCAGGAAGGTCTCGCCGTCGGCCCCGAAGTTGGTGCTGTCCTCCGGGGTGGCGAAGTTCGGATCGATCTCCGGGAGCTCAGCGAGGTCCGGGATGCGCCACGGTTCGGAGCCGTTGGCGAGGTAGCCGTCGGACAGCAACATCACCGGCGTCCGGTAGGTGACGGCGATGCGCGTTGCCTCGACGGCCGCGGCGAAGCAGTCACCCGGCGACTGTGGTGCGATCACGGGGACCGGGGCTTCGCCGTTGCGCCCGAACATCGCCTGCAGGAGATCGGACTGCTCGGTCCTGGTCGGCAGGCCGGTGGACGGGCCGCCCCGCTGGACGTTGACGACCACCAGCGGCAGCTCCGTCATCACCGCCAAGCCGATCGTTTCGGCTTTCAGGGTGACCCCGGGGCCAGATGTCGTCGTGACTCCGAGAGCACCACCGAAGGACGCCCCGACGGCGGCACCGACTCCGGCGATCTCGTCCTCGGCCTGGAAGGTCGTGACGCCGAGGGCCTTGTGCTTGCTCAGTTCGTGGAGGATGTCCGAAGCGGGCGTGATGGGGTACGACCCGAGGAAGACCGGTAGCCCCGTCTTCACACCCCCGGCGACCAGGCCGTACGCGAGCGCCAGATTGCCGCTGATGTTGCGATAGTTTCCCGCCGGGAAGGTCGCGGGCGCCACCTCGTACTGCACCGCGAACGATTCGGTCGTCTCACCGAAGTTCCAGCCAGTGTTGAGAGCCACCACATTGGCTGCGGCGATCGACGGCGAGTTCGCGAACTTCTTCTCGAGGAATGCGATGGTCGGCTCCAGCGGGCGTCCGTACATCCACGAGACCAAGCCCAGGGCGAACATGTTCTTCGCCCGGCTGGCGTCCTTGCGGGACAGTTCGAACTCCTTCACGGCCTCGACCGTCATGCCGGTGAGGTCGACCGCGTGGACGTGGAAGTCGGCGAGCATGTCGTCCGGTTGGCCCAGCAGCTCGAGTGGGTTTGCGTCATACCCGGCCTTGCTGAGATTGCGCGCCGAGAAGTCGGCGGTATCCACGACGATGGTGGCGCCCTTGTGCAGGTCCGACACGTTCGCCTTCAGTGCAGCCGGATTCATGGCCACCAGGACGTCCGGGGTGTCTCCGGCGGTCAGGATGTCGTGGTCGGCGAAGTGGATCTGGAAGGACGAGACGCCGGGGATCGTGCCCTGAGGGGCGCGGATCTCGGCCGGGAAGTTGGGCAGCGTCACCAGGTCGTTGCCGAAGACGGCCGACTCCTGGGTGAAGCGGTCGCCGGTGAGCTGCATGCCGTCGCCGGAGTCGCCGGCGAACCGGATGATGACGCGGTCGAGTTGCTCACGTGGCTTCGAATGGTTCATGCCGAGGCAAAATCCTGCGTCTTGGGTGCAGCTCTCATGGGAAGCCTAGTCGTCGGAGGGTGATAATTCAGCGCTACGCCAGTGTGGCGAGGACCTCGTGGGCGGTCGCGCGACCGGATCGGACGGCCCCTTCCATGTAGCCGTTCCACTCGACGGCGTACTCGGCGCCGGCCCAATGCAGTCGGCCGACCGGCTCGCGCAGGACGTCGCCGTAGCTGGTCCACACGCCGGGCCCGAAGTGTGCGCCGTAGCAGCCACGGCTGAACTCCTCGGCGCTCCAGTCCTTCTCCAGGTAGGAGATCGGCTCGGCCGCCGCAGGCCCGAAGTAGCGAACGAAGCAGTCGAGCACCTGGCGGCGTCGCTCGTCGTCGCCCAGCCGCTGCCAGCGACGAGCCTCGCCGGCCTCGATGAACCCCAGCAGCAGGCCAACCTCGGCGTTCGGCGGGGACACGTCGAACGTCACCTTGACCGGGCCTCGGTCGGAGACCGCCTGACCGTTGAGGCCGGCGTCGCGCCAGAAGGGCGTGGGGAACGCGGCGAACGTCTTGATGACGGTGCCGGCGGGGGTCTTCTGTGTGAGTTGGTCGCGCCACGCGGGCAGCACCGGGTCGTAGTGCAGGCGGCCGGCCAGCGTCGGTGGCACGGCGATCACCGCGTGCTGCGCCCGGAAGTCGCTGCCGGAGCGCGTCGTCACCGTGACCCCGGCGTCGTCCTGCGCGACTGTGACGACCGGCTCACCGAGTCGCACGTCGAGCCCGGTGGCGAGGTGCTGCGAGACGAGCACCGAGCCGCCCACGACGCGGTCGCGCTGCGCGCCGTCGTCCGTGGAGGCGAGGGTCTCCATGTCCGCGTTGCTCACCGTGTAGAAGAGCGCGTGGAGGAGGGACATGTCGCTGGCATCAGCGGAGAAGATGGCCTCGGCGAGGGCTCGGAAGTAGCTCCGGCCCGTACGGGTGCGCAGGTTGCGGCGGATCCACGTCTCCCACGTCTGGCCGTCGAGGTACTCCGCTTTGGCGTGCGCCCATGGCTTCGCCGGATCGATGCTGCGGGCGAGCCGCTCCCAGCGGGTGAGCCCCTGCGCAAGGTCGGCGAGGGCGATGGGGTTGAGCTTCGGCGTGGCTCCCTTGTTGCTGCCGGCGCGCGTCTGCTTTCCGCCGAGATCGACCAACAGTTGGCCGGCGTCGTTCCACGTCGGGAACGTCTTCAGCCCGAGTTCGTCGACGAGCTTGTACATCTCGTCGTGCCCGGCGCCGAGCCAGGTGCCGCCGAGCTCGACGGGGGCCCCGGCGAGCTCACCGCCCTGCGTCCGGCCGCCGACGCGGTCGCGCGCTTCCAACACGGTGACGGACCGGCCGGCGGCAACCAGCGCGCGGCCGGCACTGAGGCCGGCGAGTCCGGCACCCACGACGACAACGTCGGCTTCTTCCATCTCGTCCTTGCCGTTCTCGGGGCGTTCTCTGGGCCGTTCAGGAGTACAGAGCGTCGATCTCGGTCGCGTACTTCTCGGCAATCACCTTGCGCTTGAGCTTCATCGTCGGAGTGAGCTCGTCTCCGCCCGGCATCCACGGCGTCGGCAGGATGGTGAACTTCTTGATCTGCTCGACGCGGGCGAGCTTGGCGTTGGCGGCGTCGATGCCCGTCTGGACGATCGCCTGAACGCCCGGGTCCTGCGCCAGCGCCTCTGGCGTCGCGTCGGCGAGTCCGGCCTTGGCGGCGTAGGCCGCGCAGGCGTCCGGGTCGAGGGTGAGCAGTGCCGTGATGTAGGGCCGGTCGTCGCCGATGGCGACCGAGCTGAGCACCATCGGACAGGACACCTTGATGGTGCCCTCGATGTTCTGCGGCGACATGTTCTTGCCGGCCGCGTTGATGATGAGCTCCTTCTTGCGGTCGACGATGCGCACGTAGCCGTCCTCGTCGATGGTGGCCACATCGCCGGTGTGCATCCAGCCGTCGGCGTCGATCGCCTCGGCCGTGCGCACCGGATCGTTGCGGTAGCCGCGCATCACGAGCGGGCCGCGTACAAGCAGTTCGCCGTCCTCGGCGAGCGAGATCTCCGTCCCGCCGGGCACCACTTTGCCCACCGTGCCGATCCGGATCGCATCCGGCGGGTTCATGGTCACGACGGCCGACGTCTCCGACATGCCCCACACCTCGAGTACCGGGATGCCGAGCCCGAGCATGAACGCGAGCGCATCGGGCGCAATTGCGGACGCCCCGGTGGCCGCCACCTTCACCCGGTCGAGGCCCATCTTGGCGCGCAGCTTGCTCAGCACGAGCCGGTCGGCGAGGAGGTGCTGCACCCGCAGGGTGGGCGGGATCGGCCTCTGATCCGATTTCCGGCGCGCCACCTCGGTGCCGGTGTTGATGGCCCAGGTGGCGAGCTTGCGCTTCCGGTCGTCCGGCTCGGCGGCGAGGGCGGCCTCGATTCCGGCTTTGACCTTGTACCAGACAGCCGGGACGGCGCCGAAGAACGTCGGACGAACCTGGGGCAGTGCCGCGATCAGATCGCGCGGGTCAGCGACCGTGACGATCTGAACCCCGTAGCGGGCGTTGCAGTAGTGCGAACCCCAGCGGTTCGCCACGTGCGCGTCGGGCAGGTAGGAGACGACGGAGTCCTCGTGCTTGAGGTCGTACACGCCTTCGAGTGCATCCATTTCCGCCAACAGGTTGGCGTGGGTGAGCTCGACGCCCTTCGGCGGGCCGGTGGTGCCCGAGGTGTAAATCAGGGTCAGGACGTCATTCGGTTCCACCGCCTGCCACGCCGCGTCGAAATCGAAGGACGGATCCCCGCTCGCCTCGAGCTCGGCGAGGGTCATGGCGTCCTCCGCGGGCCCGTCGACCGCGACGAAATGCTTGACCTGGCCGTCGACGTTTGCAGCCCGGAGCGACGGGAGGAACGCCTGCTCGGTGATGACGACGGTGTTGCCGGCGTTGCTGAACAGGTAGGCGATCTGCTCGGGGGCAAGTGTGTTGTAGATCGAGAACGGTGTGGCGCCGGCGTGCAGGGCGCCGAGGTCGGCGATGTGGAACTCGGGCCGGTTCGTCAGCATGATCGCCACCGTGTCGCCGCGCGAGACGCCGAGCGAGGCAAGGCCGGCGGCCACGTTGCGGACACGCGTCGCGTACTCCCGCCAGGTGATCACCGTGGTGTTCTGGTGGTCGCGCAGGGCCACCAGGTCGGGCTTGGCAGCAGCCGTGGTCTGGAAGTGCGAGCACAGGGTCCGATGTGGAGCGGTCATGGGATCTCTTTCTAACGCAGAATCTGGCGGGCGATGGCGTACTTGTGAACTTCGGTGGGGCCGTCGTACAGGCGGAAGGCGCGGATGTCGCGGAAGATCATCGCGACGGGGGTCTCGTCGCTGATGCCCATGCCGCCGAGGACCTGCACGCAGCGGTCGGCCACCTTGAACAGCTCCTCGGAGACCATGGACTTGACCATCGAGGACTCGTGCCGCCCCTGCTTGCCCTGATCGAGCGTCCAGCTGGCCCACCAGATCATCAGCCGGCACTGCTGCAGGGCGATCTCGTTGTCGGCGAGCATGAACCCCACGCCCTGGTGCTGGCCGATCGGCTTGCCGAAGGCCGTGCGCCGTCCGGCGTACTCCACGGCGATCGCCTGCGCCCGGGCAGCAGCGCCGAGCCAACGCATGCAGTGGGTCAGGCGGGCCGGCGCGAGCCGCAGCTGGGCGTATCGAAACGCCTGCCCCTCCTCGCCGAGCAGTGCCGATGCCGGTAGCCGAAGCTCGTCGAACAGCACGACACCGTGGCCCTCGACGTAGTTGCGGTCCATCGTGTCCATGGTGCGCTCGATGACGATTCCGGGTGTGCGGCCGTCGCAGAGGAAGAGCGTGGCGCCCACCCCCTCGAGGTCGGCCATGATGATCCACGTCCTGGCGCCGTTGGCGCCGGTGATCAGCCACTTGCGGCCGTTGATGACGTAGTCGTCTCCGTCCCGGACGGCCGTCGTGGTGAGTTGGCCGGGGTCCGAGCCGGCGCCGTCCGGCTCGGTCATCGCAAACACCGAGCGTTGGCGTCCCTCGATGACCGGACGGAGGAACTCTTCGGACTGTGCCTCGTTCGCGATCCGTGAGAGCAGGAACATGTTGCCCTCGTCCGGGGCGGCGCAGTTGAGGGCGACCGGTCCCAGCGTGGACCAGCCGGCCGCCTCGAACAGGACGGCCTGGTCGAGGTGGCTGGGCTCGAGTCCGCCGAAGCGCCGCTGCGCCTGAAACGTGAGCAGGCCGGCATCGCGGGCAAGCGCAACCAGCTCGTCGCGGAGGTCCTCGGTCGGTCCGTGCGCGGTGAGCCGCGGATCCTTCTCGAAGGGAACGACCTTCTCGGCCACGAAGGCACGGATCCGGGCGGCCAGTTCAGCGGTCTCCTCGGGAATGGTGAAGTCGATCATGGGGCCCCTTCAGGCTGTCGTGGTCACGATGGAATGGGCGCGCTCGAACAGCGCGAGGGCAGTGGCGTGCAGGCGGTCGCCGATGTCGGTGGGTGCCAGGCCGGACAGCGCGCGAGCATGGCTGCCCTCGAGGATGATCCCGAGCTTGAAGCACGCCAGCACGGTGTACCAAGGCAGGTGGTCGATGCTGCGGGCGGAGCTCTCGGCGTACCGCTCGGCCAGTTCGGCGGCCGTGGGGAGGCCGCCGGCGCGGGTGAGCCGACCGGCGAACTCCTCGGGAGCGCCGGCGAGGTCCCAGGTGGCCATCAGCCACCCGAGGTCGAGCAGCGGGTCGCCGATGGTGGCCATCTCCCAGTCGACGATCGCGGCCACCGCCGGTGCGTCGCGCCGGAACATGACGTTGCAGGCGTGGAAGTCACCGTGCATGAGTCCTGGTGTCCACGTGGTCGGAACGCGGTCGCGCAGCCAGGCGGCGACGTCGGAGACGTGCGGCAGCTCGACGTCGGGGTACCCGGGAAGCGTCTGGTGTGATGCCAGCTCGCCGAGCCACCGGTCGACCTGTCGATCGAGGAAACCCTCGGGCCGGCCGAAATCGGCCAGCCCGACCTGCCGATGGTCGAGACGGCCCAGGCTGACCAGGGCGTCGACCAGGGAAAAGCCGAGTTCCCGTCGCAGCTCCGGCGTTCCCGCGGCGGCCGCCGGCAGCTCCAACCCGGCGTTGAACCCGTCGACGGGTTCCATCAGGTAGAAGACCGCGTCCCCCAGGACGCTGGTGTCGTCGCAGGACGCGATCAGCTCGGCGTGCGGGACATCGGTGCCGCGGAGCGCGCTCAGCACCTGGAACTCGCGGCTGATCACCTTGTTGCTGCCCGGCCGCAGATGCTCCGGGCCGCGACGCAGGACGAAGTCGCGGCCGTCGCGGGTGAACCGCACCATGATGTTCTGGGTCCCACCGCCGATGGGCGTGACACCCTCGATCTCCCCGGCCCCGAGGCCGACGCCGTCCATCCACTTCTGGACCGCTGCGAAGTCCACGGTCAGTGGCCCGACATGCCGCCGTCGACCGCGAGGGTGATTCCGGTGACGTAGGAGGCCGCCTCGCTGGCGAGGAACAGGACGGCCGCGTCCAGCTCGTGCTGCTCGCCGATGCGTCCCAGGTCGGCCAGCGTCTGGACGCTCTCGAGCTCGCCGGGCGGCAGCGTGTCGGTCATCTCGCTGGCGAAGTACCCGGGAGCCACTGCGTTCACCCGGATGCCACGACGCCCCGCCCACTGCTGGGACAGGTCGCGGGTGAGCCCGATGACGGCGGCCTTGCTGGAGGCGTACGCGGCTTGTGGGAGATTCGACTTGATCAGCCCGAGCACGCTGGAGATGTTCACGATGCTCGAACCCGGCTCCATGACGCGTGCGCACGCCTGCGCCATCCAGTACGTCCCCATCAGGTTCACGTCGAGGACGGCCCGGAACTGGTCAGGTGTCTCGCGGGTGGCCGGGAAAGCAGTTCCGACGCCGGCGTTGTTGATGAGCGAGTCGATCCGGCCGAACTCGTCCATGCCGGCGTCCACCAGGGCCGTGCACGCGTCGGGATCGGCGACATCGGTCACCCGGGTGACCGCACGGTGGCCGGCCGCCTGCAGCTCGCCGGCCAGGGCGGTCAGCTGCTCCTCGCGCCGGGCGCCGAGGACGACGTGGGCGCCGGCCTCGGCGAAAGCGTGGGCGAACCCGCGCCCGAGCCCGGAGCTCGCACCGGTGATCACGACGACGCGGTCGTCCATCCGGAAGCGATCGAGCAGGCTCACAATCCCAAACTCCGGCCGATGATTTCCTTCTGGATCTCGGTGGTGCCGCCGTAGATCGTCGAGATCCGGCTGTCGAGGTACGCGCGGGCGATCGGGTACTCCAGCATGAACCCGTAGCCGCCGTGCAGCTGGACGCCGCGGTTGACCATCGAGTTCTGCAACTCCGTCGCCCACCACTTGGCCATCGACGCGCCGACCGAGTCGAGGTCGCCGGTCAGGTGCTTGCGGATGCAGTCGTCGACGAACGTCTGGACGATCCTGGCTTCGGTGGCCATCTCGGCGATCAAGAACCGGTTGTGCTGGAACTTGCCGATCGGCTTGCCGAACGCCTCGCGGGTCTTGGCGTAGTCGAGGCACAGCTCGTAGATGTACTGGCAGGCCGCGGAGGCCTGGGCGGCGATGATCAGGCGCTCCTGCGGCAGGTTCATCATCAGATAGATGAAGCCCTGACCGAGCTCGCCGAGCACGTTCTCCTTGGGGACCACGACGTCGGTGAAGGAGAGTTCTGCGGTGTCCTGGCCGTGCAGGCCGATCTTTTCCAGGTTCCGGCCGCGCTCGAAGCCCTCCATGCCGCGCTCGACCACGAGCAGGCTGAACCCCATGTGTCCGGCATCGGGGTTGGTCCGGGCCACCACGATCACCAGGTCGGCGAGGATGCCGTTCGAGATGAACGTCTTCGACCCGTTGAGGACGAAGTGGTCGCCCTTGTCGACCGCCGACGTGCGAACTCCCTGCAGGTCTGACCCGGCGCCGGGCTCGGTCATGGCGATGGCGGTGATCGTCTCGCCGGTCACGCAACCGGGCAACCAGCGCTTCTTCTGCTCGTCGTTCCCCAGCTTGATGAGGTAGGGAACGATGATGTCGGTGTGCACGGAGAAGCCGGGGCCGTTCGCGCCGACGCGCCCCTGCTCCTCGGACACGATCACGTTGTAGCGGAAGTCGTCGACGCCCGGTCCGCCGTACTCC
>DATEDT010000037.1:0-9184 GCA_035281505.1 Aeromicrobium sp. | reverse complement strand
TTCGGCAATCCACTCGGATCGTTGCAGACGGTCAAGCACCGCCTCGCCGATCTGGCGACTGAGGTCGAGATCACCCAGACCTATGTCGACCGATGCGTCCTTGCCCTCAACGACGGGAAGTTGAGCGTGGCCGATGCGGCGAAGGCCAAGCTCTGGGCCACCGAGGTGCAGGGTCGGGTCGTCGATGCGTGCGTCCAGCTGCACGGCGGATACGGCTACATGCTCGAGTATCCGATCGCCCGCGCGTACCTCGACAACCGGATCCAGCGGATCTACGGCGGGGCGTCGGAGATCATGCGCGAGATCATCGGGCGTTCCCTCAACCTGGGGTAGGGCCCGCATCGGATTCCACGGCGAACTGGCCGCGGTCCATGGCGAAGAAGCAGCGACTGCCCGGGTGCTCGGTCTGTGACCAGAGCTCGTCGCGGGCCGGCCAGTAGGCGATGTCCTCCGGGCCGATGGGCAGCGCCTGCGGGTACTTGCGAAACGCGCCCGGCGTGCCGACCTGAAGCTGCCCGAGCCCCGATGGCCCGCGCGACTGCGTCACGTACCAGGTTCCGTCCACCGTGACTGCCCCTTGCATGTGTGATACCCCGCGGTCGTCGAACAGCGAAGGCGCGGACGCTCCGGCAGCTTCGGTCGTCAGGTGGTCGCCGTCGATCTGGAAGCGGGCGAGGCGCGTCGGCATCGATTCTCGGCCGTACTCGCCGGCGACGATCTCCGGGGGAGTGACGCTGCGGTCCAGCGAGAGGAAGGAGTACCGCATGTCTCCGGCGGCCGCGCTGTAGGCGAAGCGGACCGGCAGCACATAGTGATGGCCGAGGGTGGCCCGCGACGGCGGGACCTTGAGGACGTCCTGCATCCGGCAGGTGAAGATTCCCCGTCGAGCGCCGGCGACGTGGAGATAGGTCGGCCCGTACCAGACAAGTCCGCCGGCGTGTACGCGCAGCGGACGAAAGATCGCGCGTCCACGCCACACCAGGGGCCGCACGAGCAGGACGTGCCGATAGCGCAACGTCGCCAGGTCGACGACCGTGATGCGACTGGCCACCGTCAGGCCGACCCGGTTCTTCGCGTACGCACTGGTCACGACCACACCCTGGTCGGCGCTGACATCGGTGGACCAGGTGATTCCCTGCGGCCACCAGCGCGGATCCCAGTTGTCGCGTTCCTCCCAGGCGTAGGCGCGGGTGACGGCCGAGCCCTCCATCGTGGTCGGGCGGGCCTGCCGGCTGAGGTTCGCGATGACGCCCTCGACGCCGACGGCTCCACCGAAGCGGTCGATCAGGGCGTTGATCTCCGCGGCGTTCTCGTCGGTGCGGCGCAGCTCGATGCGGGAGGCGGGTCCGACCATGGCGTCACTGTGCCAGAGTGCGAGCCCGCGGCCACGAACTCAGGCGCGAGCGGCGTCGATGATGCGCAGCACCTCGGCGGCGACTTGCTCCATCTGCTCCGTCGAACGTTGGGCCAGACTCACAAGCACCGCGCCCTCGACTGCCGCCAGGATCAGCGACGCCAGTGCGCCCGCGCGCGCAGCGGGCACGTGTGACGTCAGCAGCATCTTCTCGATGGACGCGGTCCACTCCGCGAAGCCGATGCCGGCTGTCGTCCGGGCGCTCTCGGTCTCGTCGCCGGACAATGCGGCCGCCGCCACCGGGCACCCGGCCGAGTAGTTGGTTTCCTCGACCTGAGCCCGCCAGTAGTCGACGACCATCGGGATCGCGTCGGTGGCGTCCATGCCCTCGATCAGCGAGAACGCCGCACCGTACTCCGCGCACGCGACACTGGTGGCCTCCTCGATCAGCTGGGCCTTGCCGCCGGGGAAGTAGTGGTAGAGCGACCCGCGCGATGCCCCGGCGTCGGCGATGGCGTCCAGCATCGAGGTCGCTGCGACACCGTGACGCCGCATCCGCTCCTTGGCACTTTCGACGACCCGAGCGCGGGTCTCGGCACCAGCCCTGCTCATGCGGCGCTCCTCACTTCGACCGGCCACCCTGGCGGACGGCGTCGACGCCGTGCCGGTACATGTAGATCGCGACGCTGACGGCGGCGTTGCGGTTCGGCTTGGGCTCCTTGCGGTTGCCCATGCGCCACATGTTGACCGTGTAGTACGTCAACTCGGTCAGGCTGTCGATCAGTCGAATACCGGTCTTGTGGACGGGAACCGGTGCCGTGTCGGCCGAGCCGTCCAGGAGTGTGCCCGGGACATCAGGGTCGAGCGTGAGCACACGGCCGAGGCCGACGATGTCGATCCCGCCGCTGGCGACGGCGTCGTTCATCGCCTCGACGGTCCGGAATCCGCCGGTGAGCATGAGCGGGAGTTCGGGGTGTGCGGCACGGACGCGAAGGGCGTAGTCCAGGAAGTACGCCTCGCGCTTCCGGGTGCTCTCCCGAAGGCTGTCGTCCACGCCCAACATTGCCGCCGACGAATAGGTGCCGCCGGACACCTCGAGGAAGTCGATCCCGGCCTCGACGAGTGCGTCGACGACATCGAGTGACTCGTCCTCGCTGAAGCCGCCCTTCTGGAAATCGGCCGAGTTGAGCTTGATCCCCAGGACCTTGTCACCGATCTCGGCCCGCATCGCCTCGACCAGCCGCAGGACGAAACGTCGTCGGTTCTCCGGTGAGCCGCCCCACTCGTCGGTGCGCTGGTTGGCGAGGGGGGAGAGGAACTGGCTGACCAGGTAGCCGTGCGCTCCGTGGATCTGGACGCCGTCGAATCCGGCCTGGGTCACGATTCGGGCCGTGGTCGCGAACCGAGCGATGATGTCCTCGATCTCCTCGGTCGTCAGTGCTCGTGGCATGGCGAACGAGCCGGCCATTCCGGGGACGGCGACGGCCGAGGGTGCGACCGGCTTGGACACCAGGGTGCGCGGCGTCTGACGGCCCGGGTGGTTGATCTGGACGATCCCGACGGAGCCACCGGACTTCACGATGGAAGCCCACTCGATCAGGTCGTCGAGGTGGCGTTCGTCCTCGACGACGACATTGCCGGGCTCGCCGATGTAGCGCTCGTCCACCATGACGTTGCCGGTGATCGTCATGCCCTGACCGTTGTTGGCCCAGCGTCGGTACAGCGTCTTGATCTCGTCACCCGGCGCGAATCCGGGGGAGGAGAGGCATTCGCTGAGGGCGGCCTTGGCGATGCGGTTGGGCAGGACGGTGCCGTTGGGCAGCGTCAGCGGTTGGGTGAGCGCAGTGACATCACGCGGGATGGCGGTGGTCGTGGTCGTCATGACGCCAAACTATGCAATGGTGCATAGGTCTGTCAAGCCGGTGACCCGGCGTCAGTCTCGTTCCCAGTCCTGGCAGTCGTCGGTCTCGAACCAGTCACCGTCACGGAGCCGCACCGAAGCTGCCGACTTCGTCGAGTCCTCGCTGATCTTGTCGTCGCCGAACTCGTCCTCGGAGATCGAGTACTCACACTCGTACAGAGGATCGGTCGGGCCGCTGGTGCGGTAGGTCCCCTCGCGCACGTCCGTTCCGACAAGGACGCGATCGTTTCCGTCGATCTCGGTCTCGGTGGCGGTGGCAGTCGGAGAGGGAGTCGCTGTCGGGGTTGCGGAGGCCCGGCGATCGAGATCGTCCTCGCGCTCGTCGAGAACCTGCTGGCGTTCATCGAGCTCGGCCTGCCGCTCCTCGAGACGCTGGCGGAGTTCGTCGAGGTCGCTGCTGTCGGCGTTGACGGCCGGTGGGATGGGGTCGGAGTTCTCCGGGGGATCGACCTGCGCGCGTCCGCCGATGCCCATGCCCAGGAAGAAGGCGGCGAGCCCGACGACGGTCGCGGTCAACCAGACGCGGCGATTGTCGCCGTCGTCCACCTCGATGTCCTCTTCGACCGTCTTGGGGTAACTGATCGTCCGCGACGGGTGGTGGACCGCCGTGGCTCCGGCTGACGGTGCCCAGCCCATCGACTGAGCCGTGGCGTGGCCCGGGTCCGAGGCGTAGCGGTCGAGCGGGTTCCGGACCGGCGGTTCGTCGCCGGCTCCTTCGGCGTGACCCACCGCGAAGACCGTCGTGGAGTGGGCCGCGGTGGAGTGGGTGGCTGTGGAGTTTGCGGCGGATTCGGAGTCGTAGGTCTGCTGCGGCCGTGAAACCTCGGCCGGTTCCTCTGGAGGAGCGGTCGACGTCGAACCGTGGGCACGGACGTGGTCGGTCCACCGTTGGCCGTCCCACCACCGGACGGCTCCATGGATGTCCGGGTACCACCCGGCCGGGATGTCGTTTGCCATGGCTCCCTCGCTTATGTCCCAGCGGAAACCCTACCGGCGATTCCGCGAGGTTACCTGTGAGTCGCCTGTCGATATTGTCGAAAACATGGAAGGCATCCATGTCCCGGGACAGGCCGGCGGAGTCGAGCATGTCGGGCGGACGGTGCGCCGTCCCACCGGGCCATGGACGCCGGCGGTGCACGAGTTCCTGCGTTACCTTGCCGACGCTGGACTGCGTGGCGTGCCGACCGTCGAGGGTGTGGAAGGCGATCGCGAAGTGCTCAGCTACGTCTCCGGTCGCAGTGTTCCGGTCGACAAGGAGGTCGTGCTCGACAACGTCCTGATCGAGGCGGTCGCGTGGTTGCGGGACTTCCACGACATCGCGGAGGGCTTCCGGCCGGACGGGCCGCGCAGCTGGCGGTCCGGCCAGATCGAGCTCGACGACGACGCGATCATCTGCCACAACGATCCGGGCACCTACAACTGGATCATCGAGGGTGGGCACTTCGTGGCGATGATCGATTGGGACATGGCGGGTCCGGGTCATCCGATCGATGACCTGGCCTTTCTCGCGTGGACCGCCATCCCGTTCAATCGTCCCGAGGTGCTGGACGAGGTGGGCGACGACGAAGTGCTGCGGCGGCTCGATCTCCTCGTCGACACCTACGCCGAGTGGGGACCGGTGACGGTGCTGCGCGCGGTGACCGAGCGGATGGAGTTGGCGTGCGCCCGCATTGCCGCCGGTCAGGAGCGCGGAGATGTTGCCATGATGAACTTGGGCAGGGCCGGTGAACCACAGCGCACCCGCGATCGGTTGGCTGCCTTCAATGACCGACGTGAGCGATGGGAGTCCCTGCTATGAGCCCGATTCAGTTTGCCGACGACGGTGATGCGGCCGAGCTGATCCGCGAACTCAAGGGCGAGGGCTTCTCGACGAACCTGCGTCGAGTGTCGGACGAACTGTGGGAGCTCGACGTCGAGCCCTGGGACGACCGCATCGTCGCGATGGTCGATGTGTATGGCGGCTGGCTGCCCGGAGACGCCCACCTGCCCGACGTGGATTAGCCGACCCGCAGACTGTGCGGGCGCGATCTGATCTCAGGCATCGCCGAGATCCCCGCGAGAGACGCGGCGCTTCTTGCCAATCGCACGCAGGGCTGGCCAAGGTTCGCGCACGGCACGTCCGTTGCGGCGATTCTTGTGAGGCTTACAGAGCTGGCAGCCCTTGTGCTGCCGATGGGGTGAGTGAGCCATCGTGGCTCCGATCCGTGACCAACACCCGCCACGGAGGGCGGTTTGGCTTCCGCTTTGCACTCACTGTGCGAGCGTAGATCGTCCGAGCGACATCAGGCATATCTGCGGCACGTTCGCACAGTTTCAACCGGGCGGTTCCACCCCCGGATCGCGCCACCGGACCGGTGGTTGCAAGTTGATCTCATCGGTACCGATCGTGCGCAGTTGTCGAGTGCAGCGCCCTACGGTGCGGGTATGACTTCGGTGGCCCTTACTGGCAGTGTCTTGACTGACGCGATCGAACAGTTGTCGTCAGCCGACACCGTTGAGCGTGTGACGGCGATCGTTGCGCGCGCGGCGCGCGAACTCATGGGCTCCGATGGTGCGACGTTCGTCCTCCGTGAGGACGACAAGTGTTACTACGCCGACGAGAACGCCATCGGGCCGCTGTGGAAGGGAAGCCGATTTCCGTTGTCGGCATGCATCAGCGGGTGGGCGATGTTGCACCGGGAGACGGTTCTGATCCCCGACATCTACGAAGACCCGCGGATCCCTCACGACGCCTACCGCCCGACGTTCGTGAAGAGTCTGGCCATGGCCCCGATCCGCAGGGAGCAGCCCATCGGCGCTCTGGGCGCTTATTGGAGTTCGTCCAAGACACCAACGCATGAAGAGGTGCGGTTGCTTGAGGTGCTAGCCAACAGCGCGGCGGTCGCGTTGGAGAACCTCGAGCTTCGTGGCGCCGTCGGACGCCGATCTGCCGAGCGCGACGAACTTGAGTCGGCAATCCACACGTTGGTGCACGATCTCAGAGGCCCGCTCGGCGCGATGATGGGCTATGCCGAACTTCTTCAAGATGGTGTTGGCGACCCGGAAATGGCGCACGAATTCGCTCGCACCATTGTCACGTCCGGTGAGCGGCTCGGGGACCAGATCGAGCGGATGCTCGGGCTGTACCGCATTACGAACACGGCGCTACACCCGCAGACGGTTGACCTTTCCAGCGTCGCCCTTGAGATCACCGACGATCTGGTGCGCCGATCCCAGCATCCTGTACAAGTCGACATCGAGTCCGGCCTGCATGCTGAGCTTGACCCTGTGCTCGGACAGTTGATGATGCAGAACCTCTTCGACAACGCCTTCAAGTACTCCTCGCACACGGCCAATCCCGAGGTGCATTTCAGGCGTGTTGACACCGGAACGCCCCTGTCGACGTTCGCGATTCAGGACAACGGCGCCGGGTTCGACCCGGCCGCGGCTGAGTTGCTGTTCCGGCCGCGGGTGCGCTTGCATGCTGAGAGCGAGTTCGCCGGGAATGGCCTCGGCCTCGCGTCTGTTGCGCGGATTATCGACCGCCATGGTGGCACGATCCGCGCCGAAGGACGTCGAGGTGCAGGGGCGACGTTCTTCCTCGCCCTCCCCGTACCGGTTCAGGCCGCGTGACGCACTCTCTGCCCGCTCCATGATGTGACGTAACTGCGGCAAGTTAGTTCGATCAGCGCGGTGCCACGCGAGCGACGGCCTGGGTGTCTGGAAGTACGTGCTCCCTGACCACCTTGCCCCAGCGAATGTGGGTGAACTGTGTGCCCTGATAGAGCGTCCGTCCTTCTTGAATCGCTGAGTAGCGAGTTGCCGTGTGTAGGGACCACGGAGGCCCGTCGACGACGACCTCGTGGACCTCAAAACTTAGACCGGGGAACCGCGCAAAGAGTGCATGGAGCCAACCACGCAACTCGTCAGCCGAAGTCGCTTCGATGGCCATGGCGTGGTCGCCTGGATAACTGAACCGGACGTCATCGGCGAGCGGAAGTCCTTCGATGCCTGCCGGCGTCAACTGCTCCCACAGCGCAACCACCCGTCGCCTCAGTAGTGGTGCGTAGAGCATGTGTCGACGGTACCGGCCATCGCCTGCCCTCGCGACATGAAGTCGACGCGGCAGGTTATTGCAGCGTCCGGACGCGTAGATAGGAATGGCTGCTGCCATTTCCGCCCAATGCTTGCGGAGACTGACGCTGCCGGGCTCGAATAAGAGCCGGACAGCGGCCCGCGGCGGTACCTTTCAGGCGTCACTTCTACTCCGGTGAGGGTTTATGGCCGATGCAGCGAACTTGATGTCGGACGAGTTCGCCCGACATGGTCGCTGGCGAGGTTTTCAGGACCCGCTCGTCGAGGCAGATTTCCGCGCTTGGCATCGCGATGAGATTCTTCCCGTCGCACGAATGGTGGGAATGGTGGCTCTGGTTCTCTGGGGCTCCATACCCGTCTTGTTCCTCCTAGTAGTTGGCACCAGCCCCCGCGAACTCTTCATCAGCGCATGGGCGATCTCTGTCCCGCTGATAGGTGCCACACTTCTGGCCAGCTACACCCGACTTGCGCGTTGGACCGATGAGTTGATCGCCGTGATCCTCGTCGTCGTTGGACTCAACTTCATCTGGGTTCAGAGCACGATGTACAGCCCGGTCTACGGCTCGGTGCCGCTTGCCGGTCTCGCGGCGGTGTACATCCCGTTGGTGGTCCGGCTTCGCGCTGGCGTGACGGCCGTCCTGGCGGTGATTCTTTGCGGAGTTCCGGCGGCTCTCCAGATCATCGGGACGATGGGCGGACAGATACGGCTTGAAGACAGCTGGCCCTTCATCGCGATTCTCCTAACACCGGTGCCCCTAGTGGTGCTTGCCTCAGCGCAGATCGAGACCGGAATGCGCAAACAGTTCGCCGGACGGCTGCAGTTGCAAGCAAGCCAGCTCCTACTACGGAGGTATGTCCCCGAACAGGTCGCCGAGGCGGTGCTTTCCAACAGGTCTGCGGCAATCGGGACGCATGAGAGGCGCAAACTGACCATCTTTTTCTCGGACCTAGTCGGGTTCACCGACCTGTCTGACGAAATGGAACCGGAAGACCTTGCCGCCGTCCTGCACGACTACTTCACCGAGATGTCGGTCGTCGCGCTGAAACACGGAGGCACGGTCGATGACTTGATAGGCGACGCGGTTCTGGTGCTGTTCGGGGCACCGGATTTCACCGACGACCGCGACCAAGCCTTACGCGCAGTTCGGATGGCCGTCGAGATGCAGGAGGCAATGGCTGGCCTCAATCAGCGATGGGCGTCCGCTGGCATCCCCGAAACCCTCACCGTCCGCATGGGCATCAACACCGGCCTCGCCACCGTCGGAAACTTCGGGTCAGCGGAGCGAACCAAGTACACAGCACTCGGCAAGCAGGTCAACATCGCCGCACGAATCCAGTCCAAATGCGAACCCGGCAAGGTGCTCATCGGCCACACCACATGGCTGTTGGTTCGTGACGAAATCGCGTGCACCCCCAAGGGAGAACTAACGCTCAAGGGCCTCCGCAAGCCGATGCCTGCCTACGAAGTCGTGTCATCGCCTGCGGGCTAACCTCGGCAAGTTCGCACGGTTCTGACGCCGGGCGTGGCTGTGTGGCCGCGCCGGGTGGGGCGGCTGGGGGTTAGTTGGTTCGTCGGCGGCGGTTCTGGCGTAGGGGCCAGCCGTCGGTGGTGTAGCCGGGGATGTTGAGGTGTCCGGCGTGGATGAGCGTGTGGCACTTTGAACAGCGGCCGTCCATGTCCTCCAGGCGGGTGCGTCCGCCGTTCGAGTACCAGTGCTTGTGGTGGTTGTGGGCGATGGGGTGGTGGCAGCCGGGGGAGGCGCAGGTGTCGTTCTGGCGGAAGGTGATGGCGCGCGCTTGGCGTGGTGTGGCGCGGCGGTGGGTGCGGCCGACGT
>DATEDT010000036.1:0-8910 GCA_035281505.1 Aeromicrobium sp. | reverse complement strand
ACCGCCAGGTGATACGGGGGGCACGCCGCGGTGCCGAGCGAACGGATCTTCTCGTCGAGGAACTCCAGCAGCCGCTTGGGATTCAGGACGGCCTTCGTCTCCTGGTAGAGGAACGACTTGTTGGCCGAGCCACCGCCCTTGGCCATGAAGAGGAACTTGTACTCCGGCTTCCCTTCCTTGGTCGGTGACGTGTAGAGCTCGATCTGGGCCGGCAGGTTCGTCCCGGTGTTCTTCTCCTCGTACGTGGTCAGCGGCGCGAGTTGGCTGTAGCGCAGATTGAGCTTCGTGTACGCGTCGTACACGCCGCGGCTGATCCACTCGGCGTCATCGGCGCCGGTCAGGACACCTTCGGACTTCTTGCCCATGACGATGGCCGTGCCCGTGTCCTGACACATCGGCAGGACGCCGCCGGCCGAGATGTTGACGTTCTTGAGCAGGTCCAGGGCGACGAACCGGTCGTTGCCGGACGACTCCGGGTCGTCGATGATCTTGCGCAGCTGCGTCAGGTGTGCGGGACGCAGGTAATGGCTGATGTCGTGCATCGCCTCGGCGGTCAGCCGCTGGAGGGCTTGCGGCTCCACCGTGAGAAACGTCTGCACGCCGCCATCCGGCCGGGGGACCTCCACCGTCGAGACGCCCTCGGTCGTGATCAACCGGTATGGCGTGTCGTCCTTCCCGGTCGGAAGGAGATCTGAGTAGCGAAATTCAGCGTCAGTCATGGCCTGATGACAATATCTGCAGCAATGGCAGTGGGATCATTACGGGGTGTTCGTGCGCTGGTTCTTCCTCGTGGGGGGCGTTCTCTTCCTGCTCGTCGCGCTTTACCTGCGCGACCGTCCAGGCGAGGGCGCCCAAGCGGTTGCCCTGACATTCGGCCTGATGGGGTTCTTCTGGGCTGTCCCGCAGTTGGTCATCATGGCGGCGCAGAAGTGGCGCGCATGATCCGATTCGGCCCGAAGGTCTCCGCGCCCCCGACGGATCTCGACGACGACTCCCAGGAGCGGCTCGACTACTTTCTGCGGCTCGCCGGCGAAGGCGACCTCATCCCGACGCGGCGTCTGGTCTGGCTGGCCGTGATGGCGGCCAAACGGCTGGACTTGAAGGACCAAGGCGGGTTCAAGAAGACCGGTGAGACCCTCCTGCTCCGGCCGCACACCATGGTGCTGACCCAGCAGGAGGCCATCGGGGCGCCGAAGGTGAACTACTACCTGGCCGAGCTTCAGGAGGGTAAGGCGCTCAAGCCCATTCGGGTCACCGACGTCGGCCCACAGGGCCTCTGGCACCTCGACGGGCTTCATCGGCTGCTCGCGGCCCGCATCCTCGGCATGAGCGTCGAGGCGAAGATGTATCGCTAGTCAGGTTGCTGCGCGGTGGGCCGTGCGGACGATCGTGTCGATGATGGTCGGCCACAGCTGGCGCGGCAGGTCGTGCCCCATGCCGGCGATCTCGACGTGTTCGGCGTCCGGAATCGCCCGCGCGGTGGCGCGCCCACCGGATCGATGGACGAGCGGGTCGCTCAGCCCGTGCACGACTGCTGTTGGCACGCCGACGCGACTCAGGTGTTTGGTCCGGTCCGGCTGTGTGAGGACCGCCATCATGTGCCGAAGGACGCCGCTGGCCGCCCAGCCGCGATCCCAGGTCTCCGCGGCCCGCGCCAGCATGCTTTCGGTCGTCGTCGGGAATGCCGGCGACCCGATCCGTCGCCACGAGCGCTGCGCGTTCGCAAGATAGCCCTCGCGGCCGCTGCCGGACGACCCCAGGAGGGTGGGGATCAACTTGGGGTGCTGCCAGCCGACCGTGCGTCGTCCGGTGGTCGACATGATCGAGGTGAGGGAGAGAACCCGGTCCGGGTGCTCGATGGCCATGGTTTGCGCGATCATGCCGCCCATCGAGACGCCGGCGACGTGCGCTGCCGCGATGCCGAGGTGGTCCAGCAGGCCGATCGCGTCCTCGGCCATGTCCCCGAGGGTGTACGGCGGTCGGGCGCGACCGGCGAACGCACGTAGGAGGTCAGCCCGGGTGACGCGATGCTGGCGCAGTTTCGTCGATCGCCCGGTGTCCCGGTTGTCGTAGCGAATGACGAAGAATCCGCGGTCGGCCAGCGCAGCACAGAGCTCGCTGTCCCACCAGCCCATCGGACCGCCCAAGCCCATGATGAGCAGGACGGCGGGATCCTCTGGCGATCCGAACGTCTCGTAACAGAGCTCGATGCCCGATTCCAGGTGGGCGAACTGTTCGGCAGTGCTCATGGACGGGGACTCAACCGCAGGGGCTCACTTCTCGTAGTCGACGCGGGAGTACTTCTTGAGCTTGGCCAGCTTGTGCTCGCTGGTGATCGTGCGGATGGTGCCACTGCGCGAGCGCATCACGATGGACTGCGTCACGGCCCGGCTCGGTCCGTAACGGACGCCGTCCATCAACTCACCGTCGGTGATGCCGGTGGCGACGAAGAAGCAGTCATCGCCACTCACCAGGTCCTCGGTGTAGAGCACCTCATCGAGCACGAGGCCGGCATCGATGGCGCGCTGACGTTCCTCGTCGCCGGTGGGCCACAGCCGAGCCTGGATGACGCCGTCGAGGCACTTCATGGCGCAGGCGGTGATGATGCCCTCGGGCGTCCCACCGACACCGACCAGCATGTCGACGCCGGTTCCGGGCCGAGCCGCCATGATGGCGCCGGCCACGTCGCCGTCACTGATGAACTTGATGCGTGCACCCGTCGAGCGGATCTCCTCGACGAGCTCGGCATGCCGGGGCCGGTCGAGGACGCAGACGGTGATGTCGCTGGCTTGCACGCCCTTGGCCTTGGCGACGATCGAGATGTTCTCGGCCACGGGAAGGCGGATGTCGACGAGGTCGGCGGCCTCCAGGCCGGTGACCAGCTTCTCCATGTAGAACACCGCGGACGGGTCGTACATCGCTCCGCGGGGAGCAACCGCCATGACCGAGATGGCGTTGTTCATGCCCTTGGCCGTCAGCGTCGTGCCGTCGATCGGGTCGACGGCGACGTCATACTCGGGCCCGGTCCCGTCGCCCACGCGCTCGCCGTTGTAGAGCATCGGGGCGTCGTCCTTCTCGCCCTCGCCGATGACGACGACGCCGTTCATCTCGACGGTGTTGATGAGAGAGCGCATCGCGTTGACGGCGACGCCGTCCGCGCCGTTCTTGTCCCCCCGGCCGACCCAGCGGCCCGCAGCCATGGCTCCGGCCTCGGTGACCCGCACCAGGTCAAGGGCGAGGTTCCGGTCAGGAACGCTGGCGTCACGATGCAGGCTCTCCACGGGCCACAGCCTACCGGTGAGCGAGCGAGCGGAATGGCCGCGTGCGGACATTTCCGAGCGAGCGAGGCCGGCTGAGCCTGCGGGCGATTGCCGGTGACATGATTTCCAAATGGCATCTGCAGGGAGTTCTCGTGGTGGCTCGTTCGGCGACGCGTTGCGAACAACGGCCCTCATGGGCGCACTGTTGCTCGGCGCGTTGCTGGTCGGGCAGTTGGTCACGATGACTCCTGATCGGCCCGAGCGCCGGGTCGATCTCGCCGACGCGGTCGCGGGCGCAGAGGCCGCCGCCACGTTCGACGTGGTCGCGCCACGGGCGCTGCCCAGGGGATGGATTGCCAATTCGGTCCGGTCCGGGCCCGACAGGTGGCACCTCGGCGTGCTCACGCCGGACGATCGGTACATCGGGCTCGAGCAGGCGACGGTGTCCGCGCCGGGGATCGTCGACGATTTCGCACCGAAGAGTCGCGTCACCGGCATCGTCGAGCTCGCCGGTGCGACCTGGCAGGTCCGCGCCGAATCGGACGGCGACCGGGTGTACGTGCGCGATTTCGGAGAGACGTCGGTTCTCGTCATCGGCAGCGCCAAGCGGGCCGACGTGGAGCGCTACGTCGCCTCGCTGGAGTCGCGGGAGAACTGAGCCCCGGAGCTCAGGCCAAGGGCCAGACGATCAACGTCCGCCAGGTGCTCGGATCGGGCTCGGCGCCCGGGTCGCTCAGGTATGACTCCCACATGCCCTCGGCCAACGTGAGTCCCTCAGCGGTGGCCCACGCCAGGAGTTCGGCGTACGTCCTGTCCAGGTCCTCATACGGGCCGACGTGGGTGGCAATGACGGCTCGGCCGCCCGGGAGTGTGAACGGCTCCACCTCGCCATCCGCTGTGATCGGGGCCCCCACTGGAATGCCGGCGACGACCTCAACGGTGTCGGAGGGCATGCGCGGGTAGAAGCCGAAGGGCGGTCCGGTGATCGCGGCGCCCTGGGTGTCCACTGCGCGCATGACCGCCGGGTAGGCCCGGTCGAAGACGGCCCCCAACTCGGCCATTGGCACCTCGGCTCGGATACCGGCAGCGGACTGTGGCTCGATCGTCTCGAGGCTGAAGGTGGTCATGCGTCGCCGCCCTCGGTTTGAGCGGCGTCCTGACCAGCCGCCTCCAGCCGCTTGCGCACGCCCTCCAGACGTTCTTGGCAGAGGGCCGCCACGACCTCGCCGCGCTCCCAGAGCTTCAGCGACTCCTCCAGCCCCAAGCCGCCGGCCTCCAGCTTGGACACGATTGCGATGAGTTCGTCGCGGGCCGCCTCATAGGAGAGTTCCTCGGTCATGTGAGCTCCTCGGTCGAGATCTTGTGGGCCGCAACGCGGCCGTCGGCAAGCCGCACGGTGAATTCGTCGGGCACGGTGCCGACGGATGTCAGCACCGCGCCGTCGGGTCCCTGCGCGACGGCATAGCCACGTTGCATCGTGGCCAGCGGTGAAAGTGCCTGAACCCTGGCCAGGTGATGGCTCACCGCATCGTGTTCGCGGTCGACCAGGTGGCGCAGCGCCCGTCGCGACCGGCTGAGCGCCTCGGTCACCACCTCGCGCTGCGCGTCGACAAGAACGTGCGGTTGGGCGAGCACAGGTCGTGAGCGCAGCGCCGTGAGCGCTGCAGTCTCGTGCTCCAGGAGCCGGCGGACGGCATGGGCGGCGCGGGCTCGTGCCTCAGCGACGCCGGCGAGCTCGTCGGCCACGGCCGGGACGACGGTCTTGGCCGCATCGGTGGGGGTGGATGCGCGGTGGTCGGCAACGTGGTCGAGGATCGGCGTGTCGGGCTCGTGCCCGATCGCGCTGATGAGCGGCGTGGTGCAGGCGGCCACGGCGCGGATGAGAGCTTCGTCGGAGAACGGCAGGAGATCGTGCAGCGAGCCGCCGCCGCGCGCGACGATGATGACGTCGACCTCGTCATTGGCATCCAGCAGCCGCACGGCCTCGATGACGCTGGACGCCGACTGGGCGCCTTGCATGAGGGCGTACTGGACGACGAAGTGGACCGACGGCCACCGCTTCCGGGCGTTCTCGAGCACGTCGCGCTCGGCGTCGGACGCCTTGCCGGTGACCAGCCCGACGCCACGGGGCAGGAAGGGGAGTGGCCGCTTGAGCCGCGGGTCGAAGAGGCCCTCGGCGGCGAGCGCACGGCGGCGTGCCTCGAGTTGGGCGAGCAGCTCGCCTTCGCCCTGCGGCCGGATCTCGCGAATGTCGAGCGCCAGACTGCCGGTGCCCTCCCAGAACGAGGGCCTGGCCAGGACGACGACACGGGCGCCTTCCATGACCGGTGTGGCCAGCCGATCGAGCACGCTCACATGGCATTTGGCCTGGATCGAGATCTTGGCCTCGAGATCGCGCAGGGTGAGGAAGCAGATTCCGGGCCGACGCTTGAGCTCGGTGACCTCGGCTTCGACCCACACCGCGCCCATGCGGCCGATCCACTCGCCGATCAGCATCGAGATCTGGCGCAGCGGCGCCGGCGATTCCGGGCTGGTCTCGAGGGCCATGCGCCGACCCTACTCATGCGATCAGACGAACACCGGCCCGTATCGCGCCTTCGGCGCTCAACGTTGGCTCGCTCGGGCACCGTGCGCAGGCGCACGAGCCCTCACTCACTGCCCGTAGACTCGATGGCATGGTCGAACTTGGCATGCCGTCGCTCGGTGGAAGCGTCCTGCTCGCCGACCCGCGCGGGTACTGCGCCGGCGTCGACCGCGCGGTCATCACCGTGGAGAAGGCGCTGGACCTCTACGGCGCGCCGGTCTACGTCCGCAAGCAGATCGTCCACAACAAGCACGTCGTGCAGAACCTGGCTGCCCGTGGCGCCGTCTTCGTCGAGGAGCTGGACGAGGTGCCCGAGGGCGCAATCGTCGTCTTCTCCGCGCACGGCGTGTCGCCGGCGGTCCATGCACAGGCTGCGGAGCGACAGCTCAAGACCATCGACGCCACCTGCCCGCTGGTCACCAAGGTGCACCACGAGGCGAGGCGCTTCGCGAAGGACGGCTACAGCATCCTGCTGATCGGTCACGACGGTCACGAAGAGGTCGAAGGCACCGCCGGTGAGGCGCCGGAGAGCATCACCCTCGTCGAGCATCCCGACGACGTCGACAAGCTCGATTTCCCGGCGGACGCAAAGCTGTCGTGGTTGTCGCAGACCACGCTCAGCGTCGACGAGACGATGGAGATCGTGCGCCGGCTGCGTGAGCGGTTCCCGCAGCTGGAGGATCCGCCGAGCGACGACATCTGCTACGCGACCCAGAACCGCCAGGTCGCGGTCAAGGAGATCGCTGCAAAGTCAGACCTGGTGATCGTCGTCGGGTCGTCCAACTCCTCCAATTCCGTCCGGCTGGTCGAGGTGGCGCTCGAGGCAGGTGCGAAGACGGCGTACCGCATCGACGACGTCACCGAGTTCGACCCGTCATGGCTCGACGGGGTCGAGCGGGTGGGTGTCACGTCAGGTGCGTCCGTGCCGGACGACCTCGTGCAGGACGTGCTGGCCTACTTGGCCGAGAACGGGCACCCGGATGCCGATGCGGTGCGCACCGCTGACGAAAGCCTGACGTTCGCGCTGCCGCCGGAGCTCCGCCGCGACCTCAAGAGTGCTGCGGGCTGAGCGCCCGGGCGCGCGATGCCCAGACGTTGCGCACCACGATCGTCGTGAGCGCGAGTGCATGGCCGATCACCAGTGCGACTCCGTGGTCGAGCGTGGTGGCAATCGTGCGGGTGAAGGCACCGGCGTCGGCCGCCAGACCCGGCACCTCGATCGCTGACGGCTCGATGAGCGCGACGCCGAACAGGCTGATGATCAGCAACGGGGGTGGCAGCGCCCCGGTGGTGACGATCGCGCGGAGGTCGACGGCCATGGGTGCGGTGACCGCGACCAGGATGAAGCCGACCGAGAACGCGGGTCCGAGTGAGCCATCGGTGAGATCGAGCCAGATGACCGCGGCCATCGCGACGAACGCCATGACGACCACGGCGGCTCCGTTGAGATCGCGACCGGACTGGCCGCGCCGGTAACTCACATTTCAGACGGTAATCGCGGCGACGGACATTCTGGTGTCACCGCGCCGACGCGTCGTGGTTCAGTCCTGCTCCGGCCCCACCAGGAAGTAGGTGGACATGGTGCCCTTGCCCTTGATGTCCATCTCCTGCGGCTCACTGAACTCGTAGCGGTTCTTCAGCAGCTCGTACGTGGACTCTGAGACCTGGATGCGGTTCGGCACGCCATGTGACTCCATCCGGCTCGCCGTGTTGACGGTGTCACCCCACAGGTCGTACGCGAAGCGTCGGCGGCCGATCACACCGGCGACGACCGGGCCCGAGCTGATGCCGATCCGCAGTTTGAGGTCGGTCGGCCACAGCGGCGCGATGGCGGAGGCGGCGCGCTGCATGTCGAAGGCGAGCTCGACGACGGACGCCGCGTGGTCGGGATCGGGACGCGGGGTGCCGGCCACCGCCATGTAGGCGTCACCGATCGTCTTGACCTTCTCGATTCCGCGCTCGTCGCACAGGTCGTCGAACTTGCCGAAGAGGAGGTCCAGCAACTGGACGATCTCGGCGGGCGGCAGCTCGGCCGAGAACGGCGTGAAGCCGACGATGTCGGCGAACAGCACCGTCGCATGGTCGACCGATTCTGCGATCGCGGACGGATTCTCACGCAGCCGTCGCGCAATCGGCTCCGGAAGGATGTTGTGCAGAAGGTCATCGGAGAGCTGTCGTTGTGCGTCCAGGTCGCGATTGGCCAGGAACTCCGTCCGTTTCGACCGTTCCAGGGCGAAGGCCACCGTCACGATGAGGACCGCGTAGGTGACGAGGCTCAAGACGTCGAAGGCCACCAACTGCCACGACTCTCGCTCGATCAGCAGGGCGAGGCCGACCAGCGGGAAGGTGGCGATCGCGGTCATCAGCGCCGATCGGAACCGCACCCGGATGACGCCGACCAGGCCGAGCATCAGCAGGACGGTTCCGACGCTCGCGTAGGTGCGCGGCGTGTCGGTCAGCAACACGGCCGCGACCGTGCACCACGAGTAGACGGCCAGTGCGCCGCAGGCGACGAACTGAATGCAGCGGTGAACCGACGGCCACCAGATCGTCAGCGCGGCGATGGCGAGCAGGGCAACGGAGCCGATCGCCCGGAGAATGACCAGGACGCCCAGGTAGTCGGGGCTGAGCACGAGGTCAAGCCAGCCGAACGGGAGGCTGAGGACGAAGGCCAGCAGGGTCATGAACCGGGCGCGGCCGACGGCGGCGCGATTGTCGGCGTCGCGGAATGCGGCTTCGACGTCCGGATCGGAGAACTGGAGCGTCAGCCGGCGCATTCCGACGGCCGCCGGCTGCTGCGGCAGCAGGCTCCGGAGTTTCACCAGCAAATCGTCCCAGATGATCGCGATGTATCGGTTCGATCCGGCGTGCTCGGACCGGTCACACGCCGAGCGCGTGTCGGCTATCGGCTCGCTGCGGATAGAGTCCCGGGGTGGCTCTCTCGATCGGCATCGTGGGACTTCCGAACGCGGGGAAGTCGACCCTCTTCAACGCCCTCACCCGCAACAACGTGCTCGCGGCCAACTATCCGTTCGCGACGATCGAGCCGAACGTCGGAGTGGTGGG
>DATEDT010000035.1:0-23126 GCA_035281505.1 Aeromicrobium sp. | reverse complement strand
CGTCGCGGCACCCGGGTGCCGGCCTACCAACCCGGCGGCAGGCTGGTGAAGTCCGGCGCGCGCCCTTCGGCAAACGCCGTCAACGCCTCGGCATTGGCCGGGCCACCCATCAGCTCGGCGAAGCACTGGTTCTCCCGCGCCCGTGCGGCGTCGACCTGCTCGGCCAACGGAGCGGTCATCGTCCGCTTGACCGCGCGCAGGCTGGAGATCGGCAACCTGGCCAGCCGTGCGGCGTGCTCGGTCGCGGTCGGCACGACGTCGGCCGGCTCACACACCCGCCAGACCAGACCCATCTCGTGCGCCTCCTGCGCCGAGATCCACTCCGACGACAGCAGCACCCACGCGGCGTTCTGGCGACCGACGAGTCGCGGCAGCAGGAAGCTCGACGCCGCCTCGGGCGCGACGCCCAGGCTGGTGAACGGGCACTTGAGCCGAGCCTCGGTCGACATGAAGGCCAGGTCGGCGAACCCGATGATCGTCAGGCCGATCCCCAGGCCCAGCCCGTTGATGGCCAGCACCAGCGGCTTGTCGAACGCCGCCAGCGCGTCGACCAGGCCGATGAAGCCGTACTTCCCCGGCACGAAGTCCGGGTTCGCGACACGTTCACCCATCTCCAGCAGGTCGGTGCCGGCACTGAACGCTCGCCCGTTGCCGGTGATGAGGACGACGGCGACGGCAGGGTCCTCAGCTGCATCCCGCAGCGCGATGGTCAGCGCGTCGTAGAGCGCCTCGTTGAAGGCGTTGAGGGCGTCAGGACGGTTGAGCGTGAGCGTGCGAACGCGCGCCTCGTCCGTCACCGTCAGGATGTCCGTCTCGTTCGTCATGCGGCTCCTCCCAGAACCAGCTCTGCGCAGCGTTCACCGATCATGATCGAGGCCGCGTTGGTGTTGCCCCCGACGATGGACGGCATGACCGATGCGTCGGCCACCCGCAGTCCGTCGATACCCCTGACCCGCAACTCCGGATCGACGACGGCGCGGTCGTCCGAACCCATCCGGCAACTGCCCACCGGGTGGTACACGGTGTGCACGATGTTCGGCAGGATCCGGCGCAACTCGGCCTCGTCGAGGTAGTCCGGGCCGGGCACGATCTCGCCCCTGCTGTCGCCGGCACCGGCCATGATGTGACGCGCCATCGCAATGCCCTCGATCAGCACCTCGGTGTCCCTCGCCGCGGTCAGGTACGCGGGGTCGATCAACGGCGCGGCCGACGGATCGGAGCTCGCCAGTCGAACCGTTCCCCGGCTCTCCGGGTAGATGAGCGTCGGGAACACGGACAAGCCGGGCTCCTTGGTCGGCGGGTTGACCCGCTTGTCGCCGTCCTGGTTCGGGAACGGGTACGTCCAGTGCAGCGCCATCAGCTGCAGGTCGGGGATCGAGCCGGCGTGGGAGGTCCGGACGAACCCGGTGGCGTCGAACATGGCGCCGCTGGCCCATCCGGTCCGCCGGTACCGGGCGCGCGCGATCCCGCTCAGGAAGTACAGGGGCGTCGGCCGCCGCAGCGCCGACGGCATCACGAACGACACCGGGACGAACAGGTGGTCGTGCAGGTTTTCGCCGACCGGCAGGTCCGCGGCCACCTCGATGCCAAGCCCGCGCAGGTGCGCGGCCGGACCGATGCCGGAGAGCATGAGCAGCTTGGGCGAATCGAACGCCCCTGCCGACACGATGACCTCGCGCTCGGCCCGGATGACCTGACGCGCACCGTCGGCGCCGACCACCTCCACGCCGTCGACGCGACTGCCGGACAGGACGAGCCGGGTGGCCTGGGCATGGGTCAGGACCAGGAGGTTGTCCAAGGGCTGGGTGCGCAGGTAGGCCCGCGCCGTCGAGTACCGCCTTCCGCCGTCGCCGCTGAACTGGATCTCGCCGACGCCCTCCTGATCCGGGCCGTTGTAGTCGTCCAGCAGTGGGACCCCGAGCCGCTCGGTTGCCGCAGCGATGAAGGTCTGCGATGCCGGCGGCAGGTTTCGCTGTCGACGGACATGCACCGGGCCGCCGACGCCGCGCACCTCGCTGGCACCGCCCTCCCAGTCCTCCAGCCGTTTGAAGGCGGGCAGCACCTCGTCAAAGGACCAGCCCTTCGCACCGTCAGCGGCCCAGTCGTCGAAGTTCTGCCGGTTCCCGCGCACGAAGAGCATCCCGTTGATCGAGCTCGACCCGCCGAGCACCTTGCCGCGAGTCATCGACATCGTCCGATCCCACGCGGCGGCCTGCGGCACGGACTTGTAGCCCCAGTCGACCAGCTTCTTCAGCTGCGGCGTGGACAACATGACGGCGATGGCCCCGGGCACTTCGATCAGGCTGCGCACCCGACGCGCCGTGTCCGGGCCACCGGCTTCGATGACGGCCACGCTCGCGCCGCTCTCGGCCAGTCGCCGCGCGACAGCGCATCCGGCACTGCCGGCTCCGACGACGGCGTAGTCCACCGTGACCACCGCGCGACTCCCCTCGCCCCCGACACGACCCAACTGGACAACTGTCCAGTCAGTATTCCATCAATGTAGAACGCGTTCTAGAGTAGGGCCATGCGCAACGGAATCGTCCTGTTCACCTCCGATCGAGGAATAGCTCCGGCACGGCTCGCCGTCGCCGCCGAAGAGCGCGGATTCGACACGATCTACGTCCCGGAGCACACCCACATTCCCGTTCGCCGGGATGCGCTGCACCCGACCGGCGGCGAGGACCTGCCCGACGACCGCTACCTGCGCACCCTCGATCCGTGGGTGTCGCTGGCGACGTGCGCGGCGGTCACCGAGCGCATCGGACTCGCCACCGCGGTGGCGCTGCCGGTGGAGTCCGACCCGATCACGCTGGCCAAGACGCTGGCCACCCTCGATCACCTGTCCGGCGGTCGGGTCACCATCGGAGTCGGCTTCGGCTGGAACACCGACGAGTTGTCCGACCACGGCGTGCCTGGCGCCAGGCGCCGCACCGTGCTGAAGGAATACCTCGAGGCCATGCGGGCGCTGTGGACCGAGGAGGAGGCGGCATACGACGGCGAGTTCGTCTCGTTCGGCCCGTCGTGGGCCTACCCGAAGCCTCCGCAGGGACGGATTCCCGTCGTCGTCGGCGCCGGCGGCGGCCCCAAGACGATGAAGTGGATCGCCGCTCATGCCGACGGCTGGATGACCACCCCGATCGAGACCGACATCGCCACGAAAGCCAATCTCCTGCGCGAGGAGTGGGCCGCGGCCGGCCGCGACGGTCAGCCCGACGTGCGCATTCTCGTCGCGAAGAAGCCCGAACCCGACGACTTCGCCGATTGGGCGGCCGCCGGTGCGAGCGAACTGATCTGGGGCGTGCCGGACGCCGACGAGGCCACCGTCATGGGCTATCTGGACAAGCTGGCCGAACGCCTCGGCACCCGGTCGGTTGCTGGAGCGAGTGCCCCGGCATGACCCCGGCGTCCAGCCGATACGCGACCCTCAGCCGCGAGGAGCTCGCCGTCGTCGTCCCCGAGCTACTGCTCATCGGACACCTCATCGACCGGGCCGGCATGGCGTGGTGCATCAGCGCCTTCGGCCGCGAGGAGATGGTGCAGATCGCGGTCGAGGAGTGGGCCGGCGCGAGCCCGATCTACACCCAGCGCATGCAGCAGGCCTTGGGCTACGCGCCCACAACACCTGGCACCGGTGACGTGGTCACCATCTTCAAGGGCCTACAGCTCGACATCGGAGCGCCACCGCAGTTCCTCGACTTCCGCTACACCGTCCACGACCCATGGCACGGTGAGTTCCAGCTGGATCACTGCGGTGCGCTCATGGACGTCGAGCCGATGGGCGAGAAGTACGTCGTCGGGATGTGCCACGACATCGAGGACCCGACGTTCGACGCCACCGCGATCGCCACCAACCCGCACGCGCAGGTCCGGCCGATCCACCGGCCGCCCCGGGTGCCCGCGGACCGGCAGCCGCACTGCGCGTGGACGGTGGTCATCGATGAGTCCCACCCCGAGCCCGAACCGGTGTGGGGGCTGGAGATCAATGCGCGTTCCCGGGCGGCAACCCTGCCGCTCCCTCCGATCGATCCAGCCGACCACGGCGCGTCCGACTACAGCGGTCCGTTGCTGTCCGACCTCGACTTCGCCGCTTTTTCGAAGTCCGCGTTGGTCCGGATCGCCGACGAGGTGTGCCTGCAGATGGCGCTGCTGGACAACAGTTTCGCCATCGCCGTGGACGCGCGCGTGGAGACCGACGACGAGGTGGCCTCCATTCGGCGCAAGCAGTTCACCGGCTTCGCCGGCATCGCTGCGTACCGGCTGGCTCGCGCGCTTGAACTCCCGGCGACCGAGGACGCCGCGCTCCGGCTCCTTGCGTTGCACCCGGCGCTGAACCCGGCCGCCTACGTCAGCCTCGAGGTTCACGACGACGGCATCATCGTGCGCCACTCCCCGGCGCACCAGGACCAGGCGTGGATTTCGCTGTGCGGGCCGGAGTGGCTGGACGGGCTTCGCGCTGCCGTGCGTGTCCTCGACCCGCATTTCGACGTCGAGGCGGAGCGGATCGACCCGGACAGCTGGCGGATGCAGGTCGTCCGCCGGAGCGAGCCGGCACCGGAGGCGCAGGAGGTGGCGGTGGCGAAGTTCAGCACCGGCACCGATTTCGCCTTCCAACCACGCAAGTCGCTGCCGATTACTCCAGTCTGATATCGATTGGCTTCGATTTTCGGTCGCACGAACCTCGGCCGTTAGAATTCTCGGGTGACTTGGGGGAAGTCCGTACTCCTGACTATTCCGCTGATCCTCAGCGGAATTTTTGTCGTTCCCTCCCCCGCGTCAGCGAAGGACTTCCTGGACACGGACTGGAAGGGGGTCAGCGCCGGCGGCGCGCACGCCTGCGCCATCGCCAGCTCCAGCAAGCTCTACTGCTGGGGCAACGACGACCACGGCCAGCTCGGCAACACCGACGTCTTCAACAGCAAGACGACGCCGAACGAGGTCAAAGGGGGAACCGGTTGGACCGTGGTGAGTGCCGGTGACGCTCACACCTGTGGCATCCGGAGCGGTCGGCTCTACTGCTGGGGCAGCGACAGCGACGGCCGACTCGGCAACACCGGCTCCTACATCAATGACAAGGGAACACCACAGCAGATCGGATCCCTCGCGGACTGGAGGACCGTCAGCGCCGGTGGCGCCCATACCTGCGCCATCCGTAGTAGCCGCTACTACCTGTACTGCTGGGGCGACGACAGCCGCGGCCAGATTGGCGACGGCACCAACAGCATCGACAGGGCGTTCCCGACGCTTGTCGCCGGCACCTATTCCGGGTGGAAGTCCGTCAGCGCCGGTGGCACCCACACCTGCGCCATCCGCACCAACGGCAGGCTCTACTGCTGGGGCGACGACAGCCTCGGCCAGATGGGCAACGGCAGCGTCGGCAAGAAGACGTATCCGTATCCGGTCTCGGCGACCGCAACCGACTGGAGGGCAGTCAGTGCGGGTGGCAGCCACAGCTGCGCCATCCGTACCAACGGCTACCTCTACTGCTGGGGCGACGACAGTCGCGGGCAACTGGGCAACGGCAGCGCCGGCAGCGCGACCTACCCGCGCCTCGTCGGCTCTGGATGGACGCAGATCAGCGCCGGCGCCGCCCACACCTGCGGCATGCGGTCGGCCCGGCTCCAATGCTGGGGAGACAACGAACACGGCCAAGCCGCGGCGGCCAGCGAGGACCTCATGTTCCCCTCACCGCAGATCCAGGCGGGCAGTTGGAAGACGCAGGACGCCGGGGAGCGCCATTCCTGCGGGGTCAAGGGCGACGGAACGCTCAACTGCTGGGGAGTGCCGGAGCCCCCGCCGGTGGATGACTGCCCGACGGACCAACCCACCAATGTCTACGCGGGCGATGCGTGGCAAGACCTGGGCTACTGGAAGCTCACGACGCCGGTCGATGGATCCGACAGCAACAGCACGGCCGACGAAGTCAAGCAACCGGCGCTGGAGACCCTGGACGGCAAGGACTACTTCGACCGACTGACCGACCCCGGCAACCCGATCCGGTTCCGCGCGTCAGTTGACGGCGCGACCACGTCTGGCAGCTCGTACCCGCGATCAGAACTGCGCGAGATGACGCAGGACGGCCAGTACAACCGAGCGGCTTGGTCGTCCAAGTGCGGCACGCACACCATGACGATCGAGCAGGCGATCACGCAGCTTCCAGGGGGGAAGGACGAAGTCGTCGCCGGCCAGATCCACGACAGCGGCGTCGACGGCGGAACCGGTGACGTGATCATGATCCGCCTCGAGGGGACGCGCCTCTTCGTCGAAGGCGACAACAAGGAGTACGGCGAACTGGACGGCTCCTACGAGCTCGGTCAGAGATTCACTGTTCAGGTCACTGCCGAAAACGGCAAGATCAGCGTCCGGTACCAGAAGGGTGACGCCGTCGAGAACATCGCGCCCTTCAGCCCATCAGTCGACAACGAGCAGTGGTACTTCAAGGCCGGGTGCTACACCCAGGCCAACGAGTCGAACGGCACCGGCGCCGGCGAAGTCGTCATCTACGACCTCGACGTCACGCACGAGCCTCCCGCCTGACCAGGGTCCCCTCAGGTGGGGCCTTCAGGCCCGATGCGGCGGTCCTCGCGGGATGGACAATGGACCTGTGACCCGCGCGACGAAACTCCTGCTTGCTGTCCTGACGCCACTTCTCGTCGCAGCGGGGCTCGCCGCGACATCATCGCCGGCCTCGGCCGTGGGCTACGGCGGCTACACCGACTGGCGGACGATCAGCACGGGCGGCGCGCACACCTGCGGAATCCGTGCAACCGGCCAGCTCTACTGCTGGGGAACCGACGGAACCGGCAGCAGCGCCTATCCGATCGCCGGCGGCCAGGACTGGAAGACGGTCAGCGTCGGGGACGCCCACCGATGTGCCATCCGAGGCACCGGCCTCCTGTACTGCTGGGGAAGCGACACCTATGGCCAGGTCGGCAACGGCAGCGACGGCAGCCGCAGCACGCCGACCCGGATTGGCACCAACACGAGTTGGAAGTCGGTCAGCGCGGGGAGCACCCACACCTGCGGCATCCTCGGCGCCGGCGTGCTGTACTGCTGGGGCAGCGACACCGCCGGTCAACTCGGCAACGGCGGCACCGCGACCGGGAACGTCACGTACCCGAAGCGGGTGGGCACGGGCCAAGGCTGGAAGTCGGTCAGCGCGGGCGGCGCACACACGTGCGGCATCTACTGGAACAGCACCCCGTACTGCTGGGGTTCCGACGCCGCCGGACAGGTGGGCAACGGCGGCGTGGCCGAGGCGATGGTGCCTTCGCCGACGAGGATCAGCACGTCGGCTTGGAGTTCGATCAGCGCCGGCGGCTCGCACACGTGCGCCATCCGCGGCGACGGCCTGCTCGGCTGCTGGGGCAGCGATGCCCGCGGCCAGCTCGGCAACGGCAGCACCGCGACCGGGAACGTGAACTATCCGAAGGCGGTGGGCACGAACAAGGGCTGGAAGCTCGTGAGCGCCGGCGGAACCAACACGTGTGCCACCTACGGGACCGGTGCTCTGTACTGCTGGGGCGACAACGCCGACCGTCAAACGGTGGAGTACGGCTCCGCCTCGTTCTACCCCTCTCCGGCACGCATCGCGACCATCAACTGGCGGATGGCGTCCGCCGGCCTGCGTCACACCTGCGCGCTCCCCGCATCACTGGGCAAGATCTACTGCTGGGGGGCACAACGACCGCCCAGCACCGGACTGCCGGCCGGCACCGCCTACCCGGCCACCGTGCTGCCCCTGATGCGGTGGAAGTTGACCATCCCCTACGACGGCAGCGACAGCGGGACCAGCGCCGACGAGATCAAGTGGCCGGCCTTGGCGACGTACCGCAGCCTGAGCTGGTTCCACTCCACGTCGGACAACAAGGCCGTCGTGTTCCGGACTCCGGTCGGCGGCGCGAAGACCGGTGGTTCGGTGTTCGCCCGAACGGAGTTCCGTGAGCGGACCAGCGACGGCGACGCGAACTGCAACTGGTCGAACAAGTCCGGGACGCACACCTTGAGAATCACCCAGAGGGTGACCCACCTGCCGCCGAAGGTCCCGCGGGTGGTCGTCGGACAGATCCACGACCCTCGTGACGAAGTGGTGATGATCCGCGTCGACGGCAGCAGCATCCTCGCCGAGGCCAGCTATCCCGACCCGGCCTACGAGGACGGGCGGAAGGTCCAGAAGCCTCTCAAGA
Source organism: Aeromicrobium sp. (assembly GCA_035281505.1). Classification (GTDB taxonomy): domain Bacteria; phylum Actinomycetota; class Actinomycetes; order Propionibacteriales; family Nocardioidaceae; genus Aeromicrobium. Next base: position 14,940 of record DATEDT010000035.1, on the reverse strand, counting down.
CCGGTTACCGGCTCGGCACGTACTTCACGATCCGCATCTCGGCCGGCCCCACCGGGGTCGCGGTCTTCTACAACGAAGGCAAGAGCGACGCGAAGAATGCCTGGTTCGCCGACCGCGTGTCCCGGAACACCAGCGAGGACAAGACAACCGGCGACGGCTGGTACTTCAAGGCGGGCATGTACCTGCAGACGAACACGGCCAAGGGCGACGCGCCGACCGAGTACGGCGAAGGGGTCATCGCCAACCTGTCCATCAGCCACTCGGACGGAGTCTGCGGCTGACTTCGGCCACGCTGGCGGCAGAATGGCGGCCATGCGTACCGACGTCACCATTCCGTCCGGCAACGACACCCTTGCTGCATGGCTGTACCTGCCCGAGCGACACAACGGCCGAAAGCCGCCCGTGATCGTGATGGCCCACGGCCTCGGAGCGGTCAAGGAGATGCGACTCGACGCCTATGCCGAACGGTTCGTCGCAGCCGGCTACGCCTGCCTCGTCTTCGACTACCGGCACTTCGGCGGCAGTACCGGCGAACCGCGCCAGCTCCTCGACATCGGACGCCAGCTCGAGGACTGGGAGGCCGCCATCGCGTGGGCGCGCGGGTGCCACGACGTCGACGGCTCCCGCGTTGTCCTCTGGGGCACCTCCTTCGGCGGCGGCCACGCGATCTGGATGGCGGCCGAGGACGGGAACGTCGCGGCGGCCATCGCCCAGTGTCCGTTCACCGACGGGCTGGCGTCGCTGCGCACTCTCAACCCGGTGTCCGCGGCGAAAGTGAGCGCCCTGGCGCTCCGTGACCTTGCCGCCGACGTCGTCGGCAAGGATCCCGTCTACGTCGCGTCGGCCGGTCCGGCCCGGTCGGCCTCGCTGATGAACGCCTGGGACTGCGAGCCCGGCTACCTCGCGCTGACCCCGCAGGCACGCACCTTCCAGAACAAGGTCGCCGCCCGGTTCGCCCTGCAGATTGCGCGGCACGCCCCCGGGCGCCGAGCCAAGGAGATCAAGGCGCCCATCTACTTCGCCCTCTGCCGAAAGGACACCGTCGCGCCGGCCACGGTGTCAGAACGCCATGCGGAGAAGGCCCCCCACGGTGAGATCAAGGTCTACCCGTTCGGGCACTTCGACATCTACCTCGGCGAGGGGTTCGAGCAGGCCGTCACCGACTACCTGGACTTCCTGCGGCGCCATGTCCCGGTGGCCGCCTGAGCCCGCCGCCGGGCCGGTTTTGGGCCCCCGGCCAAGGCCCGATAAGATCAGTCTTCGGTCCTTCGGGATCACCCCGCGGGGCATTGGCGCAGTTGGTAGCGCGCTTCCATGGCATGGAAGAGGTCAGGAGTTCGAATCTCCTATGCTCCACATCGAAAATGGTCGGTCCCACCGGGGCCGGCCATTTCGATTTCGGACCCCATCAGTCGCCGGGGCCGTCATCGGTGGCCGGCTCGCTGGCCCTCAGCTCTCGCCGCACCTGCGACGGTGACGTGCCGAACCAACGACGGCAGGCGCGCGAGAGCACGCTCTGTTCGCTGAAGCCGAGCACCCCGGCCAACTGCCCGAGCGGCATGTCGGTGTCGCGCAGGTAGCGCTCGGCTTCGTCGCGACGCACGCGGTCGACCAGTTCGGCGAACGACGTGCCCCGCGCGGCCAAATGACGTTGCAGGGTTCGCGGGTGTTGGACCAACTGGTCGGCAATGAGGCCGAGGTCGAGGACACCCATGGGCAGCATCCGGCGGATCAGCCGGACGACGGCATCGACCTCGGTCAACTCGTGCGGCACGGCGATCGTCCCGAGGTAGTCCCGCACGACCGCGTGCACGGCGCTGTCGGCCTCCAGCGGTCGCACCAGCACGGCACTGGGGAATCGGAACCCGTACGTCGGCGCGGAGAACTCGACTGGACAGCCGAAGTAGTCGGCGTACTCCGATCGCCCCGTCAACGGTTCGTGGCGCATCTGCACCGAGGTGGGCAGGAAGTCGTCCCCCGCGAGAAGTCGGAAGATCCGCAAGGAGACGCCGAGCGCGAGTTCCGCCGCCTGCGCATGCGCCGGTGGCCTCGCTGCGGTGATGCGCCACTCAAAAGTGGCCAGCGGCTGTCCCAGCACCACGGTCACACCGACGGCCAGCGCTGGACTGTAGACGGCGAAATAGTGCTCCACCGCTTGCAGCGCCGCTCCGACCGTCGGCGCGGTGCGGGCGGCGACGCCCACCGGCCCGAGAATCTCCAGACCCTGCCGGTTCCCGAGACGGCGTCCGAAGTCGCCGGCACCCGTCGCCGTGGCGGCGATCTCAAGCAGCGTGACCACGCTGCGGTATCCGATGAAGGCTTCGTGATCGCCGATGACATCCGGCGTCAGGTGGACGCGGTCAAGAAGCTCGTCTGCGTCCCCACCGAGCTCGTCGACCAACTCGATGAGGCCCTGGAGCGACGTGCCCCGCACCAGCGACATGTCATCCAGAGTCAAGAAGATGTCGCCAGAAGTCAAGAATCACGTGCGCCGAGTCGTCAGAGTCGTACTTGCACACCCACAACCCGAGAGGCCCACCATGAGCCGCTTTGACATCACCCGAACGAACATCGCCGTCGAGCGCCTGTTGGAGACCACGGAGAACCCGCGCCACCGCTGGCTGCTCCAGGCGTACAACCGGCACCGCTACCTGGAGATGGCCGGCCGGTGGCAGGAGATCTTCGCCCCGGAGATGACCGTCGAGCATCCCGTCTACCACTTCAACGTCTTCGGCATCAACAGCGTGCTCGACGGCGCAGCGGCCGTTCAGGCCGTCTACGAAGAGTGGGCGCGCACCGCCCAGTGCGTCTTCTATGCCGAGGACGAGAAGCTCGCTGTCGGCGACAACATGATCGTCTCCACCGCGACCATCTACCAGCAAACACCCGGCGCCCTGCTCGTCGAGGCCGGCGTACCGGTCGATGCCGACGCCCACTACCTCGTGGGAAACGTCGAGCACATGATCTGGCCGTACGACGACGAGGGACGACTGATCGGTGAAGACGTCTGGGAGATCGACGAGTCGAAGCGGCAGATCATCCCGCTGGAACCGACCGAGGTGCTCACCATCGAGATGTCGGCGAAGCTGCTCGATCCCCTGATCAAGCCGCTCCCCACGCGCGTCGCGTGAGGACCGATCCCGGCCTCTGACGCAGGCTCCGCCGGTTCCTACCGCAGGATTCGGCGGAGCCAGCTGTCGTTCTTCGGGTCGTCGTGGCCGGCACACCACTGGTCGGCCGGCACGCGTGCCTTGACGGCCTCGACATGCTCGCCGCAGCCCTCCCAGGTGGTCTTGCCGCAGACGTGACAGGTGATCGGGTGACACATGTTCAGGCTCCTTAGGTTCAGGCTGGATTCTCGCCGTCGGCCGGCGCATCGACGAACTCACAGAAGGCCTCGTAGGCGCGGGCGCCATGAATCGTGGCCGGACCACCATGCATGAGGAAGGTCACGCCGATCGCTTCGGCCGCCTCCTGCCGGGTTGCGCCGGCGCGGGCAGCAGCCTGGCCGTGGGAGGCGATGCATCCGTCACATCCCTCGACGACACCGATCGCGAATGCGATCAGCTCCTTGGTCTTGCGGTCGAGCGCACCCTCGGCGAAGGCTCCCTGTGACAACTCGGCGAAGCCCTTGTAGACGTCGGGGATGGCCCTGCGCAACTCGCGGTGCAGAGGCGACAGGTCCCGCAGGACGTGCTTGCCGTACTGCGCCGGTTCAGCCTGCGGCGGCGTCGTGGTTGTCATGGGTTCAAGCCTTCCTCTATCCCCCCGGGGGGTTGCTACAGAACGTAACCTATCCCCCGAGGGGGTTTATTTCCCCGTCGCGGAAGGGACATTCGAATGCACCTGGAACCGGACCACGTCGCACCCATCACCACGCGCCTCAAACGAGCCCACGGGCACCTCGCATCCGTGATCACGATGCTCGAGGAAGGCGCCTCCTGCGAAGACGCGCTCACCCAGCTCGCTGCGGTCAACCGGGCGATCAGCCGGGGTGGCTATGCCCTCGTCGCCACCAGCCTGCACCAGTGCCTGACCGAAGAAGGGCCCGACGGCGTCGACACGAAGAAGTTGGAGAAGCTTTTCCTTTCGCTCGCCTAGGCGCCGGAAGCGAAGTATTTCCACCCTTTCGGAATATACCCCCTAGGGGTATCGTTGTCCGAGGCATGACCCGAATGCCGAGAGGACACTTCTGATGAGCACCCACGACCACCATCACGAGCACGCCCAGCAGACACCCCAGATTCACCACGGGCACCACCACGGAGCACCACCGGTCCAGAGCGGACGCGAGCTGACCCGCAATGCAGTGTCGGCGACCCTGCACTGCCTCACCGGCTGTGCCATCGGCGAAGTCCTCGGCATCGTCATCGGCACCGCCCTGGGCTGGAGCAACACCGCCACAGTCGCGCTGGCCGTCGGGCTTGCCTTCCTGTTCGGCTACGCGCTGACGATGCGGCCGGTGCTGACCGCCGGCCTCAGCTTCGGCCAGGCCCTGCGCGTCGCGCTCGCGGCCGACACGCTGTCGATCACGGTGATGGAGATCGTCGACAACGCGTTCATCCTCGCCATCCCGGGCGCCATGGAGGCCGGACTGGCCAGCGTGCTGTTCTGGTCGACACTGGCCGCCGCACTGGCCATCGCCTTCGTCGTCACCGTGCCCGTCAACCGCTGGCTGATCGCCCGCGGCCAAGGTCACGCCGTCGTCCACCAGTTCCACTGACCCCTGAGAACGAGAGAGTGATCGCCATGCGCAAAGCAATCTTCGGAGCCCTGGCCGCCGCAACCCTGCTGGTGTCCGCAGCATGCGTCAACGTCAACACCGCCTCGGACCCGAAGGGGTCCGCCCACAACGAGGCCGATGTCGCGTTCGCCGAGATGATGATTCCGCACCACGAACAGGCCATTGAGATGGCCGCGCTGGCCGAGAAGCGGGCCGAGAGCCAGGAGGTCAAGGACCTCGCAGCCGCCATCAAGGCGGCACAGGACCCGGAGATCCAGACCATGCAAGGCTGGCTGGAGTCCTGGGGCGAGGACGGCACCTCTCACGAGATGAGCCCCGATGAGATGCCCGGCATGGTCGACAGCGCGACCATGGGCGAACTCGGGAAGGCCTCCGGCGCCGAATTCGACCGCCTCTTCCTCACGGCCATGATCGCCCATCACGAGGGTGCTGTCGCGATGGCCCAGTCGGAGAAGTCTGACGGCGTCCACAAGGGGTCTCTCCGTCTTGCGGACGCGATCATCGCGACCCAAACAGCCGAGATCAAGCGCATGCGGGCGATGCTCAAGGAGTAACGGGGGCCGTTCGTGGGACGCATCTTTAGACATACATGCGTCCCACGTCCGACGTTTCGACGTTTGCTACGTCATAGCCGCATCAACGTCGATTCTTTCGTCGCCAAACCGCAAGAATGTCTAAAGATGCGTCTCCGCACCACGGCAAGTCCCAGCTAGGCCGGTGCGATCTCGGCGATGAGGGCTTCCACCCGTTCCCTGATCTCGTCCCGAATCGGCCGGACCGCGTCGATCCCCTGGCCGGCCGGATCGTCGAGCACCCAGTCCTCGTACCGCTTGCCCGGGAAGAACGGACAGGTGTCGCCGCACCCCATGGTGATGACCACATCGGAGTCCTGAACAGCCTCCGTGGACAAGACCTTCGGCTGGTTGCCGGCGATGTCGATGCCCTCTTCGGCCATGGCCTCGACTGCCACCGGGTTGATGCTCGCCGCGGGCTGGGATCCGGCCGACAGAACGGTCACCCGGTCGCCGGCGAGGTGCTGCAGATATCCCGCTGCCATCTGCGATCGGCCGGCATTGTGGACGCAGACGAACAGGACAGTCGGCTTGGGTGCGGTCATGACTGCTCCAGGGGATTCGAATCGGGAAACACTGATCGGACAAACACCAGGCCGACGGCGCCACCCAGCAGTTGGGCGACGACGAAAGCCGGAACGGACGACGGGGCGATCCCGGCGAACGTGTCGGAGAACATGCGGGCGAACGTCACTGCGGGGTTGGCAAAGCTCGTTGACGAGGTGAACCAGTACGCCGCCGCGATGTAGCCGCCCACCGCGAACGCGATCGTGTCGATGCGCCCGGCTCGGGCCGAACCGAAGATGATGACGACCAACCCGAACGTGGCGATGACCTCGGCGATCCACTGGCCGGTGCCGCCCCGATCGCGCGTCGACAGCTCAACCGCCGGCAATTCGAACATGACGTTCGCTGCCGCCGCGCCGACGAACCCACCGGCGACCTGGGCGGCCATGAGCACGCCGGCCGCACCAAGGCGCAACTCGCCCAGGGCCGCCTCGACGAGGGTGACCACCGGGTTGAAGGCGGCCGAAACCGGCTGGAGCGCGAGGATCAACGCCACCAGGACGGCGCCGGTCGCGATGCTGTTCTCAAGCAACTGCACCCCGACGTCATCCGACAGCCGCGTCGCCATGACACCGGAGCCGATGACGGTCGCCACCAGGAACGCCGTCCCTACGAACTCTGCCGCCGCCTTGCGCGGCAGGCCGATGGACGGATGCGTCACCGGCTGCCGCCGATCAACTCCGCCACGTCGGCAAGCGCCTCCTGGCGGACCGAGTAGTACACCCAGGTGGCGCGCTTGGACCGCTCGAGGAGTCCGGCTTCATGCAGCACCTTGAGGTGGTGGCTGATCGTCGGCTGGGACAGCTCAAACGCAGCCTGCAGATCGCACACGCATGCTTCCTGGCCTTCGTGCGCCGCCACCAGCGACAGCAGTCGCAACCGGACCGGATCGGCGATCGCCTTCAGCAAGGGCGCAATGCGCTCGGCCTGCTCCGAGGTCAACGGCGAGGCCGTCAGTGGTGAACAACAGGCAACGGTCTCCACCGGTGTGAGCTCCAGAGGCGCCAACGGCGCCAGATTCGATGGGGACTTCGGCATACGTCTATGTTGACACACATCAATACTCGAGGAGCACCGTGAGCGCTGAAGCGGAAGCTGCCCGCCCGACCTTGACGGCGCGCGAGCGGCGCGGCGTCCTGCTGACCTTGTGTCTGACCGAGATCGTCTCGTGGGGCGTCCTCTACTACGCGTTTGCCGTACTCGGGCACACCATCGCCGAGGACACCGGCTGGTCGCTGGCCCGCCTCACGGCACTTTTCTCTGCCGCCCTCGTCGTCTCCGGCGGTGTGGGCATCTATGCCGGACGCGTGATCCATCGGCACGGCCCGCGCTGGGTGATGACGCTCGGCTCGGCGCTCGCTGCCATCGCCCTCGTCATCATCGCGACCGCGCCGAACCTGCCGATCTTCGCAGCGGGCTGGCTGGTCGCAGGCATCGCCATGGCCGGAGTGCTGTACGCCCCGGCGTTCGCCGCGATCACCGTCTGGTTCGGACCGGACCGGGTCCGGGCCCTGACCGCCGTCACCCTGGTCGCGGGGTTGGCATCGACGGTCTTCGCTCCCCTGACCGCCGCCCTCGCCGACGAGCTGTCCTGGCGCGACACGTACCTCGTGCTCGGCGCCGTCCTGGCCGTGCTGACGATCCTGCCCCACGCCGTCTTCCTGCGTCCGGCCTGGCCGACACCGACGCCGGACGAGGACGGAGCCGCCAACGACCGCGGCGCCCGCCGCACCCACCCACCCGGCTTCTGGAGCCTGACGGTTGCCTACACCGCGATGTCGATCTGCGCGTACGCAGCGATCATCAACCTGGTGCCGTTGCTCAAGGAACGCGGCTACAGCCCGACTGAGGCGGCCTGGGCTCTCGGGATCGGCGGGTTCGGGCAGGTCGTCGGGCGGCTCGGCTACGCGCGCGTCGCCGCTCGCTTCGACCTCGTCCCCCGCACCGTGGCGATCTTCGGCGTCAGCGCGCTCAGCACCGCCATCCTCGCCGTCACCCCCGGGCCCTACGCGGTCATCCTGGCCGCGTCACTGGTCGCCGGCTACACCCGTGGGCTGGCGACGCTGCTGGGAGCGACCGCGATCTCGGATCGCTGGGGCGTCGAGAACTACGCGCGGCTCAATGGTGTCTTCAGCGGGCCCTTGATGGCCGCGGCCGCGATCGCGCCGTTCCTCGGCGCCGGCCTGGCCCTGCTTCCGGGCGGATTCCCGCTGGCCTTCGGCGTGTTGGCTGCGATCGGTGCGCTCGGGGCGATCATCGCCGCGGCGGAACGGAGCAAACATTGACTTCCGTCTATGTTGTGGCATCCTGACATACATAGATGCTCATCAATGCATGGAGGGAGGACCGACCATGGACGACGACTGCTGCGAACCCGGCTGCTGCTAACCGTGCTCCTCATCGGAGAGGACGGGCTCGGGGAGCGTGCCGGCGTTCCACTCGACAACACGCCATTGCGGGCCGATGGGTGCCGCGAGATCGCGCTCCTCGAGTACCGTCCACGAGCAGTTGCTCAGGCCGCTGAATGAATCCCAGGTCTCGCGCGGGAGACCGAGGAAGCGGAACGTCCCGGCGCGCGTGACGCCGCCGTGCGAGACCACCACGAGGGTTTCATCGGAGCCGAGCCGCTCAAGATGCTCGTGCAGGGCCGAGGAGAACCGCTCCCCCGCAGCCAGGGTCGATTCGCTCCCCGGGATCCCGGCCTCGTCACCGGCCATCCATCTGGCCATGTGCTCGGGGAACTGCTCCCGGGCCTCGGCCAACGTCAGTCCCTCACGCACGCCGAAGCTGCGCTCCCTGAACCGGACGTCGGTCTCCAGCTCGACGCCGGCAAGCCGAGCAAGTTCCTCGGCAGTCTCGCGCGCCCGCGACAGGTCGGATGTGATGATGCGGGTCGGCCGGAGGGATGCCAGCCGGGCCGCCGCCGACCGCGCCTGCGCGCGCCCGACCGCGTCCAGTGGGACGTCGGTCTGACCTTGGACACGCCCGGCCAGGTTCCATTCGGTGCGGCCGTGCCGCCAGACGATGATTCGGCGTGCCATCAGGTCATTCCGGGAGGTCGACGCCTGTGTCGATCACCGGGCAGTCGCTCCAGAGTCGCTCCAGCGCGTAATACACGCGCTCCTCGGCATGCTGGATGTGCACGACGATGTCGCCGAAGTCCAACAGCACCCAGCGCCCCTCGCGCTCGCCCTCCCGCCGGACCGGCTTGGCGCCGAGCCCGAGCAGGCGCTCCTCGATGGCGTCCTGGATGGCTTTGACCTGCCGGTCGTTGCTGGCCGAACAGAGCAGGAACACGTCGGTCAGCGCGAGCTGCTCAGACACATCGAAGGCCAGGACATCCTGGGCCAGTTTGTCCCGCGCCGCCGCAGCGGCGGCACGGGTCAGCTCCACGGCGCGAGCATCGGCTGTCATCGGTAGAGACCGTGCTTCCCGATGTACTGGACGACGCCGTCTGGCACCAGGTACCAGACCGGCTCGCCGGCGTGAACGCGCTCACGACAGTCCGTCGACGAGATCGCCAGGGCCGGGATCTCCATCAAGGTGATCCTGTCCTCCGGCAGTCCGTCCAGCATGTCCGGGCTCAGCGGGTGCCCCGGCCTGGTGACACCCACGAAGTGCGCCAGCTCGAACAGCTCCTGATGATCACGCCAGGACAGGATCTGAGCCAGGGCATCGGCACCGGTGATGAAGTACAGCTGATCGTCGGACATGGACGCATGCAGCTCGCGCAGCGTGTCGATCGTGTACGTCGGGCCGTCCCGGTCGATGTCGACCCGGCTGACGGTGAAATGCGGGTTGGCGGCTGTCGCGATGACCGTCATCAGATAGCGATCCTCGGCCGGCGTGACCCGGCGATCCGACTTCTGCCACGGCTCCCCGGTCGGGACGAAGATCACCTCGTCGAGATCGAACCGGGCGCGCACTTCGCTGGCCGCCACAAGGTGGCCGTGGTGAATCGGGTCGAACGTGCCGCCCATCACCCCGACACGGCGCCCCGAACTCTGTGGCGTGGCTGACGTGCTCAGGTGTGCTCGCGACCCTTACCGAAGGCCAACAGCGCGAGCAGCGCGGCGTGCAGGATCACCAGCGCGATCGCACCCACGGCGTACGGATCGATACCGATGTCACGCACATGCTCTTCGGTGGCTGCAAGGAGTTCAAGCATGGACAGGAATCTATCAGCCGCGAATGTGGCCGTCGCCTGTGACCACGTAGGTCGTGGTGGTCATCTCCTGCAGGCCCATGGGGCCCCGGGCATGCAGCTTCTGGGTGGAGATACCGATCTCGGCGCCGAACCCGAACTCGCCGCCGTCGGTGAATCGTGTCGACGCGTTCACCATCACGGCGGCCGCGTCGACCGAGGCGGCGAAGCGATGTGCAGCGGAGAGGTCGCGGGTGACGATCGCCTCGGTGTGGTGTGACGAGAACCGTCGAATGTGGTCGATCGCGTCGTCCAGCGAGTCGACCACTTTGGCCGAGATCTCCAGGGCCAGGTACTCGGTCGCGTAATCCTCGTCGATGGCCGGCAGGACGTCAGGATCGGCTGCGGCAAAGGTGGCGTCGCCGTGAATGACGACGCCGGCGTCCCGCATCGCCCGCGTGACCCGCGGCACGAACTCGTCCGCCACAGCCTTGTGCACCAGCAGCGATTCAGCGGCGTTGCACACGCTCGTCCGCTGGGTCTTGGCGTTCAGGGCGATGGACAGGGCCATGTCGAGGTCTGCGTCGGCGTCGACGTAGACGTGGCAGTTGCCGACGCCGGTCTCGATGACCGGGACGGTCGACTGCTCCACGACGGTCTGGATGAGACCGGCCCCACCGCGTGGGATGACGAGGTCGACAAAACCGCGAGCCTGCATGAGCTCGGTGGCTGACGATCGATCCGATGCGTCGATGCCCTGCACCGCGTCGGCGGGGACGCCGGCCGAGGCGATGGCGTCGCGGAACACGTCGACGATGACGGCATTGGAGTGGGCAGCGGAGGACGAACCGCGGAGCAGCACGGCGTTGCCGGACTTCAGGCAGATGCCGGCCGCGTCGGCGGTGACATTGGGCCGCCCCTCGTAGATCATGCCGATCACACCGATCGGTACCCGGATCTGCTGCATGCGCAGGCCATTCGCGAGCGTCGAACCGCGGACGACCTCCCCGACGGGATCGGGCAACGCCGCGAGGGCTCGCACACCCTCGGCGAAGGCGGCCACTCGCCCGGCGTCCAGGGCCAACCGGTCGATGACGTGTTCAGGTGTTCCGGCGGCGCGCGCTTCGGCGACGTCCTTCGCGTTGGCGGCAAGGATGCGCTCGGTTTCGGCGACCAGAGCGTCGGCCGCGGCGTTCAGGGCGGCATCCTTGACCGACCGCGGGGTCGTGGCCAGGATCGCGGCGGCCACCCGCGCACGGCGCGCTGCTTCCTCGACGTGTTCCTTCACGCATCCATCGTAGGGACCGCCCGCACGGGGCCGCTTGCGACCGGTGGCGGCGAACAGGTCCTACATTGGCAGATGTGAAGCGATTGGCGCTGTGCGTCGCGGCCCTGCTGCTGGCCGGTTGTGCACCGGGTGACCCGATGACCGGCCGCGCCGCCTCCGATATGCCGCCGGGGCCGCTCCAGCCCCTGCCGTCGGAGCCGGCGACCGCGGGTGCTGCTGACTGTCGCGCGCTTGCGGTGTCGAAGGGCGGTGTCCGGTCGATGGGCTCGGATGGCGAGTTGCTCACGCTCGAGTTCACGAACCGCGGCGGGACAGCGTGCACGGTCCACGGCTACCCGACGCTGACGCTGCGCGACGGCAACGGCCGGAGCGTGGGCCTACCGGCCACGCTGAGCACCAACGGAGCGGCTCGCTACATCGTCCTGGAGCCCGGCGCCTCAGCCGTCGCGACCGTGCGGTTCCCCACGACGACCGCGGCATGCAAAGCCGGCACCGCCCGCATCGAGGTTCTCATCCCGGCCGCAACCCAACGCGAGTTCATCCCGGAGAATCACCCTTACTGTCCCGGCTGGACGGTCACGGCGATCCAGCGAGCCACGGCCGACGACTGAGGTCAGCTGCGCGCCAGAAGCACCAGGTCGTCCCGATGGATGACCTCGCGTTCGTAGTCGGTCCCGAGCTCGGCGGCCAGGTCACGAGTCGAGCGGCCCAGCAGGTTGGGCAGCTCATCACTGTCGTAGGTCACGATTCCGCGCGCCACCACGGCGCCGTCCTCCCGGACGACATCGACGGGGTCGCCGGCCACGAAGGAGCCAAGCACCGAGGTGATGCCGGCCGGGAGCAGCGACGCGTTGCGCTCGGACAAGGCACGCCACGCGCCGGCATCGATGTGCAACGAGCCCTTGGTGTCGCTGGCGTGCTCGAGCCACAACAACCGCGTGGAGCGGCGCTTGCCGGTCGGGGTGAAGTGCGTGCCGACCTGGTCGCCGGCCATGGCCGCAGCGGCGTTGGCGGCGCTGGTCAGCGTCACCGGGATTCCGGCTTCGGTGGCGAGCCGAGCCGCCTCGAGCTTGGTCACCATCCCGCCAGTCCCGACGGCCGAGCCGACCCGACTGACGTCGATGTGCGCCAACTGGTCGAGCTCGGTCACCTCGCTGATCCGTTCGGCCCCGGCGTCGCCGGGATGCCGGTCGTACAGCCCGTCGACGTCGGAGAGCAGCACGAGCCGGTCGGCGTGCACCAGATGGGCCACCAGGGCCGCGAGCCGGTCGTTGTCGCCGAAGCGAATCTCGGTCGTCGCCACGGTGTCGTTCTCATTGACGATGGGCACGACGCCGAGTTCCAGCAGCCGAGCAAACGTCTGGTACGCGTTGCGGTAGTGACTGCGGCGGGTGACGTCGTCGAGGGTGAGGAGCACCTGCGCCGCCACGATGTCGTGCGCGGCGAACCGCTCGGTGTAACGGTGCACGAGAAGGCCCTGGCCCACGCTCGCCGCGGCCTGCTGGGTGGGCAGGTCCCGGGGCCGGGCCCGCAGGCCGAGCGGTGGCAAGCCGGCCGCGATGGCGCCGGAGCTCACCAGAACGACCTCGTCGCCTCGACCCCGGGCCTCAGCCAAGGCATCGACGAGTGCGTCGACCTGGTCGCCGTCCAGCCCAGCGTCGCCCGCAGTCAGCGACGACGAGCCGATCTTCACCACGATGCGGCTCATGACTCGTCGTCCTCGGTGTCGGTCTCGCCGCCCTCGCGGCGTCCGCGCATCTCGGCTTCGTGGGCGCGTTTGGCGGCCAGTTCGTCCCGGCGTGCGACGTTCGAGCGTCGCGAGCGGTCGTAGAACCGGTGGTCCTCACCACGCCGGCCCAGGTTCTCGGCACCGGCGTCGATCTGCGGGTCGAAGTCGAAGATGACCGCATCGGCACCATCGCCGATGACGATGTCGTCACCGGGTTCGGCACCCAGCTCGAGCAGCCGCTCTTCGACGCCCAAGCGGTTGAGCCGGTCGGCGAGATAGCCGACCGCTTCGTCGTTCGCGAAGTCGGTTTGGCGCACCCATTTCGTCACCTTGGCGCCACGGACTCGATAGGCGCCGTCCTCCAAGGTGATGGTGAACTCGGTTCCGGCGCCGGCAGGACCGGACGGCCGCAGCACGATGCGGGTGGGCTCGGGCGTGGCTTCGGCAGCGCGTCGGCGCGCGACGATCTCGGCCATGGCGAACGACAGCTCCCGCAAGCCCTCGTGGCTCGCCGCGGAGACAGCGAACACGTCGTAGCCCCGCGCCTCGAGGTCGGGCGTCACGAACTCGGCAATCTGCTTGGCGTCCGGAACGTCGACCTTGTTGAGTGCGACCAACCGAGGCCGGTCGTCGAGTCCGCCGTAGGCGGCCAGTTCAGCCTCGATCGTGTCGAGGTCGGTCAGCGGGTCGCGGCCGGGCTCGACCGTTGCGCAGTCGATGACGTGCACCAGGGCGGCGCAGCGCTCGACGTGACGCAGGAAATCGTGACCGAGGCCGCGTCCCTCGCTGGCGCCCTCGATCAGACCGGGGACATCGGCGACCGTGAAGGTCAATGACCCGGCTGTGACCACGCCGAGGTTCGGCACCAGCGTGGTGAACGGGTAGTCGGCGATCTTGGGCCGCGCCCGCGACAGTGCCGCGATCAGGCTCGACTTGCCGGCGCTGGGGAATCCGACCAGTCCGATGTCGGCAACGACCTTCAACTCGAGCGTGACCGAGCGGTCCTCCCCCGGCTCGCCCTTGAGTGCGAACCCTGGCGCCTTGCGCTTGGGCGATGCCAGCGCGGCATTGCCCAGGCCACCGCGTCCGCCGGCGGCGATGATGACCTCGGTGCCGACGCCGACCATGTCGGCCAGCAGCTCACCAGTGGCGGCGTCGCGGACGACGGTGCCGTCGGGGACCATCAGGACCAGGTCGGAGCCGTTCGCGCCGTTGCGGTGGCTGCCGGCGCCGGGAGCGCCGTTGCCACCCTTGCGATGCGGCTCGTGGTGGTAGTCGATGAGGGTGGTCACGTCCTGCGCAACGCGCAGGATCACGTCGCCGCCGTGACCGCCGTTGCCCCCGTCAGGACCACCGAGGGGCTTGAACTTCTCGCGGTGGACGGACGCGACGCCATGCCCACCGTTGCCCCCGGTGACGTGCAACGTCACCTGGTCGACAAAGCTGGGAATGGCCACGGAAACGATCCTTTCAGGAACGATTTTGGGAAAAGCGAAACGGCCCGCACGCAGCGGGCCGTTTCAGAGAATGCTGAGTACCCGTCAGTTCTCCGACGGGACGATGTTCACGACCTTGCGGCCGCGCTTGACGCCGAACTCGACCGCACCAGCGGCGAGGGCGAACAGGGTGTCGTCACCGCCACGCCCGACATTGGTGCCGGGGTGGAAGTGAGTACCGCGCTGGCGAACGATGATCTCGCCGGCGTTGACCAGCTGGCCGCCGAACCGCTTGACGCCAAGCCGTTGGGCGTTGGAGTCGCGGCCGTTCTTGGTGGAGGCTGCGCCCTTCTTGTGTGCCATCTGTCAGTTCCTCACTTGATCCCGGTGATCTTGACCTGGGTGTACTTCTGACGGTGACCCTGGCGCTTCTTGTAGCCGGTCTTGTTCTTGTACTTCT
>DATEDT010000034.1:0-3619 GCA_035281505.1 Aeromicrobium sp. | reverse complement strand
GCCCCCGCATGTCGATGCAGTTGCGGACCAGATGGCGGAGGGCGCGCCGCGTCTTGGGGTCACGCCACGAGGCGACGATGGCGGCCACCTCGTCCATGTCCCGCAGCGAAGGCACGCCCGAATCGGCCAAGCCGGTCAGCACGGACCGGGTGAGGGAACGCATCACCGGGAGATTGAGCACAGTCGCGAACTGGTGGAAGCCGGGCAGCAGGATCGCCCGGATCGCCGGCGTCACCTCCTGGCCCAGCCCGCCCGCCGAGACGAGGACAAGCCGTTCGGTGCGTTCGGGGAACTGATAGGCGAACTGCATCGCCACGCCGCCGCCGAAGCTGTGCCCGACCACGGTCACCTTGTCGATGCCGAGGATCGTCAGCAGGTCGCGCATGCCGTTGGCGTAGCCGCCGATGCTGTAGTCAGCCCGCGGCTTGTCCGACTCGCCGTGCCCGAGGAAGTCGGGGGCGATGACGGTGAAATTCTCGGCCAGCCGGTTGATCACCGGGTGCCACGTGGTGTGGTCGCACGCGAGTCCGTGGAGAAGCAGCAGCGCCGGACCGGAGCCGACCTTGACGAAGGCTCGACGGTGCCCGTGGACCGTCACGTACTCAACCGGCGGCAAACGATCCAGATCGGCCACGTCGGCTCCCATCACGGGGCCCCCGAGAGGGAGCGGATACGACATCCTCACATGACGCGGGAGCAAACGGGAGTGAAATGTGCACAAAAAACCGCAGGTCAGACGACATTTCGGCAAAGTTGCGCGGAACCGCCGTCAGGCCAGGTGCTCACCGAACCAGGAGAGCACCCTGGCGTAGGCCTTCTCGGCCTGCGTCTTGTTGTAGTTGTCGCCGGTGGCGTTGAAGAACGCGTGGTTCACGCCGGGATAGGTGACGATCTCGTGCGTGAGTCCAGCGTCCTCAAGCGCGGCTTCGGCGCCCTCACGCGTGGCGTTGACACGCTCATCGAGCTCGGCGTACACCCCGAGTACGGCCGCCTTCGACTTCGAGAAGTCCGGGCCCTCGTCCGGCGTGGTGCCGTAGAACGGCACGGCCGCCGCGAGCCGAGGCTCGCCCGATTGAACCAGTTGCCACACCATGCCGCCGCCGAAGCAGAAGCCGACCGCCCCGATCTTGGCGCCCGGCGCACGCCGCTCCAGCTCATCGATTGCCGCGGTCATCTCGGCGACCAGCTCGTCGGGTGCAGCCTCACGCAGCACCTGCATGATCTCCGCGTCGTCCTCGAACTTCGCCGTGCCGCCCCGCGCCGACAGCAGGTCGACAGCAAGGGCCGAGTAGCCGCTGGTCGCCAGGCGACCAGCGACGGACTTGACGTGATCGGTGAGGCCCCGGTTCTCGTGGATCACCAGCACCGCACCCTTGGGGTCAGCCGCGGCGGCGAAGGTGCCATAGGTCTGCCGACCCCGCGGGCCCGCGAAGGCGATGTCCTCGGTGGCTGCGGGCGTGGGCCCAGCCGGCGATGCGCCTGGGGTGCGCTCCGGAGTGGGGGCGTCCGCATCGCGCGCACACGCGGCGAGCAGTGCGCCGGCCGCCGGTGCTGCGAGGCCGAGGAAGGCGAGGCGGCGGATTGCCTCGCGGCGGCTCAGGTAGCCGTCAGCGTGGTCGATCGCCACTTCTTCTTGGAGATACCGCTCCAGCGCCACACGGTCAGTCTGTGCCGATCACCGCGTCGCGGACAACCCCCTACTTGAGGAACTTGCTCGTCGAGCGGTCCTTCAACCGCTTGCCGCCGGTCTGGCAGGTGGGGCAGTACTGCAGCGACGAGTCCGCGAAGACCACCTCGGCCACCGTGTCGCCACACACCGGGCAGGCTTCGCCGGCTCGTCCGTGCACCCGCATCCGGCTCCGCTTGTCATCCTTCAGGTCGGACGCCGGCTTGCCTCGCGCCGAGGCAATGGCATCGGCGAGCACCTCGCGGATGGCGCGGTCCAACCGGTCGACCTCCTCGGCGGAGAGTTCTGAGGCCATCGCAAACGGCGAAAGTCTCGCCGCGTGCAGGATCTCGTCGCTGTACGCGTTGCCGATGCCGGCGACCGTGCCCTGGTCCCGCAGCAGGCGCTTGATCTGCATCCTGCGTCCGACCAGGAGCGGCGCAATGGTGAACCCGTCGGCCAGCGGATCGGGACCCAGCGACGCGATGCCCGGAACGTCCTGTGGGTCGCGGACGGCGTAGACGGCGAGGCCTTTGCGGGTGCCGGCCTCGGTGAGGTCGAACCCATGGGTGGCGCCTTCCCCGCTGCCGGCGTCGAGCCGCACCCGCAAGGCGATGGGGCCGTTGCCGAGCTTCAGCCTGGTTTGACCGATCCGGTCGGACCACCGAAGCCAGCCGGCCCGGGCGAGATGGACCACCAGGTGCAGGCCGTCGACATCGAAGTCGATGAACTTGCCGTGCCGCGCGACATCGGTGACGGTGAGCCCCCGGAAGGCCGTCAGCTGCGGGTCGAACGTCTTCAACACCGAGATGGACGCGACCTCGATGTCGGCGACAACCATCCCGACGGCCCGTTCGCGCAGAAAGGCCACGAGGGCGTCCACCTCGGGCATCTCGGGCACGGGCCGAGGTTACCGAGCGCCCGTGTCGTCAGCCGACGAACGTCAACCAGAGCAGCGTCAGGTTGAGGCCGATCACGATGATGGCGACCGTCCAGGCGCCGACGTTCACCAGTCGATGGTTCGCGTGTTCACCCATGACCGATCGCCGGGCCGTGAGCACCACGAGCGGGACCAGCGCCAGCGGAATCCCCATCGACAGGACGACCTGGGAGACAACGAGTGCGGCGCTGGGCTCGATGCCGAGCGCCAGGACGACGACGGCGGGAATGACGGTGACGATCCGCCGCGCGATCATCGGGATCTGCACGTGCAGCAGACCACGCATGACTTCGGCGCCGGCCGCGCTGCCCACGGACGTCGACGCCAGGCCGGAGCCGAGGAGTGCCACGGCGAAGAGCAGCGCCACACCGGCACCGAGGTCTGACGTGATGACGCCGTGGACGCCGGACAACGTGTCCGTTCCCGGACGGCCCTGCAGGCTCGCTGCGGCGACGACCAGCAGGGAGAGGTTGAGAACGCCGGCCAGCACCAGTGCGAGCACCACGTCGGTTCGCGTGACCGAGAGCAGGTCGCGGACGGACAGGCCGTCGCCGCGTCCGTCGAGGCGGGTGACGGTCAGGCTGGAGTGCAGATAGATCACGTGCGGCATCACCGTCGCTCCGATGATGCCGGAAGCCAGGAGCACGCTCTCGGCGCCCGCGAAGTGCGGGATCAAGCCGCCCACCAGCGGGCCCGGCTGCGGTGGATTGACGAACAGCCCGGCCAGGAACCCGACCGCAATGAGACCGAGGAAGGCCATGATCGTCCGCTCCAGCGCACTCTGACCGCGGAGGTCACCGACTCGCAGGATCACCAGACCGATGGCGGCCGTGATGAGTGCTCCCACGATGAGCGGAAGGTCGAACAGCAGATTCAGCGCGATGGCACCACCGACGACCTCGGCCATGTCGGTCGCGATGGCGACGACCTCGGCCTGCAGCCAGTAGGCAACGCGGGGTGCGCGGGGCAGCCGGCGCCCGAGCTGGGTTGCCAGGGACGCTCCCGTCACCATC
>DATEDT010000033.1:0-17042 GCA_035281505.1 Aeromicrobium sp. | reverse complement strand
TGACCTCGGCACGCAGTTGACGGGCCTGAGCGGCCTTTTCCAGAGCTGCCTGACGCTGTTCGGGCGTCAAGATGGGGAGAGCCACAACTTCACCTTCCTGTCCGGCGACACCGGTGGTGTCACCTGCATGCTGCCACGAGTCTGCCTAGGACAGGGCGATCCCACACTCGTCCTTGGCATTTTTCACCACTGCCTTTCGTTCGTCAGCGGTGTCGTTGAACGCCTCGTAGGCGGTGTTCAACAGCTTCAACTTCTCCGGGGGAACCTGGGTGAGCTTGTCGTCGACCAGCATGTCTTCGAGGCTGATGCCGGCTTGGCGCTGCGCCGTGACGACGGCACTGGTGACGTCGGCGAGCTTTGTCCAGTCCTTGCGAACCGTTGGCGGCGCCACGTTCGCAACCGCGCGGAAGGCCCGTGCGTACGACAGGTAGGCGGCGTTGGTGCGCTTCTCGCCCAATGAGTTCAGCGCGACCTGGTTGTCCTCGACAGCCTTGCAGTACTCGCTCTGGCCACAGCCGGCCAACGTGCCCAGCAGGATCGCCGCAGCGGCAACTCCGGTTGCGGTGCGACCTCGCGGTCGAGACATCGGCACGTCTGGAACTCCGTTGGTTACCCGTCGGTTTTCAGTGACCCTACAAGTTCTGCGTTGAGTGTCGTGGCAGACCCGCGGAGCGCGTCGGCGTCGGGTCCGGCAGCGAGTACGCCGCGGGACGTGGAGATGATGGCCCGGTCCAGAACGCCGGCGAACAGGCGCCGCACATCGTCAACGGTGCCGCCCTGCGCGCCGAAGCCCGGAACGAGCAGGGGGCCGTTGATGTCGAGGTCCTCGGCCGTTGACCCGATGGTCGCGCCGACAACAGCACCGTGGGAACCCATCGGTGCCGCTGCGCCGTTGAGCGCGCGCAAATCGGCGAGGATGGCGCCGGCGACAGTACGGCCGCTGCTGCCGATCGCCTGCTGAACCTCTGACGCCTCCGGATTGGAGGTGAGCGCCAGGAC
Source organism: Aeromicrobium sp. (assembly GCA_035281505.1). Taxonomy (GTDB): domain Bacteria; phylum Actinomycetota; class Actinomycetes; order Propionibacteriales; family Nocardioidaceae; genus Aeromicrobium. Next base: position 16,043 of record DATEDT010000033.1, on the reverse strand, counting down.
GAACACCCCCGCGTCATTGCGTTCGGCCGCACTGAAGAACGGCGCGAGGGCCCCGAACCCGAGGAAGGGACTCACCGTGACCGCGTCGGCGCCCAGCGGACTGTCGTCGTCGAGGTAGGCGTCGGCGTATGCGGCCGCGGTACTGCCGATGTCGCCACGCTTGACGTCGAGGATGACCAGCGTTCCGGTGTGGCGCAGACCGGCGATGGTGTCCTCGAGGACCCGGATCCCGGCCGCGCCGAAGCGCTCGAAGAACGCTGACTGCGGCTTGACGAACCCGACGTGTCCGGCGAAGGCCTCGACACACGTGGCGGCGAACCGCTCGAGGCCGCCGAGGTTGTCGCCGACACCCCAGTCCTCGAGCAGGGACGCGTGCGGGTCGATGCCGACGCAGACGGGACCGTAGGCGTCCAGCGCCGCGCGGGCCCGCGAGCCAAAGCTCATCGAGCCGGGCCCTCGTTGATTCGACCCTCGTTGATTCGTATTGCCCACTCCTGCAGCGACGCCACCTCGATGCTGTGCGCACGCAGCGCCTCGATGCCCTGGACGGCGGCGCCCAGCCCTTGGACCGTGGTGAGGCTCGGAATGCCTTCACTGATGGCCGCGGTACGGATCTCGTACCCGTCGAGTCGAGCGTGCGCGCCCGAGGCGACACCGTGCGGCGTGTTGATGATCAGCTGCACACCCTGCTCGCGGATCTTGTCGACGACCGTCGATCGCTCGTCGCCGTCCGGCTCCTCCCACAGCTTGCGCAGGACGGTGACGGGGACGCCGTTGCGGCGCAGAACCGATGCGGTTCCGCTGGTGGCGAGGATCTCGAATCCCAGGTCGGCCAGCCGCTTGACCGGCCAGATCATGTGCCGCTTGTCGCGGTTGGCCACCGACACGAACACGGCACCCTCGGTGGGCAACGCATTCATCGCACCGGCCTCGGCCTTGGCGAAGGCGACCCCGAACCCGGAGTCGATCCCCATGACTTCGCCGGTGGAGCGCATCTCGGGCCCGAGCACGGTGTCGACGTAGGAGCCTTCGTAGGTGCGGAACCGGTTGAACGGCATGACCGCTTCCTTGACGGCGACGGGCGCGCTGTCCGGCAGTTCGCCACCGTCGGTCTCCGGAAGGACGCCGGCCGCGCGCAGCTCGGCGATCGACTCCCCCAGCATCACCCGCGCGGCCGCCTTGGCCAGGGGCGTCGCCGTCGCCTTGGACACGAACGGCACGGTGCGCGAGGCGCGCGGGTTGGCCTCGAGGACGTACAGGATGTCGCCGGCCAGCGCGAACTGGATGTTGATCAGGCCGCGCACCCCGACGCCGGCCGCGATGGCCCTCGTCGACTCACGGATGCGGCCGATCTCCTCACTTCCCAACGTGATCGGTGGCAGGGCACAAGCCGAGTCGCCGGAGTGCACGCCGGCCTCCTCGATGTGCTCCATGACCCCGCCAAGGAACAGGTCGGTCCCGTCGAAGAGTGCGTCGACGTCGATCTCGACCGCGTCGTCCAGGAACCGGTCGACCAGGACGGGGCGGTCCTCGTCGATCTCGGTCGCCCGCTCGATGTAGTCCTTGAGGCTGGGTTCGTCGTAGACGATCTCCATGCCGCGCCCACCCAGGACGTAGGACGGCCGCACGAGCACCGGGTAGCCGATCTCGGCGGCGATGCTTCGGGCGCCGTCATACGTGGTGGCCGTTCCGTGTTTGGGCGCCGGCACGCCGGCTTCGCCGATGATGCGGCCGAACTCGCCGCGGTCCTCGGCCAGGTCGATGGCGCTGGGCGACGTCCCGACGATGGGCACGCCGGCCGCCTCCAGCCCGCGCGCCAGCCCGAGCGGCGTCTGGCCGCCGAGTTGGACGAGCACGCCCGCGATGGGGCCGGCCTGCTCCTCGGCGTGGACGACCTCGAGCACGTCCTCCAGCGTCAGCGGCTCGAAGTAGAGCCGGTCGGAGGTGTCGTAGTCGGTCGAGACCGTCTCGGGGTTGCAGTTGACCATGATGGTCTCGTAGCCGATCTCGCTGAGCGCGAGCGCCGCGTGGACGCACGAGTAGTCGAACTCGATGCCTTGGCCGATGCGGTTCGGGCCGGAGCCGAGGATGATGACGGCCGGACGCTCACGCGGCTCGACTTCGTTCTCCTCGTCGTAGGAGGAGTAGTGGTACGGCGTCCTCGCGGCGAACTCGGCGGCGCAGGTGTCGACGGTCTTGTAGACCGGCCGGACCCCTGTCGCCCACCGGGCGGCGCGCACCTCAGCCTCCGAGATGCCCCGGAGACCGGCGATCTGCTCGTCACTCAGGCCGTGGCGCTTGGCCCGGCGGAGGACTGATTCGTCGAGCTCGGGGGCATCGGCGGTCTTCTGCGCCACCTCGTGGACGAGCAACAACTGGTCGAGGAACCACGGATCGATCGCGGTCGCCTCGAACAGCTCCTCGACCGTGGCGCCGGCCCGGATGGCCTCCAGGACGAGCCGGATCCGGCCGTCGTGCGGCCGGCTGATCGCCTCCAGCAACTCCTCCTTGGCCCGCGGCGGGATGGCCCAGGTGAAGGTGCTCCCCTTCTTCTCCAGCGAACGCAGAGCCTTGCCCAGCGCCTCGGTGAAGCTGCGGCCGACGGCCATGGCTTCGCCCACGGACTTCATGTGGGTCGTCAGCGTGTCGTCGGCAGCCGGGAACTTCTCGAAGGCGAACCGCGGCACCTTGACCACGACGTAGTCCAGCGTCGGCTCGAAGCTGGCCGGCGTCTCAGCCGTGATGTCGTTGGGGATCTCGTCCAGGGTGTAGCCGATGGCGACCTTGGCCGCGATCTTGGCGATCGGGAAGCCGGTCGCCTTCGACGCCAACGCAGAGGAGCGGGAAACCCGCGGGTTCATCTCGATGACGATGATGCGGCCGTCAGCCGGGTTCACCGCGAACTGGATGTTGCAGCCGCCGGTGTCGACGCCGACCTCCCGGATGACGCCGATCGCGATGTTGCGCAGACGCTGGAACTCGACGTCGGTGAGCGTCATGGCCGGCGCCACGGTGATCGAGTCGCCGGTGTGGACGCCCATCGGGTCGAAGTTCTCGATCGAGCACACGATGACCACGTTGTCGGCCCGGTCCCGCATGACCTCGAGCTCGTATTCCTTCCATCCGAGGATCGACTCCTCCAGGAGCACTTCGGTGGTGGGGCTGAGCGCGAGGCCGGTGCCGGCGATGCGATGCAGGTCTTCCTCGTTGTACGCCAGTCCCGAGCCGCTGCCGCCCATCGTGTACGACGGTCGCACGACGACGGGGAACCCGCCGAGATCGTCCAAGGCCGCGAAGCACTCCTCGAGGGTGTGGCAGATCGCGGACTTGGCGACTTCGGCCCCCCACTCGGCCGGCAGGTCCTCCACGATCCGTTTGAAGGACTCGCGGTTCTCGCCCTTCTCGATCGCCTCGATGGAGGCTCCGATGAGCTCGACGCCGTACTTCTCGAGGACGCCCGCGGCATCGAGCGCGATGGCCGTGTTGAGCGCGGTCTGTCCGCCGAGGGTGGCCAACAGCGCATCAGGGCGCTCCTTGGCGATGACCTTCTCGACGAACTCGGGAGTGATCGGCTCGACGTACGTGGCGTCGGCGAACTCCGGGTCCGTCATGATCGTGGCCGGGTTCGAGTTGACCAGGACGACCCGGATGCCCTCCTCGCGCAGGACCCGGCAGGCCTGCGTGCCGGAGTAGTCGAACTCGCAGGCCTGGCCGATGACGATAGGCCCTGAACCGATGACCAGGACCGAACTGATGTCAGTGCGCTTTGGCATTAGTTCTTGCTCTCTTCGAGGAGGTCGACGAAGCGGTCGAACAGGTACGCGGCGTCGTGCGGGCCGGCCGCCGCCTCCGGGTGGTACTGCACGCTGAAGCCAGGTTGCTCCAGCAGTGCGAGCCCTTCGACGCAGTTGTCGTTGAGGTTGACGTGCGTGACACGGGCTGGCCCGAACGGCGTGTCGAAGGTGCCGGTGATCGGCGCATCGACGGCAAAGCCGTGGTTGTGCGCCGTGATCTCGACCTTGCCGGTGGTCAGATCCTGGACCGGCTGGTTGATGCCCCGGTGGCCGTACCCGAGCTTGTAGGTGCCGCGACCAAGAGCGCGGCCGAAGAGCTGGTTGCCCAAGCAGATCCCGAAGAACGGGATCTTGCGCTCGAGCACGCCCTGCAGCAACGCGACCTCGTGGTCGGCGGTGCCCGGGTCGCCCGGCCCGTTCGAGAAGAAGACGCCGTCCGGTTGCACGGCGAGGACATCGTCGATGGACGAGGTGGACGGGAGCACGTGCACCTCGATGCCCCGCTCGGCCATCAACCTCGGCGTCATTCCCTTGATGCCGAGGTCGAGGGCGACCACGGTGAAGCGAGTCGTGCCCTCGGACGGGACGACGTAGGCCTCGGGCGTCGTGACGTCGGCCAGGAAGTTCGAGCCGGTCATGGTCGGGGCGCCGTTGACTGCGGCCACGAGATCCTCGACCGATCGGCCTTCGGAGGACACCGCCGCACGCATCGTGCCGCGTTCGCGCAGGTGCCGAGTCAGTGCCCGCGTGTCCACTCCGCTGATCCCGACGATGCCGTTGTCGACCAGGAGGTCGTCCAGGCTCCGGTTCGAGCGCCAGTTGCTGCGCACCCGGGACGGATCCCGCACGACGTAGCCATCGACCCATACCCGGCGCGATTCGAAGTCCTCGTCGTTCACGCCGGTGTTGCCGATGTGCGGGGCGGTTTGTACGACGATCTGGCCGCGATACGACGGGTCGGTCAGGGTCTCCTGATATCCCGTCATGCCCGTCGCGAAGACGATCTCGGCGATCGTCGTGCCGGTGGCGCCGTAGGACTCCCCACGGAACATTCGGCCGTCTTCCAGGACCAGTACGGCCTCAGTCATTCGTCTTCTTTCCTCGCAGGTAGGTCGCAACCACCCGGCCGGGAAGGGTGAGGCCGGCATAGGGGTTGTTGCGGGACAGCGATGCGGTGTCGGCAGCATCCACAAGGTTCGTCGCGTCGGGGTCGTAGACGACCACATTGGCGGGCTCGCCGACCGCGAGCGGACGCCCGTGTCCGGTCACCCGCCCGATGACCGCCGGCGTGGCCGACATGCGGTCGGCCACCTGCGACCAGGTGAGCAGCCCGGTGTCGACCATCGTCTGTTGGACGACCGACAGCGCAGTCTCCAGCCCGAGCATCCCGAACGCCGCGGCGCCCCATTCGCACTCCTTGTCCTCCATCGGGTGCGGAGCGTGGTCGGTGGCCACGACGTCGATCGTGCCGTCGGCCAGGCCCTCACGGACGGCGGCCACGTCGTCGGCCGAGCGCAACGGCGGGTTGACCTTGAAGATCGGGTCGTAGCTGCGCACCAGGTCGTCGGTGAGCAGAAGGTGGTGCGGCGTGGCCTCGGCCGTGACGTTGATGCCGCGCTGCTTGGCCCAGCGCACGATCTCGACGGACCCACGGGTGGACAGGTGACAGACGTGCAGGCGTGACCCGACGTGCTCGGCCAGCAGGACGTCGCGAGCGATGATCGCCTCCTCGGCGACTGCCGGCCATCCGGTCAATCCCAGCTCACCGGACAGCGGGCCCTCGTTCATCTGGGCGCCCTCGGTCAGCCGCGGCTCCTGCGCGTGCTGGGCGATCACGCCGTCGAACGCCTTGACGTACTCCAGCGCACGGCGCATGAGGACGGCGTCGGAGACGCACTTGCCGTCGTCGGAGAAGACGCGCACGTGCGCGGCCGAATCGGCCATGGCGCCGAGCTCGGCAAGCCGCTCCCCCGCCAGTCCGACGGTCACGGCTCCGACCGGCTGGACGTCGCAGTAGCCGGCCTCGCGACCCAGCCGCCAGACCTGCTCGACGACGCCGGCGGTGTCGGCCACCGGGTCGGTGTTGGCCATCGCATGGACGCATGTGTACCCGCCGCGTGCGGCGGCCATGCTGCCGGTGCGCACCGTCTCGGCGTCTTCGCGGCCCGGTTCGCGCAGGTGGGTGTGCAGGTCGACGAGGCCGGGAAGCGCGATCAAGGCACCCCCGGAACTCGCGGACGGCTCGATGGCGGTGATGATGCCGTCTTCGACCGTGAGGTCGACCGGCTCGCCTTCGCCCACCAGCAGGACGTTCTCGATTCTCACGCGTCTCCTTCTTCTGCGGCCCCGCCCAGGAGCAGGTAGAGGACGGCCATGCGGACGGCGACCCCGTTCGTCACCTGCTCGACGATCACCGAACGGCCGGAGTCGGCGACGTCGGCGGTGATCTCCATGCCGCGGTTCATCGGCCCGGGGTGCATGACGATCGCATGGTCGGGCATGCGCTTCATCCGGGCCTGGTCCAGGCCGTAGCGCCGGCTGTACTCGCGTGCGCTCGGGAAGTAGGAGGCGTTCATGCGCTCGCGCTGCACGCGCAGCATCATGATCGCGTCTGACTTCTCGACGGCTGAGTCGAGGTCGTAGGAGGCGGTGACCGGCCACGTCTCGATGCCGACCGGAAGCAGCGTGGGCGGCGCGACCAGCGTCACGTGCGCCCCCAGGGTGTCCAGCAGCAGCGCGTTCGATCGGGCCACCCGGCTATGCAGGACGTCGCCGACGATCGTGATGCGCTTGCCCTGCAGATCACCGAGGTGTCGGCGCATGGTGAAGGCATCCAGCAAGGCCTGCGTCGGATGCTCATGCGTGCCATCGCCGGCGTTGATGACAGTTCCCTGGGTCCACTCCAGATGCGCCAGTCGGTAGGGCGCTCCGCTCGCGTGGTGCCGGATGACGACGGCATCCGCACCCATCGCCTGCAGCGTCATTGCGGTGTCCTTCAGGCTTTCGCCCTTGGACACGCTCGAACCCTTGGCCGAGAAGTTGATGACGTCGGCGCTCAGCCGCTTGGCCGCCGCCTCGAACGAGATGCGGGTCCGGGTGGAGTCCTCGAAGAACAGGTTGACGACGGTCCTGCCCCGCAGCGTGGGCAGCTTCTTGATCGGGCGCTGCGCGACCGCCAACAGCTCGTCAGCGGTGTCGAGGATCCGGAGAGCGTCATCGCGACTCAAGTCGCCGGCGCTCAGCAGATGCTTCATGAGGCGCCCACGATCGTCACCCCGTCCACGCCGTCGATCTCGGCGAGCCGGACCTGGACCTTCTCCGCCAAGGACGTTGGCAGGTTCTTGCCGACGAAGTCGGCCCGGATCGGCAGCTCGCGGTGTCCGCGGTCGACCAGGACGGCCAGCTGTACGGCCTGTGGCCGGCCGATGTCGTTGAGCGCGTCGAGCGCCGCGCGGATCGTGCGGCCGGAGAACAGGACGTCATCGATGAGTACGACGACCTTGGCGTCGACGTCGTCGGGAATGTCGGTGTGCTCCAGGGAGCGTGCCGGCCGCAGCCGCAGGTCGTCTCGATACATCGTGACGTCGAGAGCGCCCGCGGTGATCGTGCGCCCTTCGACCTCACTCATCCGCTTGGCGATCCGCTGCGCCAGGCTCACGCCGCGCGTGGGGATGCCGAGCAGGAGCAGATCGGCTGAGCCACGGTTGCGCTCGAGGATCTCGTGCGTGATCCGGGTCAACGCCCGGGTGATGTCGGGGCCGTCGAGAACGGTCCGGGAAGGACCGGAGGCGCCGCTGACCGTGTCACCGGGGTTGGGGGCATCGTCGGCAGACTCAACCATCCCGACCTCCTTCTCCGCCTCACGGGACGGCCGTTAAAGGATGTCGCTTGCTCGTCGTCAGGGTATCAGTCGGCCGACCGTCAACTGACCAGCGGTTTCACCAGCCGGGCGATCCGGCTCGGACGTCTGGTGGTGCGCTCCTCGGCGTCCGCGAGCATCATGGCGCGCAGGCCTGCGTTGATGCCCAGCCACCGGGCCGGCTCCGGTTCCCATTGCGGTGAGCGGTGGCCCACCCACGGGAGTGCGGTCAGGTCGGTGTCCAGACCGAGGACGAGGTCGCGCAGCGTTCGACCGGCGAGGTTGGTCGTGCTCACGCCATCGCCGACATAGCCGCCGGCCGAGCCCGTGCGCGTCCTGGCGTCGAACCCGACCGATGCACACCAATCCCTCGGCACCCCCAAGGGTCCACCCCAGGTGTGGGTGGTCTCGACGCCGTCGAGAACCGGGAACATCTCGACCAGCGTGCGTTCCAGCCTGCGGAACACACGCGGCTCATGGTCGAACTCCGGCCGGATCCGAGAACCCAGGTGATAGGGGGCGCCTCGTCCGCCGAAGACCAACCGATCGTCGGCGGTGCGCTGCCCGTACACGACGACGTGCCGATGATCGGCGAACGTCTCGCGCTGCCCGAGCCCGATCTCACGCCAGGTCTCGCTGGACAGTGGCGCCGTCGCCATGACCAATGAGTACACCGGCGCAATCGTTCGCCGCAGGCCCGGGAGCCCGCCGGTGTACCCCTCGGTCGCCCGGAGGACCACGTCGGCCCGCAGCGTCCCCCGGTCCGTCACCACCGAACCCGGGGCGATCGCGGTCGCTCGGGTTCGATGGAAGATCTCGACGCCGAGCCGTTCACAGGCGGCCGCCAAGCCGTGGACCAGTCGACCCGGATGGATGACGGCACAGTCAGGTGTGTACGTCGCCCCAAGGATCCCAGCGGCCTTCAGCCGGGCGCCGGCCTCGTCACGGCCGAGCAGCTCCAGGTCGGACCGTCCCCAAGTGCGGGCGTCCGCATACTCGGCCCGGGCGCGGGTCCATTGAGCCGGCGATCGTGCCGCCACGATGGTGCCTCCCTTGGCGAACCCGCAGTCGATGCCCTCGACCTGCACCACCAGGCCGATCTCGTCGATGGTGGACCGCAGCGCACCGACCTGCGCGAGCGCGGCTTCCCGGGACGAACCGGCCAGCCGGGAAAGGCTGGCGAGCGACGCCGGGAACAGCGCGGAACACCAACCGCCATTGCGGCCGGACGCGCCGAACCCGACGTGTTCGGCATCCACGACAACGATGGCGGCGTCCGATGCCTGCGCCAGGTAGTAAGCCGTCCACAAGCCGGTGAAGCCGGCACCGACGATCGCGACATCACACCGCCGATCACCCGGGAGCTCGGGCCGAACGGCTGGCGGCGCCTGATCGAGCCAGAGCGAGCGCGCCGTGGCGCTCAGCGCACACCCCACGAGTAGGTCTGCTTGCGGAGCTGGAGATACATGAAGGTCTCGGTGGTCTCGACACCCTCGATCGAGCGGATCCGGTTCGAGATGAGGTCGAGCAGCGCCTCGTCGCTCTCACACACCGCCTCGACGAGAAGGTCGAACGTACCCGCGGTCATGACGACGTAGTCGACGTGATCGAGCGCCGCGATGGCATCTGCCACCGGCTCCAGCGGACCGTGGACGCGGATGCCGATCATCGCCTGCCGGGCGAATCCCAGTTGCAGCGGATCGGTGATGGCCACGATCTCCATCACGCCGGACTCGATCAGGCGCTGCACCCGCTGCCGCACGGCGGCCTCGGACAGGCCCACCTCCTTGCCGATGCTGGAGTATGCGCGACGACCGTCCCGTTGGAGCAGCTCGATGATCTGCTTGGAGACGTCGTCGAGCTGGGGAGGCGCTTTGGTCACCCGCCCATGGTGGCACTCGTCCCGTGGCAGCGAAAGTCGATCGGAATGGATTTCGTTGCTTTCGCGTAAATTGACGACGAAATCGCTTGTCGTGACCTGAGCCACATGCAAGTATCCGACGTGTCAGACGTCGCAGCGCAAGGGGTTTCCGATGAGTGGACCGGCCGACCAGATTGCCGCCGAGGTGGCACGACAACTCGCTCCCCTGGGCAAGCGCGGACTGACCCGACGCACGCTCATGCGCTCGGCCGGGATCTCGGCCGTCGCCGTCGGCTCCGGTGGACTTCTCGCGGCCTGCGGCACGGCCGGCACCAAGCAGACCGACTGTGTGAGCACCGACCGCAGCAGTTCGGAGAAGGTCGTGAACTTCTCCAACTGGCCCGAGTACATCGACGTCGATGACTCCGGCAAGCGCATGCCCACCCTCGATGCGTTCGAGAAGAAGACCGGCATCGACGTCAAGTACACCGCCGACGTGAACGACAACAACCAGTTCTTCGCCAAGGTGCGAAACCAGTTGGGCGCCTGCGAGGCCACCGGCCGCGACATCTTCGTGCTGACCGACTGGATGGCCGCCCGGGTCGTCGGCCTCGGCTGGATCCAGGAACTCGACGCGGCGAACATGCCCAACGTCTACGCCAACATGCAGAATCGCCTGAAGGCCGCGCCGTGGGATCCCGGCCGCAAGCACTCCGTGCCGTGGCAGAGCGGACTGACCGGCATCGCCTACAACGCCAAGTACACCTCGGCGATCAGCAGCTTCGAGGAGCTGGTCACCCGCAAGGATCTCAAGGGAAAGATCAGCCTTCTCACCGAGATGCCGGACACGATGGGCTTCATGCTCAAGCTGGTGGGTGCCGACCCGGCCAAGTACAGCGAGGACGAGTGGGGCAAGGCGACCGACCGGCTCGGCGAGATCGTGAAATCTGGTCAGGTGCGCCGGTTCACCGGCAACGACTATGTGCAGGCGCTCAACAAGGGCGACCTGGTGGCCTGTGAGGCCTGGTCCGGTGACGTCCTGGCGATGCAGGCGGACAACCCCGACATCAAGTTCGTGACGCCGACCGAAGGCTTGGCGCTGTGGAGCGACAACATGCTGGTGCCCAACAAGGCCGGCCACCGGGCGAACGCCGAGAAGCTGATGAACTACTACTACGACCCCGAGGTCGCGGCGCGGCTCGCGGCGTGGGTCAACTACATCTGTCCGGTCAAGGGCGCACAGGAAGCCATGGAGAAGATCGACCCGTCGTTGGTCGACAGCCCGCTCATCTTCCCGGACGCCGCCATGTTCGCGAAGACCTTCGCGTTCACGACGAAGGACGAGAAGACCCGCGAGCGTTACAACAAGGAGTTCAACCAGGTGATTGGGGCGTGACCGGACCCAGCAGCGAGCTGGTCATCGCCGGCGTCACCAAACGGTTTGGTGACTTCGTTGCCGTCGATGACTTGGATCTCACCGTTCCGGAGGGAGCATTCTTCGCTCTTCTCGGGCCTTCCGGCTGCGGTAAGACCACGACGCTGCGCATGGTCGCGGGGCTGGATACCCCCACGACCGGCTCGATCCGGCTCGGTGCCCTCGACATCACCGAGCTCAAGCCCTACCGCCGACCGGTCAACACCGTGTTCCAGAGCTATGCGCTCTTTCCGCACCTGACGATCTTCGAAAACGTCGCGTTCGGTCTCCGGCGCACCGGTGCCAAGGACGTCAAGACCAGGGTCAACGACATGCTCGAACTGGTCGAGCTCGGCCAGTTCGCCACCCGGCGACCCCAACAGCTGTCCGGCGGCCAACAGCAACGGGTTGCGTTGGCCCGGGCGTTGATCAACCGGCCGAAGGTGCTGCTGCTGGATGAGCCCTTGGGCGCTTTGGACCTCAAGCTGCGCCGCCAGATGCAGATCGAGATCAAGCGCATCCAGACCGAGGTCGGCATCACGTTCATCCACGTCACCCACGACCAGGAGGAGGCCATGACCATGGCCGACACCATTGCGGTGATGAACCAGGGCGTCATCGAGCAGATGGGGGCTCCCGAGGAACTGTACGAACTCCCCCGCACCACCTTCGTCTCGAACTTCCTCGGCCAGTCCAACCTGATTCGCGGGACCGTGACCCGAGACAACGGCACCGACCTCGTCGTGACGGTCGAGGGCACGGCGCTCGACGCCCTGGGCAGCCGCTGCGCTGCTCGTGACGGCGAGGTGTGGGTCGGCATCCGGCCGGAGAAGGTCCAGCTGGTCCCCACCGGAACTCCCCACCCCGGCAACGACGTCCGGCCAGGCAACATCCTTCCGGGGGGCACCGTCACCGACGTCTCGTTCACCGGCGTCAGCACGCAGTACCTGGTGGAGATGCCGTGGGGCCAGGAGCTGGCCGTCTTCGAGCAGAACACCGGCGGCCGCGGCGTGTTCAAGCCCGGGGACCCCGTAGACCTGCACTGGCGACCCGAGTACACCTTCCTGCTGGACGCCTCCCAAGACGCCACCGCCGGTGCCGAGCTGGAGAACGCCCCTTCGTGAGCACGGTCACGCGTGGTCCCCATGGATAGGCGGAACGGGCTCACCGGGTATCTGCTGCTGGCGCCGGCCGGGCTTTGGCTGGCGATGTTCTTCGTCGTCCCGCTGTTCACCCTGGTCAGCACGTCCCTGTACGACCCGGCCGGGTCCCTCGAGACCGGCTACGCCCTGAGCCTCAACCCGCAGAACTACACCGCCGTCCTCGCCGACTACACACCCATCCTCGTCCGATCGACGCTGTATGCGCTCGCCGCGACCGCGGCCTGCGTCGCCCTCGGGTACCCACTGGCCTACGCGATCGCCTTCAAGGCCGGCCGCTGGAAGAACCTGATGCTGGTGGCCGTGATCGCCCCGTTCTTCACGTCGTTCCTGATCCGGACGCTGTCGTGGCAGGTGCTGCTCGGCGATCGCGCCTGGATCGCCGACGCACTGCGGGCCGTGCACCTCCTGGGGCCCGACGGTCACCTGCTGGCCACACCCCTGGCCGTGGTCACCGGGCTGACGTACAACTTCCTGCCGTTCATGGTGCTTCCCCTATACGCATCGCTGGAGAAGATCGACGGACGACTGCACGAAGCCGGTGCCGACCTCTACGCCTCGCCGCTCACCACGTTTCGCACCGTGACGCTCCCGTTGTCCATGCCGGGGCTGGTCGCCGGCACGCTGCTCACCTTCATCCCGGCCGCCGGTGACTACATCAACGCCGAGCTCCTGGGGAACCCGGGAACGCAGATGGTCGGAAACGTGATCCAGCACTTGTTCGACGGCGGCTCGTATCCGGAGGCGTCAGCGCTGTCGGTGATCCTCATGGCGGCCATCGTCGCGATGGTGCTCCTGTACATCCGCCGGGCCGGAACCGAGGAGCTGCTGTGATCGGCTACCTGCGGCGAAACAGCGTGCTCATCGCGGGCTTCGGCGTCCTGCTGTACATGTTCCTGCCGATCTTCGTGGTCATCTTGATGTCCTTCAACGATCCGGCCTCGCGCAACAGCTACAGCTTCGACGGATTCACGATGCACAACTGGCTCAACCCGTGCGAGCCCTACGGCATGTGCGAGGCGGTCGGCCTGTCCATCCGTATCGGCGTGGTCGCCACCGTCGGTGCCACGCTGTTGGGTTCGCTCATGGCGTTCGCGTTCGCCCGGCACCGGTTTCGCGGCCGCTCGGCGGCCAACGTCTTCACCTTCCTGCCGATGGCATCGCCCGAAATCGTCATGGGTTCGTCGCTGCTGGCGCTGTTCGTCAACGTCGGCATGGGCGGGGCGCTGGGGTTCTGGACCATCCTCATCGCGCACATCACGTTCTGCCTGAGCTTCGTCGTCGTGACGGTCAAGGCCCGTCTGGCCGGCCTGGATCCGTCGCTGGAGCAGGCCGCCATGGACCTCTACGCGAACGAATGGCAGACCTTCCGCCGCATCACCTTGCCGCTGGTGTTCCCGGGCATCCTGTCGGCGGCGCTCCTGAGCTTCTCGCTGTCGTTCGACGACTTCATCATCACGAACCTCAACGCCGGTCAGTCACAGACGTTCCCGATGTTCGTCTGGGGCGCGGCCCAACGCGGCATCCCGCCGCAGATCAATGTCATCGGCACGGTGATGTTCGTCCTCGCGTTGACACTCGTCCTGATGGGCGACCTCAACAACCGTCGGCGCGAACGGCGTCAGAGCAGCGAGTAGGCCTTGTCGAGAACGGTGCGCAGGATCTGCTCGATCTCGTCGAAGTGCGACTGATCGCAGATCAGCGGTGGTGCGATCTGCACGACCGGATCGCCACGGTCATCGGCACGGCAGTACAAGCCTTCGGCGAACAGTTGCTTCGACACGAACCCGTACAGCAGGCGCTCGCACTCCGCATCGGTGAACGTCTCCTTGGTGGCCTTGTCCTTGACCAGCTCGATCCCGTAGAAGTAACCGGCACCGCGCACGTCACCGACGATCGGCAGGTCGAGCAACTTGTCCAGCGTCGACTTGAACGCAGCCTCGGTTCCCAGGACCTTCTCGTTCAGGCCCTCCCGCTCGAAGATGTCCAGGTTCGCCATGGCCACGGCCGTCGAAACCGGATGCCCACCGAAGGTGTAGCCGTGGGCGAACCATTCACCGGGACTCTGGAACGGCTCCATCAGCCGATCGGAGGCGATCATCGCGCCCAGGGGTGCATACCCCGAGGTCAGACCTTTCGCGCACGTGATGATGTCCGGCTGGTAGCCGTACCGGTCCGCGCCGAACATGTGTCCGAGCCGGCCGAACGCACAGATGACCTCGTCACTGACGAGGAGTACGTCGTACTCGTCGCAGATCTCGCGCACCCGCTCGAAGTAGCCCGGCGGCGGCGGGAAGCAGCCACCGGCGTTCTGGACCGGCTCGAGGAAGACGGCCGCCACCGAGTCCGGCCCCTCGTCCTCGATGACCACGGCGATCTGGTCGGCTGCCCATCGACCGAACGCCACCGGGTCGTCACCGTGGATCGGTGCGCGGTAGATGTTCGTGTTGGGCACCCGGAAGGTCGACGGAACCAAGGGTTCGAACTGCTGCTTCAACGGCGGCAGGCCGGTGATCGACAGCGCACCGTGGGTCGTGCCGTGGTAGGCGATCGATCGGCTGATCACCTTGTGCTTCATGGGCCTGCCGGTGAGCTTGAAGTAATTCTTGGCCAGCTTCCACGCCGACTCCACCGCTTCGCCACCACCGGTGGTGAAGAAGACCCGGTTCAGGTCGCCCGGTGCGTAGCCAGCCACCCGTTCGGCGAGCTGGATCGCGTTCGGGTGGCCGTAAGACCAGATCGGCATGTACGCGAGCTCCCGAGCCTGCCGCGCCATGGCGTCGGCAAGTTCCTCACGTCCATGACCCACCTGTGAAACGAACAACCCGGACAACCCGTCCAGATAGCGCCGCCCCGCGGCGTCCCAGATGTAGGCGCCATCGCCTTTGACGATGACCGGCACATCGTGGTCGTTGAACGAGGCCTGGCGGGTGAAATGCATCCACAGGTGGTCGCGTGCGGCCTGTTGCAGATGGTCGTACTCGGGGTGTCGCTCCATGCCTCTCATGGTGCCCGAGCGGGTACGTACGGAGCAAGGGATTTCGTCGTCTGATTTCAATTTGACACATGAAATCAATGCGATTCGTCCGTTAGACCTACCGATTTCGTTGTGCCCTCGCTAGGGTGCTGTCATGGCTGACCTGACCTTCAAGAACGTCATCAACGGCGAACTCGTCGACGCGGCCAACGGCGCCCGCTACGACGTCATCGATCCGAGTACCGGCGAGACCTACGCGACGGCTCCGCAGTCGGGTCCGGAGGACGTCGACCGGGCCTACCGGGCGGCAGCCGAAGCATTCGAAGCGTGGGGTGACACGACGCCGGCCGAACGCCAGCTCGCCCTGCTGAAGATCGCCGACGCCCTGGAATCCCGATCGGCCGAGTTCGTCCGGGTGGAGTCACAGGACACCGGCAAGCCGCTGGGCTTCACCGAGACCGACGAGCTGCCTCCGGCGATCGACCAGCTTCGCTTCTTCGCCGGTGCCGCGCGTGTTCTCGAAGGTCGGTCAGCGGGCGAGTACCTGAAGGACCACACCTCGATGATCCGGCGGGAGCCGATCGGCGTGGTCGGCCAGGTGACGCCGTGGAACTACCCGTTGATGATGATGGTCTGGAAGATTGGACCGGCGCTCGCCGCGGGCAACACGGTGGTACTCAAACCGTCGGACACGACGCCGGCATCCTCGACATTGCTGGCCGAGCTGTGCCAGGAGTTCCTCCCGCCGGGCGTTCTCAACGTCGTCACCGGCGACCGTGACACCGGCCGAGCCGTCGTGGAGCATCCGACACCGCAGCTCGTCGCCATCACCGGATCGGTCCGGGCCGGAATGGAGGTCGCCGGGTCGGCAGCGGCTCAGCTCAAGCGAGCGCACCTGGAGCTCGGCGGCAAGGCCCCGGTCATCGTGTTCGACGATGCCGACATCGAGGCCGCCGCCGAGGGCATCGCCGGGGCCGG
>DATEDT010000032.1:0-45681 GCA_035281505.1 Aeromicrobium sp. | reverse complement strand
ACGAACCCGTACAGGCCCGGGACGACGAGTCGCGCCGGGAAGCCGTGGGCTCGGGGCAACGGCTCGCCGTTCATCCCGATCGCGATCATCGAGTCCCGGCCGTCCATGGCGATGGACAGCGGTGTGCTGATCGTCATCCCGTCGACGTCGGTCGACAGGATCTGGTCGGCCCCGTTCCGTACGCCGGCACGATCGAGCAGGTCGACGAGGGGCACACCCAGCCAACGAGCCGCCCCGACATACCGCCCGCCCACCTCGTTCGAGACGCAGGTGAGTGTGATGTCACGTTCGATCAGGTCCATGGCAGCGATGTCGTCGAAGCTGAATGAGGCTGTCCGGTCGACCTGCCCGTCGATCCGAAGCCGCCAGCTGTCCACGTCGATCGTGGGAAGTGTGAGCCTGGTGTCCACTCGGTAGAAGTCCCGCGCCGACGTCCGGAACGGCGTGATGCCCGGCACGGTGAGTCCCGCTGGCAGGTCCGGAACCGGGATTCGTGGTTTCGGCAGTTCCACCATGGAACGGGCAGCTCGGCGACCGACGACGCGTTGTGCGGTCGACTCCATCGCACCGGCGAGAAGCAGGACGAACACCGATTGAAGGAGGACACGGCGACCGCCGGCCGTCGTCGACCGCGCCGCGGTCGTGCGGGTCATCACGGCCAAGGTCACCAGGGCGGCAAGCGCTGTGACCGCCGCCGGCGCAGCGTCGAGCACTGAGTTGCCGGGGCGCCGTACCGCGATGGTGCCCGCGATGGCGGCCAGCCCGCCGAAGGCCAGGGCACCGGCGAGCAAGCCCCGCCGCGCCGTCAGCCAGCCGGCGCCGGCAGCCGCGGCCAGGACGACTGCGACGACGCTCGAGACGAGGATGACCTTGTCGGCCGAGCCGAACCGGGCCACGGCCCACTCCTTGAGTGGCGTGGGAGTCAGGTCGATGACCTGTGCCCCGACGACGACGACGGGCGATGTGTCCGGATCGACCATCGCGGCCATCAGCTCACCTGCGGCCAGCCCGACGAGGGCGGCGGCGACCCCGGCGGCGGCAGCGGCCTTCGCGCTCACCATGTCAGGAGTTCGTGGCGGGCGAGGCAACGGATTGCTCCGGGCCGTCGGTCGGTGCCACCTGCGGAAGATTGACGTCGGGCCGGGAAGCACCTCTCGGCGCTAGGCCGCTCGCAGCGGCGAAATTTTGGGACCCGGGGCTACCGCCGGCCCGACGTGACGTTCAGGGTAACCCCTCAGGCCAATCTGTGGTCACGTTCGACCACAGCGGCGTGGCGCAACTGTGCGGCCATGTCCAGAAGCCGGGCCGCGCTGCGCGGGTCGGAGTCGTCCAGTTGGCCCCGTCCGACGCCCACGATGTGCGCAAACGCAGCGGCACGATCGAGGGTGACGTCGAAGTCGTTGCCGACGATGCCGCGCAGCACGGTGTCGATCATCGCGATGACCTCGTCCGGCCCGGGCGGCTCCACGACGCCGGCGAGCACCTCGTGAACGGGTGCGTAGGAGCGGCCGGCGGCAAATTCCCGGGCGGCTTGAATCGGGTCACCGTGGACCCAGGTGCGCAACAGGTACAGGCGCCACAGCGCGCCGGCCAAGGTGTCGGAGCTGGCATGCGACCAGAGGTCGGCGAGGACACCCAATCCCTCGGTGTCGGCCAAGGCGACGACGCGGGCCACCAGTTCGTCATCGACATCGTCACGCGGACCACGGACCAGCAACTGGGCGGTGCGGTGCCCTGCGGCGGCGAGCTCGGCCGGATCGACGTCGTCGACCACGGCCTCGAAGGACTGGGGCCCCGGCATCGCCGGCCGTCGGAACTCGCTCACGGAATCACCGTACGTCCGGGCTGGGCATCAGGGACCGTCGAGTGCGCGGGCGAGCAGCTCGGCGGTCAGCTCGATCTGCCATGGCCGCGCTCCCGCGGCGGCGAGCGCCTCGGCCGTCGTGGCGGTCGAGATCGGCTCGGGCGGCTCCCACGCGAGGGCGCGCACGGCCGCTGGGCTGACCAGATTCTCGCTCGGGAGATTGTGTTCGGCCGACAGCTTGGCGACGACCTCGCGCGCCCGTCCGAGGCGGTCGGCAGCCGCGGGGTTCCGGTCCTTCCACACGCGTGGTGGCGGTGGTGTCTCGCGTGGCCGAGCCGCCACCGGGAGCTCGTGCTCGGGCAGGTCGAGCGCGGCCGTGACGGCATCCATCCACTGGTCGATGAAGCGGCGTGGACCGCGGTTGCGCATGATGCGCATGCTCTTGAGCTCAGCCAGGGACTGCGGAGGATTGGCGGCCAGCTCGACGATCGACGCGTCCGGCAGGATGCGACCGGGTGCGATGTCGCGCTCCCGCGCGATCGCGTCACGGGTTTCCCAGACGCTGCGAACGATGCCGAGTGGACGCCGTCCGCGGGCGCGGTGCATGCCGGATGTGCGGCGCCATGGCTCCTCGCGTGGGGCCGGTCCGGTGAAGGTCAGCAGGGCTTCGAACTCCTGGTGGGCCCACTCGAGCTTCCCGGCTTCCTCGAGCTCGGCACCGATCAGGTCGCGCAGTTCGCAGAGCACTTCCACGTCGAGCGCGGCGTAGTCCAGCCACGAGTCGGGGAGGGGTCGAGCCGACCAGTCGGCAGCTGAGTGCGCCTTGGCCATCGTCCGGCCGAAGTAGTGCTCGACCAAGGTGGCCAGGCCGACACGGGGCAGGTTGAGCAGGCGACCGGCGAGCTCGGTGTCGAACAGGGCATGCGGGCGGAGCCCGACCTCGGCGAGGCAGGGCAGATCCTGCGTGGCTGCGTGCAGGATCCACTCGGTCGTGCCGATGGCCTCCTGCAGCTCGCTCATGTCGTCGAAGAAGGTGGGGTCGATGAGGCCGATTCCCGCACCGTCGCGCCGGAGCTGAATCAGGTAGGCGCGTTGCGAATACCGGTATCCCGACGCGCGCTCGGCATCGATTGCCACCGGGCCCGAACCCTCGGTGAGCGCCCGGCAGTACGCGCGCAGTGCCTCGGTGGTCTCGATGACGGGCGGGCGGACCTCACGCAACTCCAGGAGGGGCGGCGGTTCCGGAGCCGGCACGTTCGCCGGCCCGGTCTCGGCCTCGTCCTTCGCGTCGTTCAATTCCCGCGCGTCCGCCTGCGTGGGAGCTGGATGACACCGGGCGCGATCGGCGGCAGGCCGGCCAGTGTGCACAGCAGGTCGGACCACGCGGTGACGTGTGGGCCGACATCCCCACCGGGCGTCCAGGACGCCCGCAACTCGATCTGCGCGTCGGCGCCGTCGGAGGCCATCTCGCCGAAGCCCTCGGTGTGGACGACCGTCACCGAGCCGCTGAAGGCGTGGTAGTCGGCCTCGTGGGCTTGAAGCGCATCGGCGAGCCACGTCCAGCCGACGCTGGGCAACGACGGGTCGGCGGCCATGTCGGCTTCGATGTCGGCGCGGGCGAAGGTGACGCAGCGGAAGGTGCCATCCCAGGCGTCGTTGCCCGCCGGGTCGTGCAGCAGGATGAACCGGCCGGTGCCGATCTCGTCGCCGGCCGACGACATGACGTCGCCGCTGATCGCATGGGCGAACGGAGCGATGCGCTGCGGCGCCGGGATCTCATCGACGATGACCTCGGGCCGCAGGGATGCGTTCACGATCGCGTCGACGGCAGCGCTGAAGCCGGCACCCTCGACTTCGTTCCGGACTCCCACAGGGTCGATCGTAGGCCGAAGCCCGCCATCCGGCGGGCCGACGTGCCGGACCTGCGACAATCCTCGGGTGAGTGCGTTCCTCCAGGCCTGCCGGGGCGAGCCCGTCGATCACACCCCGGTGTGGTTCATGCGGCAAGCCGGCCGGTCGCTTCCGGAGTACCGCGCCATCCGTGAGGGTGTCCCGATGCTGGAGTCGTGCTTCCGCACCGATCTGGTCGTGGAGATCACGATGCAGCCCGTGCGTCGCTACGGCGTCGACGCAGCCATCTTCTTCTCCGACATCGTGGTTCCGCTCAAGGCGATCGGGGTCGACCTCGACATCGTCACGGGCACCGGGCCGGTCGTCGCCGACCCCATTCGGAGCTCGGGACAGCTGCACCAGCTGCGCGATCTCGAACCCGACGATGTCGCATCGGTCATCGACGCCGCCAAGGCCCTGATCGGTGAACTCGGCGGCACCCCGCTCATCGGATTCTGTGGAGCCCCGTTCACGCTGGCGTCCTATCTGATCGAGGGGCGGCCGTCTCGCGACTACCGCCACACCAAGTCGTTGATGTACTCCGATCCCGGCCTCTGGCACGCGCTTGCCGGACGCCTGGCCGCGATTGCCGGGCAGTTCTTGCGGATGCAGGTCGAGGCCGGCGCTTCGGCCGTGCAGGTGTTCGACTCATGGGCGGGCGCGCTCTCGGCTGCCGACTATCGCGAGTTCGTGGCGCCGCACTCGAAGGCCGTGTTCGATGCGGTTGCCGACCTGGGCGTCCCACGCATTCACTTCGGCGTCGGGACCGGCGAACTGCTGCACGACATGGGGACCGTGGGTGCTGACGTCGTCGGCGTCGACTGGCGGATCCCGCTGGACGAGGCCGCGCGTCGGGTCGGACCCGACAAGTCGCTGCAAGGCAATCTCGATCCGACGCTTCTGTTCGCCCCGACGGAGGTTGTTCATCGCAGGGCGGCGGCGATCATCGAGGCCGGCAAGGCTGCGCGCGGGCATGTCTTCAACCTCGGCCACGGCGTCCTGCCGGAGACAGACCCGGACGCGCTCGCCCGACTCGTCGACTTCGTCCACTCGGGCGCCGGTTGATGCGCATTGCCATCGTCGGCGGCGGCATCGCCGGCCTTGCCGCGGCGCGAGCCCTGCAGGAGCAGGGGCTCGACCCGGTGCTGTTCGAGAGCACCGATCGTCTGGGCGGCAAACTGCGCCTGGACACGGTGGGTGACCTGACGCTCGACGTGGGGGCCGAGTCGATGCTCGCCCGGCGTCCGGAGGCGGTCGCCCTCGCCGAGGCAGTCGGCCTGGCATCCGACATCGTGCACCCGGACACGACCCAGGCGTCGATCCTCGCAGAGGGTTCGTTGCACCCGCTGCCGCGGACGGTGATGGGCATCCCGACCGGCCCGGTCGATTTCGTCTCCGTCGAGCAGCACAGCGTCCCGCTGCCGGACCACGACATCTCGGTCGCCGAGTATGTGCGTGAGCGCGCCGGCGAACAGGTGCTGGATCGGCTCGTCGCTCCCTTGTTGGCCGGTGTGTACGCCGGTGACTCGGATCGGTTGTCCCTGGCGGCGGCGGGAGAGCAGTTGAAGGCTCTCGGTGCGGATCCGCTGGCTGCGGCCGCACAACTGCCGGAACCAGACGGCTCGCCGGTCTTCGCCGGCATCCGCGGCGGCGTGGGTCGGCTCGCGGCCGCGATCGCTGCCGGGCTGGCCGAGGTCCGGACCGAGGTGATTGTGCGCGGGCTGGAGCGGGACCGCGACCGGTGGCTGCTGCGCAGCAGTGCCGGCGACGAACGCGTCGACGCCGTGCTGCTGGCCACCCCCGCCCCGGCGACCTCGCGGTTGTTGGCCGAGATCGCCCCTCGCGCATCCTTCGCCCTGGCCGACGTCGCGGTGGCCAGCGTCGTGATCGTCAGCTTCGTCTTCGATCAGGAGTTGGACCTGCCGGGTTCGGGTTTCCTGGTCTCGCCGGGCGAACCGGTCTCGATCAAGGCGTCGACCTTTGCCTCGAACAAGTGGGGATGGCTGAAGCAGCCCGGACGAACCGTGCTGCGTGCATCGCTGGGGCGTGCTGGCGAGCCGCTCCTCTACGACGACGCAACGATGACCGAGCTCGCGCTCGCCGACCTGCGGTCGATCCTGGGCACGCTCCCGGCACCGGTCGCGACGCACGTTCAGCGCTGGGGTGGTGGGCTGCCGCAGTACGCCGTCGGGCACCGCGAAATGGTCGACCTGGTCGCCGCGGAGATGAAGCGCATCCCGGGCTTGGCACTCGCCGGCGCCACCTACCGCGGTGTCGGCATCCCGGCCGTCATCGCCTCCGCGCAGGGTGCGGTCGAGAACCTGCTCGCCGACTTGGGAGACTTGGGTCGTGACCAGTAAGGGAAAGCTCGCCAAGGAGATCAACGAGACCATCCGCTACACGATGTGGTCGGTGTTCAAGCTCGACGCGCCCTTCGACGACGCCGACCGCGCGGCCGAGGCGGCCGAGGTGGACGGTCTCTTCGCCAAGCTCGCCGCCGATGACGTCGTCGTGCGGGGCACCTATGACGTGAGCGGCCTGCGCGCCGATGCGGACCTGATGATCTGGTGGCACGCTCCGACTGCCGACGCGTTGCAGGCGGCCTACAACGCGTTCCGCCGCACCGCGGTGGGTCGGCGGATGTCGCCGGTGTGGTCACAGCTGGCGCTGCACCGGCCGGCCGAGTTCAACAAGTCGCACATCCCGGCGTTCATGGCCGACGAGACGGTCCGGAACTACGTCTGCGTCTACCCGTTCGTGCGTTCCTACGAGTGGTACCTGCTGCCGGACGAGGAGCGCCGCGACATGCTGCGCGAGCACGGCATGCAGGCGCGCGACTACCCGGACGTACGAGCGAACACGGTCGCATCCTTCGCGTTGGGCGACTACGAGTGGATTCTGGCGTTCGAGGCCGATGAGCTGCACCGCATCGTCGACCTCATGCGTGAGCTGCGTGCGTCGCGCGCCCGCCGCCACGTCCGCGAGGAGATCCCCTTCTTCACCGGTCGCTCGCACTCGGTCGCCGAACTGCTCACGCTCTGGCCGTAGCCGAGCCGGTGGGTGCGCGATGATCGCGGGATGACGATCCTCGAGCGCATCGGCGTGCAGAAACCGGTCTTCCAGGCCGGAATGGGCGGCGGCATCGCCCGGCACAGGCTGGCCGTCGCTGTCTCCGAGGCAGGTGCTTTGGGGACGATCGCGGTCCAGGGTGCGGAGGTGATCGAGCGTGAACTGGCCGCGGCGCGACAGCTCACCAATCGTCCGATCGCGGTCAACCTGATCCTGCACTTCGCCCGGCCGTCCTGGTTTCGCGCCGCCGACAAGGCCGATGTCGTGGTCACCTTCTGGGGCCGACCCAAGCGGCGAACGTCGGGGGTGTGGTTCCACCAGGCAGGCTCGGTCGCGGAAGCCCGATCCGCGCACGCTGCCGGCGCCGATGGGGTGATCGTGCAGGGCGTCGAAGCCGGTGGGCATGTGCGCGGGCAGGTTCCAGCGCTGGAGCTGTTGGCCCAGGTCCGAGCGGCGCTGGGCCCGGACTACCCGCTGTTCTTGGCCGGCGGGATCGCCGAGCGTGGCGACGTCGAAGTGGCGATGGCCGCCGGCGCACACGCCGCCGTCGCCGGGACCCGGTTCCTGCTGTCACCGGAGAGTGACGCGCATCCGGCGTACAAGGAACGACTGTTGGCCGCTGATCGGACGCTGCTGACCGAGCTGTTCGGCCTCGCGTGGCCGGCACCCCACCGCGTCGTGCCCAACGCCGCGACTGAACGGCAGCTGACCGCGACGGGGGCCGTGCCGCTTGGGAACAGGGTGATCAACCGGATGTCCGCCGTCACCGCCAAGCAGACGCCCGATTGGGTGCTGGCATCTCTGGTCCGGCGGCAGCGGCCGGCCAGTCGCCTGCTCACCCCGCTGTCGCCCAGTGATCTGATGCCGGACGCCTTCGTTGATGCCGGCCCTCTCTACGCGGGGGAGACGGTTCGCCGCATCGACCAACTGATGCCGGCGGCCGCCATCGTCGACGCGCTGACGCCGTGAGGCGGGTTCAGTCCGCCCGTTGGCGCAACGCCACGCCGTTGATGCAGTAGCGCTGGTCGGTCGGCGTCGGAAAGCCCTCGCCTTCGAACACGTGGCCCAGGTGCGAACCGCACTTGGCGCATCGCACTTCGGTGCGGACGCTCCCGAACGAGCGGTCCTCGATGTACTCGACGCGATCCTCGGCGAGCGGAGCGTAGAACGCCGGCCATCCGCAGTGCGCGTCGAACTTCGTCTCGCTGCGGAACAACTCGGAGCCGCAGGCCCGGCATTCGTAGACGGCCGCGGTCTCGTCGGTTTCATAGGAATGGCTGAAGGGTCGCTCGGTGCCGGCCTGGCGCAAGACGCGGTACTCCTCGGCGCTCAATGTCGCCTTCCACTCGTCCTCGGTCTTCTCGACCTCGTATTCGGTGCCGGTGCTGTCCATGCTGTCGAGGTTAGTCGGCAATCGGTGAGATGCGTCGGATGAAATCTGACGGGGCGCTTACGCTTGGTCGTCCTTGACCCAGCGGGTGAACAGGACGTCCTCGACGGGAACGGCGTGAGCGAGTCCCATGGTCTGGTCCACGGCGAGCCGGCTGTGCGCGATGCGGGGGGCGTCGCCGGCGGTGAGGACCGGTGCGATGGTCAGGCAGAGGTCGTCCACGAGCCCGTTGGATATCAGCTCGCCGTGCAGGCTGGGCCCACCTTCGCAATTGACCTTGGTCCACCCGCGCGCGGCGAAGGCGGCCAGCACCGCCGGCCAGTCGATGGTGACGTCGCCCTGCGCGATCACCTCGACGCCCGCGTCGGTGAGCTCGTCGACCCGCTCGGCTGGCGCATCCGTCGTCGTGACAACGACCACGCCGGGTGCCCGCAGCCGTTCGGGGATGTCCAGCCGCCGACTGACGAGGGCGATCGGGACCGGAGCCTTGGGGCCGTAGTTCTCGATCCGGGCCGTCCCCGCGCCGACGAGGACGACGTCGGCGATGGACCGAAGGTGCGCGAACAGCTGGGAGTCGGCCTCGCCGCCGAGCGATGCTGTCACGCCACCGACGTCGTGGGCCGCGCCGTCGAGCGTGACCACGAAGTTCGTGCGCAGCCACGGGCGCTCGATCTCGGGAAAGGCGTACAGCCCGAGGTCGAGGGCGTGTTCGATCGCCATGGTGCGAGCCTAGACTTTCGGCCATGAGTCTCAGTGAGCAACTGCGCCCCAGCATCCCGTTGACCGACGTCGACGCACGGTCGACGCCGGGGTTCGACGGCGACATGGCCGAGGCGAAGGCGGCTTTGAAGCAGATCCGTTCTGAGTTGGCCGAGCTCCAGGAGCGGCTGTACGCCAATGGCCTGACCGGCGACCACCGGTCGGTGTTGCTGGTGCTGCAGGGGATGGACACCTCCGGCAAAGGTGGCGTCATCGAGAAGGTGGCCGGCGCAGTCAACCCCCAGGGCGTGGCGATCACCACCTTCAAGAAACCGACCGAGGACGAGCTGGCGCACGACTTCCTGTGGCGCATCAACAAGGCACTTCCGGCAGCGGGCAAGATCGGTGTGTTCGACCGGTCCCACTACGAGGACGTACTGATCGTCCGGGTCCACAATCTGCAGCCCGAGGGCGAGATCGAGCGCCGGTACGAGGCGATCAACGAGTTCGAGCAGGCTTACGTCGAGGGCGGCGGCACCATCGTCAAATGCCTGTTGCACGTCGACAAGGCCACGCAGAAGGAGCGTCTCGCCGCGCGGTTGGAGGACCCGGAGAAGTACTACAAGTACCGCCCCGGCGACCTCGACGAGCGCGCCGTGTGGGATGCCTACACCGAGGCGTACCAACTGGTGCTGGATCGTTGCTCGACCGACATTGCGCCGTGGCACGTCGTCCCGTCCGGCCACAAGCCGTACCGGAACTGGGCCGTCGCGACCCTGCTGCTGGAGGCGCTCCGCGACCTCAAACTGGAGTGGCCGGCGCCGCCGTTCGACATCGAGGCCGAGAAGAAGCGCGTCGCCGCCCTCTGAAGATCTACACGTCGGCGAAGAGGGAATCCAGGTCGACCAGGTCGACTGCGCCGACTGCGTAGCGAGCCAGGATGATCTCGGCGATCTCTCGGTCGGCGCCGAGTGGCTCGGCCACCGCGACGGCACCGGCTTCCTCGGCCAGTTCCGTCACGCGGTCGGTCAGGAATCCCGGCGCGAGGAAGAGCAGGCCGACGGCAACGTGCCGACGCCCGTCGGCCCGCAGCGCACGCACGGCTTCGCCTGCGGCCGGCGGTGCCTGCGACGCAAAGGCCGCAATTGTCGTCAGTTTGTGCCGCTGGCCCCACTGGCGCGCGGCGCGTGCGATGGCCGCGTTGACAACGGGGTCGGACGAGCCGGCGCCGGCGAGCACGAGGCCGTCGAGTTCGCGCACCCGATGGCGAACGAGCGCTTCGCGCAGTCGGCGGTCGAGCACGTGGAAGACGGCGGGCTCCAGTCCGAGCACGTCGGTCAGTTCGATCCGGATGCCCTCGTGGCGCGCCTCGGCGGCCGCGATGACTGCCGGCACGTCGAACTTCGCGTGGTAGGCCTCCGACAGGAGCAGCGGGACGACCACGATCTCGTCGTGACCCTCACCGACGAGGCGGTCGACCGCCTGCTCGAACGACGGTTCGACGAGGTCGAGGAACGCGGTTTCGATGCGGAGATCGGGACGCATGCATGCGACGGCCTCCGTCAGGGCCTTGATGGTGGCGGCGGATCGCGGATCGCGGCTGCCGTGCGCCAGCGTGATGAGAGCTGGTGCGGTCATGGTGCATCCCTCCTTCCTGGGGTCTTGCGGGTTGTGATGGGTGTCAGCGCAGAAGATCTTCGTCGGCTCGAGCCGCCCATTGGGCGAACGGCTCGCCGTCGGCGCGGTCCTTGAGGTAGTTGCGGGTGACGGTCTCGATGTAGTTCGGCACGTCGATCGCCGTGACCTTGTGGGCGCGCAACTTGCGGCCGAACGCGGGGTCCTCGCCCAGCAAGCCACCCAGGTGGACCTGGAAACCTTCGACCTGGTTGCCGGCGTCGTCGAGCACCAGCTGTCCCTTGAGGCCGATGTCGGCGGTCTGGACCCGGGCGCAGGAGTTCGGGCAGCCGTTGACGTTGACCGTGACCGGGACGTCGAGGTCGGGCACGCGGGCTTCAAGCTCGCGGATGGTGGCGGTGGCGCGATCTTTCGTGTCGACGATCGCGAGCTTGCAGAACTCGATGCCGGTGCAGGCCATCGTGTGCTGACGCCACGGGGACGGGCGCGCCTCCAGGCCGATGGCCCGCAGGTCTTCGATGACCGACTCCACATCGGCCTCGTCGATGTCCAGCAGCAGTACCTTCTGATGCGCCGTCGTGCGGATGCGATCCGAGCCGTACTTCTCGGCGATGTCGGCGAGCTTGCTGAGCGCGGTGCCGGAGGAACGACCGACGATCGGCGCGGCGCCGATGAAGAACTTGCCGTCCTTCTGCGGGAAGACGCCGATGTGGTCGCCAGGCTCGGTGCGCAGTTCCGGCTCGGGGCCGTCGATGAGCTTGCGGTTCAGGTACTCCGTCTCGAGGACCTCGCGGAACTTCTCCGCACCCCAGTCGGCCATCAGGAACTTGAGCCGGGCCTTGGACCGCAGCCGCCGGTAACCGTAGTCGCGGAAGATCTCGACGACGCCCTTCCAGACCTCCGGCACCTCCTCCGACGGCACCCACGCGCCGAGGCGCTGTGCGAGGAACGGGTTGGTTGAGAGTCCGCCGCCAACCCACACGTCCCAGCCGGGGCCGTGTTCGGGGTGGACGACACCGACGAACGACACGTCGTTGATCTGCGGCACGACGTCGAGGCTGGGATGGCCGCTGATGGCGGTCTTGAACTTGCGCGGGAGGTTGGCCAGCTCCTTCAGCCCGATGAACTCGCGCTCGATCGTCTTGACGATCTCCGTGCCGTCGATGATCTCGTCGGTGGCGATGCCGGCGACCGGTGAACCGAGGATGACGCGCGGGCAGTCGCCACACGCCTCCTGGGTGTGCAGCCCGACTGATTCCAGCCGGTTCCAGATCTCCGGCATGTCGACGATGTCGACCCAGTGCAACTGGATGTTCTGCCGGTCGGTGAAGTCCGCGGTGTCGCGGGCGAACTCGGTGGAGATGCCGGCGATCGTGCGCAACTGCTCACGGCTCAGCTGTCCACCGTCAATTCGGACCCGCAGCATGAAGTAGCGGTCGTCGAGCTCTTCAGGCTCGAGCGTGGCGGTCTTGCCGCCGTCGATGCCGGGCTTGCGCTGTGTGTACAGGCCCCACCAGCGGAACCGGCCGCGCAGGTCGCCCGGGTCGATCGAATCGAACCCCCGCCGCGCATAGATGTTCTCAATGCGGGCCCGCACGTTGAGCGGATGGTCGTCCTTCTTGGACTGCTCGTTGGGGTTCAGCGGCTCGCGATAGCCGAGCGCCCACTGACCTTCGCCCCGCTTGCGACGGGGCCGCGCGGTCTGGGTAGGGCTGGCGGGGGTTTCGGTGGTCATGACTTCCTTCACGTGGGGAGGGCGGACGCAGCAGCGTTGGCGCGGGCGTGAGACCTCAACGACACACAGGAAGCATGGCGCAAGTTTTGCGGCCGAATACGCTGGTCACCAAGTCGATATCTTGAATTGTGAGACGCCTGCTCGAAATATGGACGATCAGGCGGATTCGGTCTCGACTGGAGTCAGGATCCCGATGACGTACGCACCGACGAACGCGGCCACCAACCCGACACCGGCGGCGATGCCCGCGGTGATCCAGCCGATGATTCCGGCGGTGGCCAGTCCGACCACGACGGCGGGGTTGAGGGCGGCAGCCAGCCCGACACCGAGGGTCGAAGCGGTCACCACGGGCCCGAGCCCGGCCCATGCCGCGTTCTCGCCACCGTCCACTGCCAGGACGGCCCACGAGGCGAGCAGGCCGAGGAAGCCGACGCCGACGACCACGGCCACCGGTGCGGGGTCGGTCCATGTCAGCGCGCCGCCCAACTGGCGGTCCACGCCGAGGGCGGCGAACCCGGCGGCAACGGCGCCGACCACCTGGGCGGCGAATAGCGGTAGGAGGCCGGCCGCCGGGGTGCGCCGCACGGCCGCGAGCGTCACGGCGGCGGCCGGGCTGCTCAGCGGCAGCCCGGACGTGTCGTCTGTCGAATGCAGCGCGGCGAGCCAGGTGACAAAGGCCGTGACGAGGGCGACGGCGGCGACGGCGACCGTGGCGTCCGGGGCGCGAAGCGCGAGGGCGGAGGAAAACGTGAGGACGGCGCTGAAGACGGCTGCCGCCGCGAGGGTACGCATGTGGCTACGGTAGTCGCCATGTCGTGGGACGAGCTGAGCACCACGCTGCGTCGGCTCGCAGCGCGCACGACCTCCACCTGCTTCACCTACCGGGTGACCGGGCTGGCCGCGGAGGCCGCTTTCTTCGCGATCCTTTCGCTTCCGCCGCTGGTCTTCGGCCTGGCCGGCACGATCGGGTACTTCGCCCAGAGTTATGACGTCACCCAGATTGGGGTGTTCAAGGACCGCGTCCTGCACCTGGCCTCTCAGGCGCTGACTCCGACCACCGTGGATGAGGTCATCGCGCCGACGCTCGACGACGTCCTCGCCGGCGGCCGATTCGACGTGGTTTCGTTGGGCTTCGTCCTGGCGCTGTGGTCGGGCTCCCGGGCGCTGAATGTCTTCATCGACACGATCACGATCATGTACGGGCTCGGCGGCCACCGCGGCATCGTCAAGACGCGGGCGCTGTCGTTCGCGCTCTATGTCGTCGCCCTGCTGATCGGCATCGTGCTGGTGCCCTTGGTACTCGCGGGTCCGCAGGTCGTCGCCGACGTCATCCCGGACGAGGTGTCGTTCCTAGAACGTGTGTACTGGCCGGCCGTGCTCGTGCTGTCGGTCGGCTTCATGACGACCCTCTATCACCTGTCGGTCCCGGTGCGGAAGCCGTGGCGCATGGGGGTCCCCGGAGCCGTCTTCACCCTGGTGATGTGGATCGTCGGAAGCTACGCCACCCGGTGGGCGCTGAGTTTCTCGGGCTTCGCCGGGACCTCGGTCTACGGGCCGCTGGCCGCGCCCATCGCGATGCTCCTGCTGCTGTACGTGCTGTCGATCTCGGTGCTCATCGGTGCCGCGTTGAATGCCGCGATCGACGTTGACCGCAATCCACCGGCGGAGCCCGACACCGAGCGACCCGGCGACACCGCACAGCCGGTGGTAGGCCACGCCGACGATGAGTGACGCGAGCGTCGCGGCCACGGGATAGCGAACTTCCAGGTGTGGGTAGATCTGCCAATGCGTCAGGTAGATCGCCAACGACGCGGCGGCCAGCGAGGCCACGAGTCGAGCGACCCATGGGGGCAGACGGACGGGCCTTGCCCACAGCAGGACGGCGATGGACGCGACGATGACGAGTTCGCGCAACGGGTCGCCGAAGAAGCCGTAAGTCAGGACGATCGATGTGACCAGCACGATCCAGCGGCTGAGCCGGCTGGTGGAGCGGGCCGCTGCCCATCCGAGCAACAGGCACCAGGCCACGACGGGTGTGGAGTAGCGCTCCGGCAACACCGGGTCGGTGTCAACGCCGACGAGGACGTAGCGCAGGGCGGCCGCCACTCCGAGCAGCAGCAGGGCGGTTCCGAACGGATGCCGCTCGTCCAGCCGCCGCAACGGCCGAATCGCCAGGAACACGGCCAAGGCAATGAGCGTCCAGATCGCCGCCTCGAGGAACCAGAACTGCCAATCCGCCGTCCACTGGTCCGCGCCCAATGCTCCATTGAGGAACAGCGCCGTCGTCGGGGCGTACAGCCCCAATCCGGCGAGCGCGCCAACCAACACGGCGCTGGGCAGAGCAACGTTCGACGCGCCGCGCAACAGCGACCGCGCGGCCTGCTTCCCGGCCGGGAGGAAGCGAGCGGCGTTGTACCCACAGACGGCCAGCAGTGCGTGTGCCCCACCCATGACGGTCCACAGATTGGCGTGCATCCCGACGATCAGGACGATTGCGATCGCCCGTAGCAGGACGGTCGGCTCGACGCCGATCCACCGGCTGCTTCGCCCGGTGTCCGAACGGCCCGGCTGGGCCAGCGGTGTGAGCTCGGCGATCGTCTTGCGGTGCCAGTCCCGCGGAAGCGGGTCGATGACCTCGCCCAGTCGTACCGACAGCTCGACATAGGAGAGTGAGTCGGCCCCGAGCGAGACGAACGAGTCACCGGGTGTCACGTGCTCGCGGCCGAGCAGGCGGGCATACAGGGCGCACAGGTCGCCGGGCCCGCTGCCGGCCTCGACCTTGCCTGCCTGCAGGAGTTCGGCGACGGCGAGGCGGTCCGGCTTTCCCGACGGTGTCAACGGGACGTCGGCGATGGTCTGGCGGACGGCCCAGGCCGGGATGTCGCACAGATCGGCAACGGCACCGGCGGCTTCCGGGGCGGGGGAGATCACGCCGAGGCTCCCGTCGAGCTCCACACACGCTGCGGGCATGGGGAGCTTGCGCTCGATCTCGTCCAGGTCGAGGCGGAGGCCGAACACCTTGGCGAACCGGCTGCGTCGTCCAACCACTTCGAAGATCCCCGGGTCGACCTCGCGGGCGAGGTCGCCGGTGTGCAGCTCGCCGAGCTCGTGCCCTCCGGTCAGGTCCGATGCACAGGTGGCGTACCCCATCATGACGTTCGGGCCGGCATAAACCAGCTCGCCGACACCATGGTCGTCGGTTCGGTCGACGCGTAGATCTCCACCCGGGATGGCCACGCCGATCGCCGCCGGATGGGTCTCCGCGAGCTCCGGTGGCAGGTAGGCCATGCGCGCGGTGGCTTCGGTCTGCCCGTACATGACGAAGAAGTCCCAGCCGCGGCTGCGACCCAGTTCCAGGTAGTGCGTCACTCGGTCCGGCGCGAGCTTGCCGCCGGCGGCAGTGACGTACCGCAGGCTGGGCAGTTCGGGGAACCCGAGTTGATCGAGCTGGTCGAAGGTGTGGGGAACACCGGCCAGGCCGGTGGCGTGATGCGCGGCAGCCAGGTCCCACAGGCATGAATCGAGCACCGACCAGTCGGTGACGATCGTGGCCGCGCCCGCGTACAGGTGGCTGGTCAGCACCGACAGCCCGTAGCAGTAGTGCAGCGGGAGTGTCAGGATGCCGCGGTCATGCGGTGCCAGGTCGAGGTAGGTCGCGATCGCCGCCGCGTTGGCCCGTACGCCCGTCCGGCTGAGCCGCACCAGCTTGGGTGACCCGGTCGAGCCCGACGTCGACATGAGCAGGGCTAGGTCTGGATGCAGGCGGTGTGCGGACGTCGCCCGACGCACGTCGACGTGGTCGAGGTCGGTGTCGATGACGATGTCGGGGTCGTAGGTGTCCGTCAGCTCATCGGGTTGGCCCGGCCGCAGTGGCGGCGCGACGATCACCGGGTGTTCGCCGACCAGCGCTGCCGTGAGGGCCACCACGAACTCGATCGAGGTGCGCCCGCGCAGGAGGACGAGCCGGCGTCCGGGGCCCCACGCGCGTGACAGCGCCGCAGCACGATCGGCCAACTCCGTGTACGTCACCGTCTCCTCGGCAGCGAGGAGTGCCGGGCGCCGTCCGTGGGCGCGAAGGTCGAAGGTCATGCCTGCGGGAACGCCAGCGCCGAGCCGCGGAGTTGAACGGCCATCCGCGTGCCGACGGGGGGCATCACCGGTGCGTCGACGCGGGCGGACAGCATCTCGCCGCTCTGCTCGTTGACCAGCCGCACCATCGCGTCATGCCCGTGGAAGGCGACTGACGAAACGAGCGCCTCGCCCGTCGGATCGGGCCGGACCACAACCTGTTCGGGCCGGAGGAAGACCAGTGCGGTGTCACCCGGAATGTCGTTGGCCAACGGCAGCTCGCCGAAGCTGCACGTCGCGTAGGCGACCCCACGCTCACGTCGGATGCTGGACGTCAGCAGTGACCCTTCGCCGACGAACGACGCAACGAAAGGGCTGGCCGGCTGCGCGTAGACGGCGTTGGGCGTGTCGGCCTGCACGAGTTGGCCGCGATCCATCACGCCGACCTTGTCGGCCAGCGAAAGCGCCTCGTCCTGGTCGTGGGTCACCAGCACCGCCGTGGCCTTGCTGGCACGGATGGCGTTGACGACCGACCGGCCGGTGCTGCTGCGCAGCGCCGCGTCGAGTGACGAGAACGGCTCGTCCAGGAGCAGGACGCGGGGGTTCGGCGCGAGTGCGCGAGCGACCGCCACGCGCTGCTGCTGACCGCCGGACAGCTCGGCCGGCCGGCGGTGCGCCAGGTCGCGGGGGAGCTCCAGCAGGTCCATCAGGTCGGTGATGCGCGGACCCGAGCGCTCGTGCCGGGACAGGCCGAACGCGATGTTCGCCGCGACGTCCAGGTGCGGGAAGAGGGCGCCTTCCTGCGGCACCAGACCGATGTCGCGGCGGCGCGTCGGGACACTGCGGTGCTTGTCGGCAACCACCACGCCGTCGATGGAGACCGTTCCCTCGTCCGGCACCAGGAAGCCGGCGATCAGGCGGAGCAGTGTTGTCTTGCCGCAGCCGGAGGGGCCGAGGACAGCCAGGATCGCGCCGTCCTCCACATCGAGGTCGATGCCGTCGAGGGCCACGGTCGAGCCGTAGCGCTTCACGAGGCCGCGGGTGGTGAGTCGCTGGGTCATCGTCGTGTCGCCTGAGGTGCGGGGGACGCCATGCGGCCGAGCATGACGGTGGCCGGGATGGACAGTAGAACGAGCAGCAGCGCATACGGGGCGGCCGCGCCGTAGGCCATGGCGGACGACTCCGACCAGAACTGCGTGGCCAGGGTGCGGGTGCCGATCGGTGCCAGCAGCAGGGTCGCGGTCAGCTCGGTGGCGATCGCGATGAACACCAGGGCGGTGGCCGCGGCGACGCCCGGCGCCACCAGCGGCAGGGTGACGCGACGGAAGGTGCCCCATGAGGTGAGGCCGAGTGACCCGGACACGTCCTCGAGCACCGGCGGGGCGTGGTCGAGCGCCGAGCGCACCCCGACGACCGCGCGGGAGGCGAACATCATGACGTAGGCGCCGACAAGGACCGCCGCGGTTTGGTAGATCAGCGGGGTCAGGCTGAGCACCAGCCCGACCAGGGCGAGCGCGATGACGATGCCGGGAAGGGCGCTCGCGGTGAACGTGCTGCGCTCGATCAGCGTCGAGATCATCGACGGCTTGCGCACGACGAGCACCGCGACCGGAATGGCGGCGATCGTCGCGATGGCCGCTCCCGCAGCGGCAAAACCGAGCGTCGTGAGGGTGGTCTGGACGAGATCGGCCACCGGGAACGCGGTCGAGGATCCGATCACCATCCAGTGGATGAGGCTGGCCACCGGGACCCCGATCGCCAGGACGGCAACGAGGATGAGCCCGGCGATGACGGGTCGGCGGCCTGCGCCGAGCGCAGCGCGGACCGGTGGCCGCGCCACGCCGCCGCCGACGCGCACGATGCTGGCCCGGCCGCGCAACCGCAGCTCGGCGACGAGGACGATGAGGCAGAGCAGGACGAGCACGCTCGCGGTCAGGTTCGCTGACGGGCCGTTGAACGTCGTGCCGAACTGTTCGTAGATCGCGGTGGTAAACGTCGGATACCGGAGCATCTGGAGTGCACCGAACTCGGCCAGCAGGTGCAGTGCGACGAGCAGCGAGCCGCCGAGGAGGGCCGGTCGGATCTGGGGCAGGACGACGCGGGTGAACGTCGCCCATCCGCCCAGGCCGAGGGTGTGCGCCGTGTCCTCGAACTCGGGGTCGAGATGCAGGAGCGACGCAGTCACCGGCAGGTAGATGAAGGGGAAGTACGACAGCGAGACGATGAGCACAGCGCCGAGGTACCCCTCGACCGCGTGGGTGAGCGAGACCCAGGCGTACCCGTTGACGAATGCTGGGACCGCGAGTGGTGCGACGAGCAGCGCGCGCCAGAGCCGGGGAGCCGGGATGTCAGTGCGCTCGACCGTCCATGCGCAGGCCGTGGCTATCACTGCGCTCAGTGCCACCCCGCCGAGGACCAGTGCCACGCTGTGCCAGAGCAGCCACGCCATCCGGGGCCGGAAGAGCTCGGCCCGCACCACGTCGAGTCCGACCCCGGCCGAGTACCCCACGACGTGCAGGAGCGGCAGCAGCGTGAACAGTGCCACCGCTGCTGCCGCAGCGAGCAGCCCGTACGACGGTCGCCCGGGGCGCGCGCGTCGTACGACATCGACGAATTCGAGGACGGTCAGAGGAGTCCGGCTTCCTGCATCAGCTCGATGACCTTCGGTCCGTTGAGCTTGGTGACGTCAACCGTGGGCGGGTCCAGCTCTGCCAACGGCTTGACCGGCGGCCTGAGGGAGACTGCCGGATTTAAGGGGTACTCCAGCGCGTAGCTGCTGGCCAGAGCCTTTTGTCCCTTTTCGCTGACCAGGAAGTCGACGAACTTCTGTGCGTCGGCCTTGTTCTTGCTGGCCTTGAGGATGCCGGCGCCGGAGACGCTGAGGAACGCACCGGGGTCCTTCTTGCCGAAGTAGTGCAGCTTGGCGTTGTTGCTGTTCTGGCCGGCCTCAGCCTGGTCGCGGTACCAGTAGTAGTGATAGATGACGCCGGTGTCGACCTGGCCGTCGTTCACCGAGTTCATGACCACGTTGTTGCCCTGGTAGATCGTGCCGTTCGCCTTGAGTCCCTTGAGCCACGCGGCGGTGGCCTTCTCGCCCTTGAGCTGCAGGACGGCACTGACGATGGCCTGGAAGTCGGCGCCCGACGGCGAGAACGAGGTGCGTCCCTTCCACGCCGGGTCGGCGAGGTCCATGATCGACGCCGGCAGATCGTCCTGGCTGACGTCCTCGGCGTTGTAGACGAGAACGGTCGCGCGACCCGCCCAGCCGGTCCAGTTGCCGCTGCGCGGCTGGTACTGCGCCGGGATCTTGGCGAGCGTGCGCGTCGGCAGGGGAGCGAAGAGGCCCCTGGCCTCCACCAGCGACATCGCCGGCGAGTTCTCGGTCAGGAAGACGTCGGCGGGCGTCTTGTCGCCTTCGGCGACCAGTTGGTTGCCGAGTTCGAAGTCCTTGCCGTTGCGCAGGCGCACCTTGATGCCGGTCTCCTTCTCGAAGATCGGGGCCATCTCGACGAGGAGTTCCTCGTGCTGTGCGTTGTACACGGTGATCGAACGTGGTTCGGGGGAGTCTCCGGTTCCGCACGCCGAGAGCGTGGCGGCGACGGTGGCGGCAAGGACGGCGGCAATGGGCAGGCGCATGAGTTGATGACCTCGTCAGCAGGGAATGGTAAGGCTCGCCTAACCTTACCTCGCCGGTATTTCCACAGTCGATAGGGCGAGGTTGTGACGACCGCTAAGGTGCGAACCATGCGCACTTCTGCCTGCTCGATCGCGCTGAGTCTGCTTGTCCTGGCCGGGTGCGGAAACGACGCCCCGCCGGTCGATTGGGGCGGCAAGTACTCCGCCACCGTGCAGAAGCGGCTCGACGAGAACATCGCGAAGAAGGACTGCGATGCGTTGCAGGCAGAGTTGGCCACAGCGCGCGCGATCGACGAGGCCAAGAAGCGGTTGTACGGGTCGGGCAGCGCCGACCTCGTCGCCTACATCGAGTGGGGCTTGGACAAGGCCGACTGCAGCCAGCCCGGTGACTGAGGCGACCCTCGAAGTCACCCTTCGCTGCGTCTCTCCGTGACCTTCTGCGCATGCCGCAACCCGAGTGCCCCGCCGAGCGCCGAGGCCAGGAGCGCGGCCAGACGCGTCAGATTGGTTGCTGCCTCGGTCCCAATCTCAACCCCGCGACCGCGTAGCAGGACGATGAGTCCAGGAACGGCGACCGCTCCGACGACATAGAACGTGGCAGCACCGAATGCAATCCACAGCGCTTTGAGACCCATGGGCTGGGGGTCAGCCGTCCTGCCGGCGGAGCCAGTCCTGGTGGAGGGTCAACGCCAGCTGACCGGAGTCGTCGGCGAATTTGATGACCTCGCCGCCGGTCGAAAGGGCGATGCGGCGGCCGTGGATCTTTCGGCGGATCTTCAGGTCAGAGATCTCCGCCCAAGGGAAGACCAGAATCGAGACTTCGTCCTCGAAGTAGATGAGCGATTCTTCGGTCGCGGCCAAGAGGCCGAGTCCGTGTGGCCGAACGCCGTCCCGCTTGGTCTCGAGGATGACCGTGCCCGATGCCGTCACCTGGGCGGCCAGATCAGGGTGAACAGCCAAGAGGCCCTGCCGGAGGACCGCCTCTTCCCGCGCTCCGGGACTGCAATCCCACATGGGCCAACCCTAGTGATTCGGCGGTGTTCCGTCGCGCTGCATCACTGGCGATCTTGAAATGTAACCAACCTCGATGCGCGTGAGTTCCGCAGGCGTCGGCAGGACGAACTCGAGCGAGTGCCCGCGGTCGGACGGTAGCGAGCTCTCCAGGCGGGTCAAGACGAAGAGCAGGAGCGCAAACCCCAACGGCACGAGGCCGAGCGCGAGCAGGTAGGGGAGAAGCGCGGTCACGTCGAGACGGATACCCCACAACGTTGCGATGCATGCTTCGTCGAAAACCTCGCATGCAAGCCGGCTTTGGGGGTATCACTTGGTGTAGGGCGCGATGTCAAGGTGCGTGCTCACGTCCAAACACGGAAGGACAGAACGATGGGTATCGGAACTGGAATTGTGCTTGGCGTGTTGGGATTGATCTTGTTGACCGGAACGATTCAGGTCGATATGCCGTGGGTCAACGAGTACACGCTGGGGTGGATCCTCGTCATTGCGGGCATCATCTCGATTGTTCTTTCCATGACCATCTGGCGACGAGGTGGGACGACGCGCGTCGTTGAACGCGACGTTCAGGGTCCTCCCGTCTAGATTCATGAGTTTCCGCACCTCAACCCGTGACCCGGGGTGAGGGCGGACGACGAGTTGGCCGGCCCTAAGGCACCTCCTGCCCTGGGGCCGGCCGCTTTTTGTCTGTCGCCGCTCGAATGGAGCCGCGCCGGACGGGTACTCGAGACGCAACTCGAAAGGACGAGGCCATGAATTCTGTCGCCACGATCGTGCTGATCCTGCTCGTTGTCATCGCTGTTGTCGCCTTTGTGCGCATGATGG
The DNA here is from genome assembly GCA_035281505.1 of Aeromicrobium sp. Taxonomy (GTDB): domain Bacteria; phylum Actinomycetota; class Actinomycetes; order Propionibacteriales; family Nocardioidaceae; genus Aeromicrobium. The sequence goes on along the minus strand of DATEDT010000032.1, from coordinate 23,919 downwards.
GCGGTGCCGGAGGTGTCGCCGGCCCAACGGCGCGCCCGATGGCGCCGAGGGAGCGGGTCGTCGAACGCGAAGTTGAGCGCCCACCGACTCAGCGGGTCGTCGAACGCGAGGTGGAGCGTCCGCAGGCCCAGGATCGCGTTGTCGAACGCGAGATCGTCGAACGTCCGGCGTCTCCGCCGTCGCCGACGCCGCGCCGCGTGGTCGAACGTGAGGTCGTGCGGGAGGACCCGGACGCCCTCTGACGCCCGTTCAGTCGGCAAAATGGCCGGCTGTTTTGTTCAACCGACCATCTCCGGTGCCGAGACACCTCAAGCCCTCAGCATGCGCGCCTGCTTCGGAGCTCGTGTACTGACTACCCAGCGCCCACCGTCGGACCCGGTCAGGAAGATGACGGTTGTGCATCGGCTTGGGGTGTGAAGGACTCCGCTGGCGTCCTAGAGACCCACGAGCTCTTGGGTCTCACCGGCGCCATCGGTCGTGGAGACCACGATCGCCGCTGGGTCGGCAGCTGCGACCGCACTTTGTACGCGGATCGCATCGCCTTGCGTCGGGCATTCCACGACGACGTAGGGCTGGCCGTCGCGTACCGCCGAGGCAAGGCCGACGCCGTCCATGGCCCGGATCGCATCCTCCACCTGCTGGAGGCTTTCCGGATGCAGGTCAAAGATCTGGATCAGCCACATGTCGTCCACCCAACTCTCATGCAGCACGCAACCGTTGCGGCTTGGCGGGACATTTGTACTCCTGCCGCTCGCATCGGCACAAGAGACACGACACAACAGCAGCGGCCCCGCCATGGAAGGCGGGGCCGCTGCTGTTGTCGGCCCTGGTCGAGGGCGGGTTGTGCCTAGTAGCGCTCCGGCCGCTCGACGTCGGTTTCAATCACTTCGCGCTCGACGACGCGCTCGGTGCCCGGTCGCGACACGTACGTGTCGCCGGCGACCCTGCGGTCGCGCCAGATGGTCTGCGCGAGCACGATCGCGGCGATTCCGCCGAGGACCAGAATGAGGCCCAGCGCGCCTTCGTTGAGGCCTGGGATATCAACCTGAATGACGCCTGACAGGAAGATCAGGCCCAACACGATCAGCGTGATTCCGCCACCAATACCCATTGTCTCGTCCCTTCGTTTGACCCCCGGTGACTACCCGATGGGGGCGGGGGCATGCCCGCGGTGAAAGTCGGCCATCCCTGATCAACGCCTGGCGACGGACATGCAGACGGGCCGAAGCGGGTATCTCCACTGCAACAGAAGGGACTGGACAATGGCTTACTTCGGAAGAGATGCGAACCCGCTACTGGTGACTGCTTTCCTCGCCGTGTGGACGCTCGTGGGCGTGCTGTACCTCATCGACGCGTTGAAGGCGTTGTAGATCTGGTCAACGTGCCGATGGCGCTGAGCGCCCGATGCGAGCTGCGAACAGCACGATCGTGAGCGCCACCGGTACGAGGAGGACCGGGAGCAGGCTGATCAGTACCGAGGTCATCATGGTGGAGGGGTACCCGGCAGGCCCTCGATGAAACTCGGCAGAACGACCGGCTCCTGGTTTGAACCGGCCGTTCCCGACGCCCGAGACGTCCCGGCCTGCGGTGCGGGTGCACCCACACGGCGGCCGCCTTGTGCTTGGACTACCCAACCGTTCACAAGCAAATCGCCTGAACCGCAGGTCACGCTGGGCCCGGCGGACGCCGATCAGGGAACAGGCGTGGGATAGGGCTGATCGACGCGGTTGCCAATGCCGATCTGTCCGTTGGAGTTGTCGCCCCAGCAGTAGAGGGCTCTGCCGGTGGTGATTCCGCACGTGTGAAAGGCTCCGGCACTGGCGGTGCTCCAGACGCCGCTTGGTCCGGCCTTCCGGGCAGCCAGTTTCGGTGTGTCGAAGGTGTTGTCGCCGACCTGACCTGAGGCGTTCAACCCCCAGCAGTACAACGTCTTGGCGGAGCTGAGGGCGCACGTGTGTTGCTCACCTGCGCTCACACCGGCCCACGCTCCGGCCGTACCGACCCGCTTTGGTCTGGTCCGGTTGTCGGTCGAGCCGTCGCCGACTTGGCCCGAGTCGTTCAGACCCCAGCAGTACAGCGACTTTCCGGTGCTGACGGCGCAGGTGTGGCGGCCGCCTCCACTCACGCCGACCCATGCTCCGGCCGCACCAATCAGCCTCGGTGAAGGCCGGTTGACGTTGGACCCGTCGCCGATCCCGCCGTCAAGGTTGTAGCCCCAGCAGTACAGCGACTTACCGGTGCTGACGGCGCAGGTGTGGGCCCCGCCGGTGGTCACTTTGGCCCAAACTCCGGCCGTACCAATCCTCTTGGGACGGAGCTGATCGCCGGCGACGCCGACGCCGATCTGGCCGAAATCGTTCCAGCCCCAGCAGTACAGCGATTTGCTGGTCGTGATCGCGCAGGTGTGGGCGAAACCTGTGCTGACGGTGGCCCAAACGCCGGCAGCGCCCACCCGCTTTGGCGTGAACTGTTGCAGGGGCTCGGTGGTGCCGTTGCCGATCTGGCCGTGATCACGGTAGCCCCAGCAGTACAAGGACTTGCCGGTCGTGATCGCGCAGGTGTGGGCCCCGCCAGCGGCGACGCTGACCCAGATGCCAGCCGTGCTGATCTTCGTCGGCACTCTGCGAACCATGTCGGTGCCGTCCCCGAGTTGGCCCGAAGCGTTGGCGCCCCAGCAGTAAAGCGTCTTGGACGCATTTATGGCGCACGTATGGGTTTGGCCGGCGGCGATGCTCGCCCACGGCCCACTCGCCGCGCCAGCAGGCGAAGCCACACTGACCAACGACCCGAACACCACCACGGCAGCACCAAGAATCCGACGCACTGGGTCAACTCCGTTCAGGTGTGTGCACCGGACGCTAGACCCATATCTGCATCGCCGCAGGAATATGGCAGAAGCCGCCCGATCGACGTACCGGCGCGCGCCCGGGTGACTGTCGCCGACCAGCATGCGAAAGGCGTGAATCCCGCGGCCGCTGGGTAATCGACTTGGGCGCGACGGACGTCGCCAGCAGAGTGCGGAGGGACCATGAGCGACGAAAAACTCGAGGGCAGGGGTGAGTGTACGCAGGGGCGCATGGAAGAAGCCGCTGCCGAAACGACGGGCGCCGACGGGTCGAAAACCGAAGGTGGGGAACTCCGCATCGAGGTCGAGGGACGCAACGTCACCCTCCGTGATCAGGACGTCGTCCAGATTGGCCGCGACGTACCGGACGGAATCGTCGTCCGCGGAGAGTCCGTGTCCCGCGTCCATGCAGAGCTCCGGCGCACCGGACTCACGTGGACGCTCGTCGACCTCGGCAGCCTGAACGGGACGTTCATCGACGGCGAGCGGATCGAGGAGCAGCGCATCTCCGTTCCGGTGACGGTGCACCTGGGATCACCGGAATCGGGCACCAGTCTCATGATCGACGCCGTGCCCGTCCCGCAGGCAGACGACACGACACCTGCTGAAGCAAGCCCCGCCTATGCCGAAACGATGATTGCGCCCGCCATCAGCGACCTCGACCCGGACGACGAACCTCCATCGACTGGACCCAATCTGATCGTTCAGGTGGGTACCGCCCGGGTTCAGTTCCCGCACTCTGCCGCCGTTTCGGTCGGCCGTATGCCGGAGAACGACGTCGTGGTCGCCGACCCGGCGTGTTCCCGCGTGCACGGTCACGTCGAGCCGACGTCGGATGGCTGGATGTACAGGAATGCTTCCTCGCACGGCACGTTTCACCGCGGGGAGCCGATTGAAACGATCACGCTGGAGAACGTCCCCGTTGTGCTCAAGCTCGGGCATCCCGATGCGGGTGCCCGCCTCGAACTGGCCCACCTCGGGATGAGCGCACTGGTCGCCGAACCGATCGACACCCGCAAGGTGTTCAAGGTCGGCGAACACCAGATCTCGCGGAGACTGGTCTACGGCGTCGTCGTGGTCGCGCTCTACCTGGCGGGTGCGGTGCTGGCGGTCAGCTACTCGACCCGTGACGCGCCGGAGGCTCCGACCAGCCCGGCCGGCCAATCAACCTCCACCGGCCTGAACCCCTAGCGTCCGTCAGAGGATCCAGTTGGCCAAGACCGTCAGCACGACGGACAAGATCACCGAGATGGCGATCATGGCCAGGCAGCCTGCCGCTCCGCCCAGCGGACGAATCCTGACCGGGCTCACCGCTTGGGCGACGAGTTCTCGCGGCGCGTCACGATGGTCAGCAGGAGCATCGCGCCTACGGGGGCGAACCCCAGGGCGATCAAGTAGGGCAGGAGCGAGGTCACGCAGCTCAAATACCCCGCGGAGCGTCTACACATGCGCTGAGGCACGGCCGGGCGCAGCATGAAAACCGCCCCGCCGTCATCGTGACCAGCGGGGCGGTTCAAGTCACCGAACGCGACGGTGACCAACGGGTAAGGCCTTGAGGCCTTTTCCTCGAGGGGTCAGACCGTGCTTGGACCACCGCGAGAGGCGGCGATCCGGTTGTAGATCAACAGCGCGACGATGGCGCCGACGATCGACAGCAGGATTCCTGACGTGTTGAAGTCGAGCACCTTGCGGTCGGTGAAGAGCGCCGCGATGGCACCACCCACGAATGACCCGACGACGCCGAGGACCAGCGTGGGCAGGATCCCCATCGCGTCCTTGCCAGGGACGAGGGCGCGTGCGAGGAGCCCGGCAACCAGACCGACGATCAGAAACCAGACGATGGTCAGAACCATGTTTATCCCTTTCGGAGACGTGATCCAGCCCGCGGGAACTCCGACGGCTGGAATCGAGGCGTACCCGCGCCGAGCTTCGCCATCCCTCGGCGCGGCGAGCAACACGCGATGACTGATTTTGTTGCGGGGGCCTGGGCGCTTACCGCCGCCCCGCCGTCGCCGTGACCGGCGGGGAACTAGTGACCAACGTTTGCGACGGCCGCCTTTGCGTCATCCAGATCCTGCTCCACCCTGGTGAGCATTCGTCGGTATTCCGCCGCGAACTGCTTGCGACCGTCATCCTCAGCGGCCTCGATCAGCGCAACCAGCCGTTCGACGATGTCTTCCAACCGCTGGACCATTGCAGCGTTCTTCGCCGCAGTGTCCGCTCGGAGTGCCTGAAGCGCTTCCCGGTATACGTGCGCACTGCCCTTGGGGTCGGGCGGCGGCGGTATTTGTTGCTGGTGCGGGCCGGTCGTTGATTCGATCAACTCGGCTTCCGGGTCCATCAGCACGACAATCTCGTAGACCCTCACAGCGGTAGCCGGCTCACCACACTCGACGGCCAGAAACGAGCCGTTGTCGCTGGTGCGGGCGTCGACGCCGAACCCGCCGATGCCGTTGAGCAGGTCCGCGGCCGATGCCAGTGTGGCTGCGTCCGTCATCCGGTAGATCTGGAGAAGCCAAGCCGAATTCGTAATGGGGTATCCCGTCATTTGCCGTCCCGACTACAGCCCGAGAGGCCCCAGCTTCAGGTGGCAGGTTGTTTCCACCATAGGCCGGGGCGGTTGAACGGCTGCGCAGGTGAGCGTTGTATGGCCGATCCGCCCCGCCGTGGTCGTGATCGACGGGCGGCGCGAGGGCTGGACATGGCGGCCCGCACCACCCGAGTTCTTGGCGTGGTGCGGACCTTTCGCCCATGTACCCACCGCGAGTATGTTCACTCCCAAGCCGGTAGAGCCCCACAGCCGAAACCGGACGCACGCCCTCACCGCACCCGAGAACGGTGAGGGTGTGCTTTCCCGCCGCCGTCACTGACCTTCGCGGCATGGTCGACCCGCGCTTAAGCAGATTCGACTCCGAACAGTGAACGCGGCGGCTGCGGATCGGGCCCTGGGCGGCCGTCCCCGGGCAGTTCTAGGTCGGCCTCAGACCTTCCCGGACGTGAACGACCCCTCGGCACCGCATGGGCCGAGGGGTCGTTCACCGTGCTGAGCCGCGACTATGGCGTGGGAGTCTCCGTGGCGTCGTCGGTGCCGTCGTCCATTGGGTTGCCCGTGGCGTCATCCAGGGGCCCCTCATCATTCATGTCCTCGGCTGGCATGTCCTCATCGTTGATGTCATCTGTGGTGTCATCTGTGGTGTCATCTGTGGTGTCGTTGTCGGGCACCACATCCGACGTAGGCGTATCGTCCGGTTCTTCCTGCTGGGGGCACCCGGCGAGTCCGAGTGCGCTTACGCATGCGATGAGGGCCGCGAAAGCGAGCCTCCAGTTCAAGGTCTTCATGTGTCCTCCGGTGTCCGTTGGGTCCTTGAGAGTCGAATTACCCCACCGGGACCGTTTCAACCTGACGCTGGATGCCCAGCGCCGGGGCGCGCCGCAGGAACCGCGTTTCCAGGAGTTCGATGAGCTGGTCGAGAGCTTCCCGGAACTCGGCTGGCGACTTGGTAACGGGTTACCGAGCGGATCGCAGCGCACCGGTATCCATCAGGCCGGACGCATCGTTGTCTACGTAGTGCCTACGTGACTAAACAACAAACCCTCGAAATCGCTGGGATTCCGAGGGTTTTCGTTGGTGGGCGATACTGGGTTTGAACCAGTGACCTCTTCCGTGTCAGGGAAGCGCGCTACCGCTGCGCCAATCGCCCAAGAGTGAGTACTGCATATTCAATTGTGGCCGGTCTCGAGGTGGGTACGGGATTTGAACCCGTGTAGACGGATTTGCAGTCCGTTGCCTCGCCTCTCGGCCAACCCACCGCGGGATGGGTCGAGACCCGATCTCCGAGCGGATGACGGGATTCGAACCCGCGACCCTCACCTTGGCAAGGTGATGCGCTACCACTGCGCTACATCCGCACTGCCCCTCACGGGGCGACTCGCAACCTTAGCCGATGGGCTCGGGGGTGCCCAAACGGGGTAAAGCGCGAGTCGGGGTCAGTCCCGGGGTGGCAGTTGCTGCAGCGTCCACTTGTTGCCGTCGGGGTCGGCGAAGGTCACAAACCGGCCCCACGCCTGCTCGTCGACACCGTCGGCATCGATGCCCGCGTCGCGCAGTTGCGCGAGTGCTGCGTCGGCGTCGGGAACGACGGCCTGGATGACATCGAGCGACCCCGGCTCGATGGTGTTTCCCAGCCCCTCGCCGAACGCAAACGAGCATGCCGAGCCGGGCGGGGTGATCTGGACGAAGCGCAGACCGTCATGGACCCGCACGTCATGGTCGGCGTTGAAGCCGCACTGGTCGACGTAGAAGGCCTTGGCCCTATCGACATCGGTGACGGGCAGGTGGATGAGTTCGATCTTCACGTCCATGGCGAGTGGCATGAGGGCTCCCTGATCAATAGTCGGCGTGGTGCTTCAATCGACTTTCATCTGATCACACGCCGGTGACAGTTTCGGGGCTCGAGCGACGGGAGGCCCAGACGAGGATGACCGCGAGAACGGTTCCGGCCAGGTCGAGCACGAGGTCGCCGAGGGTGTCCTCGTAGGCGGTGGCGAGCTCGGGCGACCACCGGATGAAGGTCAGGTACTCGGCGATCTCCCACAGCGCCGCCGTCGTCATCCCGAACGCGAGCCCGCGCTCCAGGGCCCGCCACCACGGCAGGCCGCGCGGCAAGGTGATGACGAGGAACCCGGCGGTCAGGAAGCCCCAGTTCATGAAGTGCATCCAGTCGTCGAACCAGCTGACCGTGTCGTAGAGATTCAGCCGGTTGCCGAGGGTGTCGGTGAACCAGGGGAGGCACAGCAACAGGTCTCCGAGCCAGGGGAAGGACTTGGCGCGGTAGAACGCCCACCAGAGTGCCGGGACGAGCAGCATCGCCAGCGGGTAGACGAACGCGCGCGAACCGCCCGCCTTGGCTTTCACGCCACCCAGATCGGGGTCGATCAGGGACATCACGATCAGCACGACGAGTCCGAGCTTGACGGCCAGGTTCGCGTACTTCACCGCCGGCGAGTTGGAACGGCTCGACGCGGTCAGGGTGGGTGCGGTCACGCGCGATACGTTAATGTCTACAGCCGCACGATCTGGGGCGTATGGCGCAGTGGTAGCGCGCTTCGTTCACACCGAAGAGGTCCTTGGTTCGAACCCAAGTACGCCCACCCGAGGAGCGAGCATCGAACGAGCTTGCTCGTTCGTTTGCTCCGACGAGGGTGGGCGTTGAGCAAACGCGCAGCGTTTGCGATCACGCCCACACCAGATTCTTCGCCGGGCCGGCGACTGAGCCCCCGGCTACGGTGGGCTCGTGAACCTGCCTCCTGTCCACGAGGTCTCCGGCTTGGCCGCCCTGCGTCAGCTCCGTGAGAGCCAGGTCGGATTCTTCGCCTCCACCTATCAGCCCGGCCGCGACGTTGTCCGGCTCCGCATCGGCCCGCCCGGCCTCGGCGTCGAGGCATTCCTGACGCATTCGCCAGAAGCAGCCGAATTGCTGCTGAGTGCCAAGTCGTACACGAATTTCCCCAAGGAGAACCGGGTCTATCGGCAGATCCGGCTCATCATCGGAGACGGCCTGCTGACGTCGTGGGGCGAGGACTGGCGACGTCAGAAGGCGCTGATCCAGCCGATCTTCACCCGTGCACGTGTCGACGGCTACGTCGCCCCGATCCTGACGGAGCTCGACGACCTCAAGCGCCACCTGCGCACCGACGGGCCCGCGGTCGATCTCGGCGCAGTGATGATGCGCTACACGCTCAAGGTCGTGTGCCGCGTCCTGTTCGGCGCAGATCTGACCGCGGAGCAGGAGGATCGGGTCATGCTCCGGTTCGCGGAGCTCAACGGGGCCGTCATCCAGCGGGCCAACATCCCGATGCCGTTCGGGCTGCCGCTGCCGATGGGAAGCGGTGTGCGGACGAGTCGGGCCGAGCTGTTCGCACTTTGTGACGACGTCATCGCCCAGCGACGTGCGTCCGACGGCACCGGCGACGATCTCGCCAGCCTGCTGGTGGCGGCCAGGGACGGCGACGACCAGCTCAGCGACGACGAGGTCCGCGAGCAGATCCTGATCTTCCTGCTCGCCGGCCACGAGACCACGTCGATGTCGCTGACTTTCGCCTTCCACCTGCTGGGGCGGCATCCGGACATCCAGCAGAAGGTGCGCGACGAGGTCAAGGACGTCCTCGGTGACAACCCGCCCACCGCCGCACAGCTGATCGGTGAGTTGCCGTACACGACGGCCGTGCTCAAGGAGACGATGCGGTTGTACCCGGCCGCGCCGATCACCGGCCGCCGAGCCGTGGAGGACACCACCATCGGCGGCTACGACATCCCGGCCGGCTCGGATGTGGTCCTGTCGGTCTGGAGCATTCACCGCCGCGCCGACCTGTGGCCGGAGCCCGATCGCTTCAATCCCGATCGCTTTCTTGGCAACCCGGACATCGGCCGGTACGACTGGCTGCCCTTCGGTGCCGGGCCGCGCGCCTGCATCGGGCAGCACTTCTCGATGCTGGAGTCGCTGGCGACCATCGCCGAGCTGGTGCGGGACTTCGAGTTCACGGCGCCGGCCGACTCGTCCGATCACGTTCCGGTCGGCTCAGGCATCACCCTGTTCCCGCTCGAGCCCGTGCTCTCCGAGGTCGTCCCTCGCCCGTAGGCTTGGTGCCAAGAGCGCGACCCAGCCGTAGGGGTCGCCAGAGTGGAGGATGACCGTGCCAACGAAGGCCTGGGAGCAGTTCGCCGACAACCCGGCGGTCATCGCCGCTCGCGTCAACGGTGAGCTGAAGGATCTCGCGTACGAGCTGCAGCCGGACGACGACGTCGAGCCGATCACCATCGAGTCGCCGGACGGGCTCGACATCCTGCGGCACTCGACGGCGCACGTCATGGCCCAGGCCGTCCAGGATCTCTACCCGGACGCCAAGCTCGGCATCGGCCCGCCCATCCGGGACGGCTTCTATTACGACTTCGATGTCGCCGAGCCGTTCACGCCTGAGGACCTCGACAAGATCGAGACCCGGATGCGCAAGATCGTCAAGGAAGGCCAGAAGTTCGACCGCCGCGAGGTGCTCGACGACGAGGCCCGCGCCGAACTGGCCGACGAGCCGTACAAGCTCGAGCTGATCGGCTTGAAGTCATCGGCGGCCGACGCGGCCGAAGGTGCGAGCGTCGAGGTCGGTGAAGGCGGCCTGTCCATCTATGACAACCTGCGCCGCGACGGCGAACTGGCCTGGAAAGACCTGTGCCGGGGCCCGCACCTGCCGACGACCAAGCGCATCCCGGCGTTCAAGCTGATGCGCAGCGCGGCCGCCTACTGGCGCGGCGACGAGAAGAACAAGCAGCTGCAGCGCATCTACGGCACCGCCTGGCCGAGCAAAGAGGAACTCGACGACTACCTGAACCGGTTGGCCGAGGCCCAGCGGCGTGATCACCGCCGGCTCGGCTCGGAGCTCGACCTGTTCAGTTTCCCGGACGAGATCGGCTCCGGGCTGGCGGTGTTCCATCCCAAGGGTGGCGTCATCAAGCGGGAGATGGAGGACTACGTCCGCCGCCGGCACATCGAGGAGGGCTTCGAGTACGTCGGCACTCCGCACATCAGCAAGGAGGGCCTCTTCCACACCTCGGGCCACCTGCCGTACTACGCGGACACGATGTTCCCGCCGATGGAGTTCGAGGGCTCGAACTACTACCTCAAGGCCATGAACTGCCCGATGCACAACCTCATCTACCGGTCGCGGCAGCGGTCGTACCGGGAGCTGCCGCTGCGGCTGTTCGAGTTCGGCTCGGTGTATCGCTACGAGAAGTCCGGCGTGGTCCACGGCTTGACGAGGGTGCGCGGCCTGACCCAGGACGACTCGCACTCGTACGTCACACCTGAGCAGGCGCCGGCGGAGATCAAGCACCTGCTGGAGTTCATCCTCGGCCTGTTGCGCGACTTCGGCCTCGACGACTTCTACCTCGAGCTGTCCACCCGCGACGACGCCAAGCCGGACAAGTTCGTCGGGTCCGACGAGGACTGGGCGCTGGCCACAGAGGTTCTGCGCAAGGCCGGCGAGGACACCGGACTGGAGCTCGTCCCCGATCCGGGCGGCGCGGCCTTCTACGGACCCAAGATCTCCATCCAGGCCAAGGACGCCATCGGGCGCACCTGGCAGATGTCGACCATCCAGTACGACTTCAACCAGCCGAAGGGATTCGAGCTGGAGTACGTCGCGCCGGACGGATCACGGCAGCAGCCGGTCATGATCCACTCGGCCAAGTTCGGCTCGATCGAGCGCTTCCTCGGGCTGCTGGTCGAGCACTACGCGGGCGCCTTCCCGCCGTGGCTGGCACCGGTGCAGGTCGTCGGCATTCCGGTGGCCGAGCGGCACAGCGACTACCTGGTCGACGTCGCGGCTCAGTTGCGGAAGCGCGGGATCCGGGTCGAGGTCGACCACTCCGACGAGCGGATGCAGAAGAAGATCCGCAACGCCCAGACTCAGAAGATCCCGTTCATGCTGATCGCCGGCGACAACGACATCGAGTCCGGCGCCGTCTCCTTCCGCTTCCGCAGCGGCGAGCAGGAGAACGGCGTCGCCGTCGCCGAGGCCATCGAGCGCATCGTCGCTGCCGTCGAGTCGAAAGCCCAAGTCTGACGTGACCGAGGACGACCCTTCGATGAACTCAGGGCACGACGTGGTGGACGGCGTGGGGGAGCCGGACGCGTTCCAGCGGCTGTGGACCCCGCATCGCATCGCCTACGTCAAGGGCGAGAACAAGCCGGAGTCGGACGAAGAGGCCGAGTGCCCGTTCTGCCGCATCCCGACGCTCGACGACGTCGAGGGACTCACCGTCCATCGCGGCGAGTCCGCCTACGTGGTGCTCAATCTGTACCCGTACAACCCCGGCCACCTGCTCATCTGCCCCTTCCGCCACGTGGCCGACTACACCGACCTGACCGATGCCGAGACGGTCGAGGTCGCCGAGCTCACCAAGCGCGCCATGGCCGTGATGCGTGCGGTCAGCCAGCCGCACGGATTCAATATCGGTATGAACCAAGGTGGCGTGGCCGGCGCCGGTATCGCGGCGCACCTGCACCAGCACGTCGTCCCGCGCTGGAGTGGCGACGCGAACTTCCTGCCGATCATCGGCCGCACCAAGACGGTGCCACAGCTGCTCGACGAGACGCGGGCGCTGTTGGCCAAGGCGTGGGACACGACGGGGGGCTGAACCGATGCTGCAGCGATTCCGCGAGTTCTGGACGAATCTGTGGGCACCCGTTGCCGACTTCCTGCTGCGGGTCGGCGTGACCCCCGACCAGGTCACCATCGTCGGCACTCTCGGCGTCATGGGCGGCGCGCTGTGGTTCTTCCCGCGCGGGGAACTGGGGTTCGGCGTCGCGGTCGTCACGGCCTTCGTCTTCAGCGACCTGCTCGACGGTTACATGGCCCGCAAGAGCGGCACGTCGTCGAACTGGGGGGCGTTCCTGGACTCCTCCCTCGACCGGTTCGGCGATGCAGCGATCTTCGGCGGCCTGCTGCTCTACTACGTCGGACCGCACGCCGAGACGACACTCGGCGCGCCGCTGCTGTACGTCTACGTCTCCCTGGGCTGCCTGGTGCTCGGCAGCATCACGTCGTACGTCCGGGCGCGGGCGGAAAGCCTCGGCATGACGGCCAAGGTGGGCATCGCCGAACGGGCGGAACGACTTGTGCTCATCCTCGTGGCCACCGGATTCAACGCGATCTTCAACCTGCCGATCCTCACCGAGCTGGCTCTGTGGCTGCTTCTCGTGGCCGCCGGAATCACCGTGATTCAGCGGATGATTGTGGTGCGCAGGCAGGCCCTCAACCCGTAATCTTCGGTCATGCGTCATGGGTGGTTGTCCCGACATGTGCTGCCCGTGCTCGTCGGAATCTTCTGTTCGGCTGCGCTCGTCGGCGGCCTTGCTCCGGCCGGTGCGGTTGCCTACGCCCCGCTCGACCGTCCCGGTCCGGCTCTCACGCCGACCGCTGACGAGCTGGCTGCGTCGCTGACCTGTACCGAATCGGTGACCGACGCCACCAAGGATCCCGTCCTGCTGAGCCCCGGCACCGCCACCACCGGTGCCGAGAGCTTTGCCTGGAACTGGGAGCCCGCGCTCGACCAGCTCGGTATTCCGTGGTGCGCGATCGACCTGCCGGAGCAGGCGCTGGGACCGATCGACGTGGCCGGCCAGTACATCGTCCACGCCATTCGCCACATGCACCAGATCTCCGGCCGCAAGGTCGACATCCTGGGCTGGAGCCAGGGCGGGATGTCGATGCGCTGGTCGCTGCGATTCTGGCCCGACACCCGGCCGATGGTCGACGACGTCATGGGATTCGCGCCGTCCAACCACGGGACGAAGCTCATGACGTCCGCAGCGTGTGGCCAGGCCGGCTGCCGACCGGCCGTGTACCAGCAGGCCGTCGACTCGGAGTTCATCCAGGCCCTCAACAGCGGTACGGAGACCTTCGAGGGGATCTCGTACACGAATGTCTACAGCCGGTTCGATGAGGTCGTCGTCCCGAACAGCGGCCCGGACAACTGCTCGAGCTGTCTCACCACCGGTGAGGGCGAGATCGCGAACGTCCAGACCCAGGAACTGTGTCCGCTGGACGTCTCGGATCACGTCCTGATCGGGATCTCGCCGGCCACGTACGCGATCATCGTCGACGCGCTGACCCATGACGGGCCGGCCGACATCACCCGGATCCCGCAGTCGGCGTGCTTCACCGGCATCATGCCCGGCGTCGCCACGCCGGCCAGCGCAGCCGCGGCCCTCACGCTGTTGCAGCCGGCCGTGGGCACGCTCGCGATCCTGCCCGGGCCGCTGCCCAATCCCGTCGTGAGCGCACCGGCCCTGTACGACGAGCCGGCGGTGCCCTGTTACGCCTACGCCACCTGCGAGTCCGAGGAGCCGGACCCCGACTCCGAACCGGCGGCGGTTGTGCCGGCGGCCGTGGTCGGGGACGACGGTGATTCGGCCGACGGCGACGACGGCACCGACGAGGTTGCCGCCGACGAGGCGGGATCGGCCCCGCTTCTGTCGGGGGTCATCGGTGCGGCCAACGGGCTGCTCGGTCTGCGCCCCTAAACTGGTCGTGTGACCAGCGAACAACCGACCACCGGCACCACCCCCGTCAAGCGCGGCATGGCCGAGATGCTCAAGGGCGGCGTCATCATGGACGTCGTCACCGCCGAGCAGGCCAAGATCGCCGAGGATGCCGGCGCGGTCGCCGTCATGGCACTTGAGCGGGTGCCCGCCGACATCCGGGCCCAGGGCGGCGTGGCCCGCATGAGCGATCCCGACCTCATCGACGGCATCGTCGAAGCAGTCTCCATCCCGGTCATGGCGAAGGCCCGGATCGGGCATTTCGCCGAAGCCCAGATCCTGCAGAGCCTGGGCGTGGACTACATCGACGAGTCAGAAGTTCTGACGCCGGCCGACTACACGAACCACATCGACAAGTGGGCGTTCACCGTCCCGTTCGTCTGCGGCGCGACCAACCTGGGGGAGGCCCTGCGGCGCCTCACCGAGGGCGCGGCCATGATCCGCTCCAAGGGCGAGGCCGGTACCGGAGACGTTTCGAACGCCGTCACCCACATGCGCCAGATCCGGGGCGAGATCCGTCGGCTGCAGACTCTGCCGGCCGACGAGCTCTACGTCGCCGCCAAGGAACTGCAGGCGCCCTATGACCTCGTCAAGGAGGTCGCCGAGCTCGGAAAGCTCCCGGTCGTGCTGTTCACCGCCGGCGGAATCGCCACCCCGGCCGATGCGGCCATGGTGATGCAGTTGGGCGCCGAAGGCGTCTTCGTCGGCTCGGGCATCTTCAAGTCCGGCGATCCGGCCAAGCGGGCCGCGGCCATCGTCAAGGCGACCACGTTCTTCGACGATCCGGACGTCATTGCCAAGGTCTCGCGTGGCCTCGGCGAAGCCATGGTCGGCATCAACGTCGAGGACGTGCCGGAGCCTCATCGGTTGGCCGAACGCGGTTGGTGATCCGGCATCGGCCGATCGTGTGACTTTCGGCCCTGTTGACGGGGCGAATTGACCCTAACTTCACCCGAATTGCGGGTATTGGGTGTTACTGGCGGGGGACAATGTCCTTGTACGGGCGTTTCTGCCATCCCCATGAAGAGGATCAACTATGAAGAAGTCAACCAAAGGCGCGATCGCGGCCGCGGGCGCTGGTGTGCTCCTGTTGGGCGGTGCTGGAACGCTCGCTTTCTGGAGTGATACGGACACTGTCGACGGCGGGACCTTGACTGCCGGCACGCTGGAGCTCTCTGACGTGACCTGCGGGGCGAACTGGCTGGACGGTGTTACGCCCGTTTCGATTCTGGTGCCCGGTGACACGGTCACCAAGGAGTGCACCGGAACCATCACACTGACCGGCGACAACATCGAGGCGACCGTCACGCTCGATGACGCATCGGTGGCGACGGCCGAGGCCGCGTTCAACGACGCAACGCCTGACCTTGTCGAGGGTGACGCGGTCAACATCACTGCCGGTCTCACCGGTGGTGGCACGATCACGGCCTCGGGACCGATCTCGGTCACCATCACGGTGGAATGGCCGTTCGGCACGATTGCGGACAACGAATCCCAAGGCGTCTCCACGACCGCCCTTGACGGCCTGGTCATCAACGCCGTCCAGGTCGATCCGAGCCCGTAACGGCCTGGAGCCGGGCATGCGCCCGCTGGCGTCCTGGTCGATCCAAGCTGTTGCTTGGTTCGTGATCTTCGCCGCGGTCGCCATGGTGGCTGCAGCCGTGTTGGCGCCACGCCTCGCGGGAGCGACGCCGTACACGATCCTCACCGGATCGATGCGGCCGTCGCTGCCGCCGGGGACCTTGGTCGTCATCAAGCCTGCACCGGTCGACGACCTCCGGGTCGGCGACGTCGTCACCTACCAGTTGGAGTCCGGCAAGCCTCAGGTGGTGACGCACCGAATCGTCAAGATCGGGATCGACCTCGAAGGCGATCCGGTGTTCACCACTCGTGGCGACACCAACGACGTCGCCGATGCCAAGCCGGTCCGACCGGTCCAGATTCGCGGCAAGCTCCTGTACTCGGTTCCCAAGCTCGGCTACGTCAACAACTTCATCAGCGGCACCAACCGGCGGGCGGTCACCTACGGCGTGGTCTCGCTGCTTCTTGGCTACGCCGCCTTCATGTTCGTCAGTGCGGTGCGTGATCGACGCAACGCCAAGCGATCCAGTACGACCCACAGTGAGGAGGTCATGTCATGAACGCACCGTCGTTCGTGGCCGGCGGCCTCCTGCTGGCCGGGCTTCTGGTCGGTCCCTGGAGCGGCACGGCCCATGCCGCGGACGAGATCGGACTGAGCAAGGACGGATCGACTTGGTCCACCACCTTGTCCGACCCCCTGTTCGACCCGGCATTTCGCTGGGTGCCGGGTGACGACGAGATCAGCTCATTCTTCGTCCGCAACCAGGGCCCGACCGGTGCCGACCTCACGATCGCGGTCCGCTCTGCCGACACCGACCAGCTGCTGGGGAACGAGGACATCGCCTTGTTTGCGCGAGCCGACGGTGGTCCGTGGGTCGAGCTCGTGAACGGGGTGGCGAGCGAAGCGCTGACTGCGCGCACCGTGAGCCGGCTGGGGATCGTGCGCGTCGACGTTCGCGCCGTATTCGATCCGGCGTCGACCAATCAGTCGAAGACCAAGTCGGTGCCGCTGACCTTCTTTGTCACGTTGTCCGAGGCGGTGCCGTCAGCCACGCCGAGCCCCGACGACAGCGACGACAGCGACGGGTCTGACGACGGTTCCGACGACAGCGACGACTCGGACGACAGCGACGACTACGGCTTTCTGCCCGGCAGCGGGTCCACGCTGCGACCCGAAGTGCTGTGGGTGGCCGCGATTCTGATCGGCGGTGGGCTCGCGATCTTCCGGCGGGCACGGCGTGAGGATTCGGCTGATGTCTAGCCATCGAGCCTCACGGGCGCAGCGGCGGTCACTTCGCAGACCTGGCGCGGACCGCTCCTTGTCGACCGCTCCGCGGCGTCGCCACTGGTGGAGTTCGGTCCCGCTTCGCGCCGTCTTGAGCCTCGGGCTCGCGCTCGGCATCGGCTCGGCCGGCACGTTCGCCTACTGGACCGATGAGGCGACCGTCACCGGCCTCACCATCACCGCTGGAGTGCTCGACCTCGAACTTCAGGACGACCCAGACGACAGCATCAGCTTCACCACGCTGAACATCTCGAACATGATTCCGGGGCAGAGCGTCGCCGGCGTGCTCAAGGTCGAGAACGTCGGAAATGTCGGCTTCACCTACACCGCGTCGACCTCGGTTTCGAACTCGACGCTTGCCAGCGCCTTGGCGGTCAAGGTGACCAACGGCAGCGTCAGCGGTTCCTCGCCGAGCGCGACCTGCTCCGGGTCACAACTCTCCGGCACCGGCACAGACCTGGACGATGCGCTGGTCAGCACAGGCCGGTCGCTTGCCGCAAGCGCCTCGGAGAACCTCTGCATCGAGGTTTCTATGCCCAGCGGAGCGTCGTCGTCGCTCCAGGGCACATCGACCAACGTCACCTACACCTTCACGGCGACGCAATGAGCAGGACACCTCGTTCCCGCATGGGCTCGGTCGTACGGGCCATACCTCGTCGTCTGAAGGAAGTTGCCCTGACCGTGGGCGCGATCGGCGGCTTGGCCTGCATCGCCCTGGCGATCTCCGCCTTGACGTTCGGGCTCTCACCGCTGGTCGTCCAGTCCGGATCCATGGAACCCACCGTCGCCACCGGCTCGTTGCTGATCACGCAGAAGACGCCGGCGTCCGAACTCAAGCGCGGGGACGTGGTGACCGTCCGGCGGCTGGACCGCACGCTGGTCACGCACCGGATCGTGCAGATCACGCTGCGTGGCGACACGGCGACGCTTCGGCTCAAGGGTGATGCCAACGATGTCGTCGACCCCGAGGCTTACATGGTCAAGCAGGCCGGCAAGAAGGTTCTCGTCGTTCCTTACGCCGGGTACGTCGCGGCGTGGGCGTCGAGTCGCCTGGGCCTGTTCGTGCTCGGGCTGTACGTGGCGTTCCTGGCCGTGACGGTGGCGGCCGACTGGCGGAGCCGCCCGAAGCGACCCAAGCGCGATGACGAACCCGACGACGAAGGGCCGGCCCAGAGTGGCAAGCCCGCCAAGGGTGGCAAACGCAAGGCCTCGCGTCGGGCGATGTCGGCAGCGGGAGCCAGCTTGATCATGCTGGGGGCACTGGCCACACCGGTCGTCGCGCCACAGCCCACGCTGGCGGCGTGGACCGACGACGCAACGGCCGGTTCGAGCACGCTGGCGGCGTACACCGTCCCGAAACCGGTATGGGTGAGCTGCACCGTGACCGGCGTGCTGGGCAAGACCGTCACCGTGGTTTGGAACGAGGTTTCGTCGCCGTATGCGCTGGACTACGTGGCGTCCGTCGACGGTGGGGGCTCGCTGACCGTCACCGACAACGGTGCGACCCGGCAGGTTGCAGTCACCTCCGGGCTCCTTGGCATCGGCACGTTCACGATCCGCGTGACCGCCAGGCTGCCCGCGCCAAACGGTTCCTGGGTGTCGACTGACCTGACGCAGGAGATCACTTTCGTCACTGCATTGATTGCATCCTGCGGCTCGCACAACTGACACCCAGGTTCGTTGTATGGTGGGCCATGCGTCGCAGGTGCCGGGAGTCGCCGGCGACGTCCCGAGGAGTAGTGGCCTCGATTTCGGGGCGCTGATTCCTCGTCCCAACCGGGAGGGAACCGAGAGGGAGCGACGGCGGTGGCCATGGTCCACCCCCACGCCACCGCCGTCGCATGGGACCCCACTCTCGGTCGGCTTCGCCGATCGCCGAGGTCCGGCCCGTAGGCTTGCAATGTGAGTACTCCGACCGTGGGCGTCCTGGCGTTGCAGGGCGACGTCCGGGAGCATCTGCGTGCGTTGTCGCAGGTCGGAGCCCATCCGATGGCGGTACGCCGGGTCAGTGAGCTCGATCAGGTCGACGCGCTGATCCTGCCCGGCGGGGAATCGACGACGATGGCCAAGCTGGCCCGAACCTTCGAGGTCTTCGAAGCCGTGGCGGATCGGATCAAGACCGGCATGCCCACATTCGGCACCTGTGCCGGAATGGTGCTGCTGGCCGATCGTCTGCGCGACGGCATCGAGGGTCAGGAGACTCTCGGCGGCCTCGACATCACCGTCCGGCGCAACGCCTTCGGTCGGCAGGTGGACTCGTTCGAGTCCGAGGTTCGGTTCCACATCGACGATCCCGCCTTCGAGCGTCCGCTGCACGCGGTCTTCATTCGTGCGCCCTGGGTCGAAGAGGTGGGGGATGGCGTCGACGTCCTCGCCACCGTGGCCGTGCCAGGGCTCGGGGATAGGATCGTCGCGGTTCAGCAGGGACAGGTCCTGGCGACGTCCTTCCATCCCGAGGTGAGTGACGATCTGCGCCTGCACCAGTACTTCCTGGACCTGATCACCGGGTAAGGGCGAGGCGCGACCGCGCTCCCGCCGAGAAAGGCAGGGCCATGTCGGGCCACTCCAAGTGGGCAACCACGAAGCACAAAAAGGCTGTCATCGACGCCAAGCGCGGCAAGATGTTCGCCAAGCTCATCAAGAACATCGAGGTTGCGGCGCGCACCGGCGGCGCCGACCCAGCGGGCAACCCGACGCTCTACGACGCCATCCAGAAGGCGAAGAAGTCCTCGGTGCCCAACGACAACATCGATCGCGCGGTCAAGCGCGGGGGCGGTGGCGACGGTGGGGGAGTCGACTACGCGACGATCATGTACGAGGGCTACGCGGCCGGTGGGGTTGCGCTGCTCGTGGAATGCCTCACCGACAACCGCAACCGGGCCGCGATGGAGGTCCGCACCGCGATGACGCGCAACGGCGGCACCATGGCCGATCCCGGCTCGGTGTCCTACCTGTTCTCCCGCAAGGGCGTCATCATCGTCCCGAACGAGGACGGCTCGACGTCCGAGGACGACGTCCTGATGGCCGTCCTTGACGCCGGCGCCGAGGAGGTCAACGACCTCGAAGGCTCGTTCGAGGTGGTGTGTGAGGCCACGGACCTGGTCGCGGTCCGCACGGCCCTGCAGGAAGCCGGTCTCGACTACGACTCGGCCGAAGCGTCGTTCGTCCCGTCGGTGACGGTCGAGGTCGACGCTGAGACCGAGGGCAAGATCATCAAGCTGATCGACGCACTCGAGGACTGCGACGACGTTCAGAACGTCTACGCGAACTTCTGAGTGGGTGACGGCCGGCCATCTAGGCTGCCGGGGTGGGTGACGCCAGCAGCGAGCGCGGTGGGCGCTTGACCCGCTCGTGGGGCGACCAGCTGTTCACGCGTGAACGGCTGACTGTCTACCCGCTGATGATCCTGGTTCTCAGCGCGCTGTTGTGGGCGGCCGACATCCTGCTCGGCGACCCGCCACTGACCGCGAGCGGCAGCGCCGTGCTGCCCGATTTCCTCGCCTACTGGACTGGCGGCAACCTCGTGGCGGACGGCCACGCCGCAGTCCTGTACGACGCCGTCGCGCAGGCCGAGCTCCAACGGGAGACTGTGCCCGGGCTTCGGGACGGTCTCTCGTGGTTTGTCGCACCGCCCTTCGTCGCGGTCCTCTACGCGCCACTGGGTGCGCTTCCGTTCGCGTTCGCCGCCTGCGCGTTCACCGTGTTGTCCTTGGCCGCGCTGTGCCTCGTCGGACGCATGCTCGGGCCGACGGTCCGGCGCGATCGGAACCTGCCGGTGGGTCTGTTCGTGCTGGTGGTGGCCGCTTCGCCCGCGGTGTTCGAGGCGATCGGCTCCGGGCAGAACAGTCCGTTCCTCCTGCTGCTCTGGGTGGTGGCCCTGCGTCAGGTTCGGATCGGTGCCGACGCCACCGCGGGGGTGCTGTTCGCCTTGACGGCCTTCAAACCACATCTCGTGCTCTTGATCCCGGTTTGGTTGGTCGTCCGGCGAAAGTGGCGCGCCCTCGCCGCCTTCGGTGTCGGCGGGGCGGCACTCTTCGCCATTCCGCTCGTGTTCCTTCCATCCCACGCGCTGGATGCGTGGCGGACGGCTCTGACGAGCGCCACCTTCGGCCAACACGTTCAAGTCGGCCAGACCTGGAAGATGGAATCAGTGAGTGCGCTGCTCACGGACGTTACCGGTTGGTCGCGCATTGATGTTGTCGTCCTGGCGGCAGGTGTTGCGGGGCTCGCGCTCTGGCTCGCGAAACTACGTCCCGATCCACTGCGTGACCTGGCCGTGGTTGCGACGGTGACTGTCTGCTGCGCTCCCCACGTCATGCTCTATGACGCCGTACTGCTGATCATCCCGGTCGTGTGGCTGGCCAGCGAGCGCCGCTTGCGCGACTTCAGGTGGCACCTCCTCGCGTTGTTCCTCATCCAGTTCACCACCGCGATTCGCCACCTCCTCGCCGAGACCACGTTCCTGCTCGGATGGCTCGACTGGGCTTGGGCCGCTGTCCCCGCTGTCGCGATTGCGCTGGCCATGTATCGCCTGACCACGCGCCCGTCGCCGGAACTGCCGGCGTGACGTCTCCGGAAATCTAAGTACGACACCTGTAGTAGTCTTCGGTCACCCATACGTGTGTCTGAAAGCGGAGGTCGCCCATGGTGAGCTTGACGTACTTCGTCGCCAGTTCCATCGACGGCAGGATCGCCGGTCCTGACGGCGACTTCGGTGCTTTCCCGGTCGTCGGCGACCACATCGACATGCTCGCCGAGGACTGGACGGACACCCTGCCTGGCGCGGCACTTGACGCGCTGGGTCGTACGGCGCCGAATGATCGATTCGACACCGTGGTGATGGGCTGGCGGACCTATGCGGCCGGCTTTCCCTACGGCGTGCACGACCCGTATCCGCATCTGCGGCAGGTGGTGTTCACTCATGATCCGCAACGGCCGGTGGGCGGCAGTCCCGGTGGTGTGGAGTTCACCGACGCGGAGCCAGTTGACGTGGTGCGTCGGCTCAAGGCCGACAGCCCGGTGGGAGTCTGGCTGTGCGGCGGCGGCGACCTCGCCGGACAACTGGCCGACGAGATCGATGTGCTGGTGGTGAAGGTCAACCCCATAGTGCTCGGCGACGGGATCTCGCTCTTCGCGGGGCTGCCGTACGACCCGCGGACGTGGATTCTGGGCGATAGCACCTCGTATGCCTCGGGCGTGGTGGTCAACCAGTACGTGCGCCGCTGATGGCGCGCAACGACGATCGTCGTGTCGGCCTCGCGGATGCTGCCCTGGCCGTGCTTGCGCGGGAGGGCGGACGGGGGCTGACCCATCGCGCGGTGGATGCGGAGGCCGCCGTTCCACAGGGGACCACGTCAAACTACTTCCGCAGTCGGACCGACCTGGTGGCCGCCGTCGCCGATCGA
Source organism: Aeromicrobium sp. (assembly GCA_035281505.1). Lineage (GTDB taxonomy): Bacteria > Actinomycetota > Actinomycetes > Propionibacteriales > Nocardioidaceae > Aeromicrobium. The sequence goes on along the minus strand of DATEDT010000032.1, from coordinate 1,707 downwards.
ATCGCGGTGCGGCTCACGCCCGATCAGTCGACCTTGGACCGGTTGGGCGCTCTGCCCCCAACCCGCGAGCTGTTCACCCTCTATGTCCGTGACATCGTCCGCAGACTCACGACCGAGCGTGAGGTCACGCTGGCCCTGTTCGAACTGCGCCTGGAGGCGGCCCGTCGACCGGAGTTGGCCGAGCTGATCGGATCGTGGCTCCGGCTGGGATTCGCCAACGATGTCGACTTCAATGCGAGGGCCGGCCTGCCCGGCGGTGAGCGAGAGATCGCCTTGTTTCACTACGCATTGGACGGGCTGATGCTCGATCGGCTGACGGTGTCCATTGACCCGGACACGCCCACGGACGACGTTGTCGACGCGCTCATTGAGGGCCTCCTGCCGCGCTGACCGCCCCCGACTGCGGTCGGCGCGTCGCGTGGGAATCGCCTCCGCCCGGAGTTATCGTTCGAACATGCGTTCGCAGACTCGCGTGCTCGGAGTTGACCCCGGCCTCACGCGATGTGGCATCGGGGTGGTGGACGGAAGCGTTGGCCGTCCACTGACCTTGGTGGACGTCCGGGTCGCCCGCACACCGGCCGACCTCGACGTCGCCAAGAGGCTGCGCCTGCTCGAGGAGTCCCTCGAGCAGGCCATCAGCACGCATCGGCCGGATGTCGTCGCCATCGAGCGTGTCTTCAGCCAGCACAACGTCCGCACGGTCATGGGCACGGCCCAGGCCAGCGCGGTGGCGATGCTGGTGGCGGCGCGGCACGGCATCGACGTGCGGTTGCACACGCCGAGCGAGGTCAAGGCGTCGATCACCGGCAGCGGCCGCGCCGACAAGGCGCAGGTCGGCCACATGGTCACCCGGCTGCTTCGCCTGGACGCGATGCCCAAGCCGGCCGACGCCGCCGATGCACTGGCCCTGGCCATCTGCCAGATCTGGCGCGGCGGCGCGACCAACCGACTTCAGGAGGCCGTGCTGAAGGCGGGTGCCCGATGATCGCCTTTGTGCGGGGCCGGGTCGCGGCCCTCAACCTCAACGCAGCGATCGTCGACGTCGGGGGAGTCGGGTACCAGATCCTCTGCACACCCGGCACCATCGCCGGTCTGCGGCTCGGCGCCGAGGCCGAACTCGCCACGTCCATGGTGGTCCGGGAGGACTCCCAGACGCTCTACGGATTCGCCGACACCGACGAGCGCGACATGTTCGAGCTGGTCCAGACCGCCAGCGGCGTCGGACCCAAGGTGGCCCAGGCCATGCTCGCGGTCCTTCCGCCCGACCGGCTGCGGGTGGCCATCTCCGGCTCCGACCACACCGCGCTGATGGCGGTGCCTGGTATCGGCCGCAAGGGCGCAGAGCGCATCATCCTCGAGCTCAAGGATCGTGTCGGTCCGGCCGTCACCGTGTCCACACCGGCCGCAGGAGCCTGGCGAGACCAGGTCCGTGACGCGCTGCAGGGGCTGGGGTGGTCGGTCCGCGACGCCGACGCCGCGGCTGACGCCGTCGCACCCGAGGCCGAGTCGGGCGCCGACGTCCCGACGTTGTTGCGGTCCGCGCTGCAGTCGCTGGCGCGGACGTAGGGGGGACAGTGACAGACTCGCCGCAGGGCTTCACCAGCGATCCGGCTTTGCCGGTCGCGTCGGTGGACGAAGGCTTGATTGGGCGTCGGCGATCGCCCGAAGGGCGACCGTCGCCGACAGAAGGCACTGACGAATTCGACG
>DATEDT010000031.1:0-12182 GCA_035281505.1 Aeromicrobium sp. | reverse complement strand
GGGTCCAGCCAGTGGCGGGTCCTCACGGACGACCGTCCCGCCGGGCACGAGCGGGGCGAGGCTGTCATCCCCCACCACCACGATGCGCAATGCACCGGCAACGGCGTCGAGCGTTCGTGCCAGCAGCGTCCGGCCGTCGACGACGATGGCATGCTTCGGCGATCCGCCCAGCCGCCGGGCGGTGCCGCCGGCCAGCACGATCGCGTCGAAGTCGTCCACGAGCCCACATTAGGGTGGCGCACATGTCCGAGCCCGCCGCGCCGCCGTGGCGCACCGAGCCGGTCTCGTTCACCCGACGCGGCGGACGCCTGACCGAACGCCAGCAGGCCGCCTGGGACGCACTGGCGCCCACGCACGTCCTCGACGTGCCGCGCTTTGGCCCGAGCACATCGGTCGACCCGTCCTTCGAGCTCGACCCGACGGTTATCTTCGGCCGGTCCGCACCGCTCATCGTCGAGATCGGCAGCGGTCGTGGCGAAGCCCTTGTCGCGGCGGCCAGGGACCAGCCGGAGGTCAACTTCCTCGGCCTCGAGGTCTACGTCCCGGGCGTCGCGCAGACGCTGGTGAGCATGCGTCACGCTCCCCCGCTGGCCACAGGCAGCATGCCAGCGGGAGGTGCCCCCAGCGTGGACAACGTACGGCTGGCCGTCGTCAACGCACCCGAGGCCTTCGCGACGATGCTCGCGCCGGGATCCGTCCGGGAGGTGCGCACCTGGTTCCCCGACCCGTGGCACAAGGCCCGGCACCACAAGCGCCGACTCATCACCGTGGAGTTCACCTCGCTGGTCGCGCGCGTGCTGGAGCCGGAGGGAACCTGGCGGATTGCGACCGACTGGGACGACTACGCCGAGTGGATCGGCGAGGTGCTGACAGCGTCACCCTTCGTCGAGGGTGGCCCGGTCGCCCGGTTCGCCGGACGCGTCGAGACCCGATTCGAGCGCAAGGGCGTGGCCGCGGGTCGAGACATCCACGATTTCGAAGCACGGCTGCGGCAAACTCGGCCTCAATGATCCTGTCGACGCCCGACCCCGCGCTCGACCGTGCGTTTGCCGCGGCACTCCTTCGACTCCAGCACGACGCGTACCGCAGCCAGGCCGAGCTCATCGGTGACGACCGGCTCAACGCCCTGGCGGCCGACGAGAACTCACTTCCGGCGTGGCGCGGGCGCTACGTCGTCGCGTGGGAGGGGACACACCTGATCGGCGCAGTCGCGTGGCACCCGGGCCGAGTGATCGAGGTCGACCGGGTGATGGTCGACGCCCCCGTTCGGCGGCGCGGCGTCGCGGCGGCCCTCCTGCGCGTCGTGCTCGACCAGGCCGGCGACGCGCCGGTCGAGACCGTCACCGGGCGGGACAACGCACCCGGCATCTCGCTTTATCGACGGCTGGGGTTCGAGCCGGTCGCCGAGGAGCAGGCACCGACCGGGATCTGGGTCACCCGGCTGCGCCGCGGCTAGGCTTTCAGGGCTCCCGTAGCCCAAGGGCAGAGGCAGGCGGCTTAAACCCGCTCCAGTATGGGTTCGAATCCCATCGGGAGCACTGCGCGTGACGCATCTTTGGACATACGTGCGGTCACACCGCGAATGATTTGACGTTTCGGACTCTATAGCCACGCAAACGCCAAATCATTGGCCTGGAACCGGCTTCCCAACCGCATGTATGTCTAAAGATGCGTCCAGCGGCGGGCCGCTGGTCAGGCGAGTGCGATTCCGTCGAGGATGTCGTGCTCACTGACGATCAGCTCGTTCGTCGCGAGCGGCAGTGAGGTGAGCACCGCGTCGAGGACGAGCGCTCCGCCGCCGATCACGTCAGCTCGGCCGGGATGCATGAAGGGCAGCGCGCGACGCTCGGCGATCGTCATGCCCACCAGCGACGCGCAGGCCGCCCGCGTTGCGTCGATGGGCAGACGCGCCCCGTGGATCACCGAACGGTCATAGGCCGGAAGGTTCAACACGTGGGCCGCGACCGTCGTGACGGTGCCGGCCACGCCGACCAGGGTCGCCGCTGGCGGCAGATCCGACGCCGCCGCACCGAAGGCGTCCCGGAGGAATCCCGCGCACTCCTCGATCTCGCCGGGCGTCGGCGGATCCGTGGGCAGGAAGCGCTCAGTCATGCGGACCGACCCGAGGTCCAGCGACGTCGACCAAGCCACGCGTTCGTCGCGCCCCATCACCAGTTCGGTGGAACCACCGCCGATGTCGACGACGAGCACGTCCGCGTCCGAGCCGAGACCACGCGTGGCACCGACGAATGACGCTCGCGCCTCTTCGGTGCCGGTCAGGATCTCGGGCCGCACGCCGACAATCGATTCCACCGCCGTTGCGAACTCCTCCGCGTTCGATGCGTCGCGCGCCGCCGACGTGGCACAGAACCGCACCCGGTCGGCGTGCAGGGACGCAATCGTCTCGGCGTACTCGCGCGTGGCAGCGAGCGTCCGCTCGATCGCCTCGGGCGCCAGGCTCCCGGTGGCGTCCACGCCCTGACCGAGACGGACGACGCGCATCTCGCGCACGATCTCCTCGGCAACCCCGTCAGACACATCGGCCACGAGCAGGCGGATCGAGTTTGTGCCGCAGTCGATGGCGGCGACGCGTTCCCTCACGAAGGATCTCGGTGGTCGAGCTCGTCGGGACTGCCGCAGTCGGTCCCGCTCCACCAGTCGCCGAGCAGCTCCAGCGCCTCGTCGCCGAACGGGTTCACACCCGGTCCGACGGCCAGGCTGTGGCCCACCAGGGCATGGAGACACTTCACCCGCGCCGGCATGCCGCCGGCCGAGATTCCCGAGATCTCCGGGACCTCACCCAGCTCCGCCCGGTCGGCCAGGTACGACGTGTGGGCACGCAGATAGGCCGCAGCGAGTTCGGCATCGGCTTCGAGGCGGTTCGACATCGCGGTCATGACACCGGCGGCCTCAAGGGTCCCGATCACGCCGGACAGCCGTGGACAGGTCAGGTAGTAGAGCGTCGGGAAGGGCGTGCCATCGGGCAGCCGCGGCAGGGTCTTCACCACGTTCGGATGGCCGGACGGGCAGCGCGACGCCACCTCGACGATCCCGCGCGCAGGCCGACCCAGCTGCTCGGAAACCGCGGCCAAATCGGCGGGATCAATCTCCCCCCGCGAGTTCGGGGCACCCCCAGGTTCGGCCACGAAACCAGCATCCCATGGCGCTACTCGTCGGTGTCCTTGAGCACCTTGTCCGGGTCGGCGGTCGGCGTCGAGCCCGGCTGACGCCCGGCGGCCTCGACCGACCCCCACAGGACGTTGTACCAGCGCGTCACGGTCGGCTCGGGCGCGTCGGCCGGCGCCGACAGCTCGCCCTGGATCCTCCCGTCGATTCCGATGACGCGATAGCCGACCTCACCCGGCATCACCCAGCCGAAGCGCTCGCGCGCCTGCTGCTGGATGTACGCCGGGTCCTCGTAGCGACGCTTGGTGTTCTCCAACTCGCGGATCGCCTCGCGACGCTCGACGATCTCAGCCTGTTTCGCCGTGATCTCCGACCGCTGATCCCACCATGCGTGCAAGGCCGAGGTGTAGGAGCCGACCAGGAGCACGACCACCGACAGCAGGACGATGGCCCGGCCGGTGAACCGCGGACCAACCCGGCTGTCCGGTGCCGCCGCGCGTACCCGCGCCGTCGGCTGCGGCCTTCGGGCGCCCTTGGCCGACCCCGCCGGTCGGCGGTTCGTGCCCCGCCCACGGGAGGCACCCCCAGGACGGCCAGGCCTGTTCGACCGACCGGAGCTGGCGCTGGGACTCACCCGCCCATAGTCCCTCAGAGGGAAAGGCGCGGGAACGCCGACGCACCGGCGTAGGTGGCCGAACTCCCCAGCAACTCCTCGATCCGGAGCAGTTGGTTGTACTTGGCGACACGGTCGGAGCGAGCCGGAGCGCCAGTCTTGATCTGTCCGCAGTTGGTGGCGACGGCAAGGTCGGCGATGGTGACATCCTCGGTCTCTCCCGAGCGGTGACTCATCATCGAGGCGAAGCCATTGCGGTGCGCCAACTCGACCGCGTCGAGGGTCTCGGTCAACGAACCGATCTGGTTGACCTTGACGAGCAGCGCGTTGCCGGCGCCGTCAGTGATGCCGCGGGTCAAGCGCTCGACGTTGGTGACGAAGAGGTCGTCGCCGACCAGTTGGACCTTGTCGCCGAGGTCTGACGTGAGACCGATCCAGCCGTCCCAGTCGTTCTCATCCAGGGGATCCTCGATCGAGACGATCGGGTAGGCGTCGACCAGTTCGGCGTAGTACGCCGACATCTCGGATGCAGAACGCTCCTCGCCTTCGAACGTGTAGACGCCGCCCTCGCAGAATTCGCTGGACGCGACGTCGAGCGCCAGCGCCACCTCCGAGCCGAGCTTGAAACCGGCCTTGTCGATGGCCGTGGCGATGAGGTCGAGCGCTGCCCTGTTGGACGACAGGCTGGGGGCAAAGCCACCCTCGTCGCCGAGGCCGGTGGACAGCCCTTCGACCTTCAGGACCGCCTTGAGCGCGTGATACACCTCGGCGCCGGTGCGCAACGCCTCGGCGAACGACGTGGCGCCGATCGGGGCGATCATGAACTCTTGGACGTCGACGTTGGAGTCGGCGTGGGCCCCACCGTTGAGGATGTTCATCATGGGGACTGGCAGGACGTGCGCGTTCGGGCCGCCGACATAGCGGAACAACGGAAGGCGGGCCGATTCGGCCGCCGCCTTGGCCGCGGCCAAGGAGATGCCGAGGATGGCGTTGGCGCCGACATTGGCCTTGTTCGCCGTGCCGTCGACGGCGAGCAGGACCTGGTCGATGGCCCGCTGGTCGTCGGCTTCGAACCCGGCCAGCGCAGGGCCGAGGGTGCCGTTCACAGCGGCAACCGCCTTCAGAACACCCTTGCCGAGGTACCGGTCGCCGCCGTCGCGCAATTCGACGGCCTCGAACTCACCGGTGGAGGCGCCGGACGGGACGGCCGCGCGGCCGATCGTTCCGTCGTCGAGGGCCACCTCGACCTCAACAGTGGGATTGCCGCGCGAATCAAGGATCTCGCGGGCACCGACGGCTTCGATGGTGGCCAAGGCTCTGCTCCTCGTAGGTCTTCCGGTCCGGCCCCACAGCCTAACGCCCGCGCTTTTCGGCCGCCTTGATGCGTTCCCACTGCTCGGCGATCTCGTCGATCGTGGTGGCGTCGGAGTCGCCGAAGACATGCGGATTGCGGCGGATGAGCTTCTCGGTGATGCCGGCCGAAACGTCATCGACGTCCCATCCCGGCTCGCCCTCCGCGGCGATGACCGCATGGAACACGACCTGCAGCAGCAGGTCGCCCAGCTCCTCACGCAGGTGATCGGTGTCTCCGGAGGCGAGGGCCTCCAGTGTCTCCTCGGACTCCTCGGCGAGGTAGGGCGCCAGCGACTCGTGCGTCTGCTCGCGGGTCCACGCGCAGTCGCGACGCAATCGCCGCATGACCTCGACCAGATCGAGGAAGCGGGCACCCACGGGATCGAATGAGCCGGTGATGACTTCGTACTCATCGTCGGCAGCCACGCCGTCAGCGTCCAGCATGGCTTCGGCCATCGCGACAGCCCAGGAGGTGTCGCCGGGCTCCGGCACCCAGAGTGCGTCGCCCGATGGCCGCGGCCCGATGGTCACGTCGATTCCCGCGTCGCGCAAGGCGCGAACGTGCGGTCCGTCCGTGCTCGCGACGACCGACGGCGCGTCACGGACGGCGTCCCAGGCAGCGGCGGTCATGAGCCCGACCGGAATGCGAGGACTCAGCACGAGGATGCGCACGGGCTGAGGCTACGCGGCCGGCGGCAATCGACGTAACGTGCCGACGCCAGGTCGGTTCCGGGACGCATCTTTAGACATTCATGCGTCCCACGTCGGATCTATCGACGTTTACTACGTCATAGCCGCATCAACGTCGGTTCTTCGTTGCCAAATCGCATGAATGTCTAAAGATGCGTCCCCGCAGATGCGTCGAATCAGCTCGGCGGAGGCACCATCGCATCGACCACGGCGCGCACCCACTCGATGAGCTCGCGACCCGCGATCGGACGCCCACCGATGGCGGCCGTCTTGGGATGCGGCACCAGGGCCATCTTCATCGCCGGCTTGTAGAGGCCGTTGTAGACCCGCCTGAGCCGAAGCTGCGCCGACTCGGGGATGTCAACGCCGGCGAAGCGGATGTTGGAGCCGGCCGAGGTGACCTCGCCGAGGCCGGCTTGGCGCAGCCGGACCCGGAGCCGCGCGACCTCGAACAGCGTCTCGACCACGTCCGGCGGCTCGCCGTAGCGGTCGACCATCTCGGCCCGAAGCGCGTCGACATCGTCGTCGGTCCGGACCGCGGCCAGGTGTTTGTACATCTCCAGCCGCAGCCGCTCGCTGGAGACGTACTCCAACGGCAGGTGCGCTTCGATGGGCAGTTCGACGGCCACGTCGCGCTCCGGCTCGATTCCCTCATCCTTGAACTCGGACACCGCCTCGCCGACCAGCCGGACGTAGAGGTCGAAACCCACCTCGGCGATGTGCCCGGACTGCTCGCCGCCCAGCAGGTTGCCCGCGCCGCGGATCTCGAGGTCCTTCATGGCGACCTGCATGCCGCCGCCCAACTCGTTGTGCAGGGCGATCGTGGCCAGCCGGTCGTGGGCGGTCTCGGTCAGCGGCTTGTCCGGCGGATAGAGGAAGTACGCGTAGGCCCGTTCGCGCCCACGGCCGACCCGCCCGCGCAACTGATGCAGCTGGGACAGCCCGAGCATGTCGGCGCGCTCGATGATCATCGTGTTCGCGTTGGAGACATCCAGACCGGACTCCACGATGGTCGTGCACACGAGTACGTCGAAACGCTTCTCCCAGAAGTCGAGCATCACCTGCTCCAGCTGGTGCTCGGACATCTGCCCGTGTGCCGTGGCGATCCGCGCCTCCGGCACGAGCTCCCGCAACCGCGCGGCCGCCTTCTCGATCGACTGGACGCGGTTGTGGATGTAGAAGACCTGGCCTTCGCGCAGCAGCTCGCGCCGGATCGCTGCGGTGATCTGTCCTTCGTCGTAGCCGCCGACGAACGACAGCACCGGGTGGCGCTCCTCCGGCGGTGTGGCGATGGTGGAGAGCTCACGGATGCCGGTGACGGCCATCTCGAGCGTGCGCGGGATGGGCGTGGCCGACATGCTGAGCACGTCGACGGCGGCGCGCAGATGCTTGAGCGCCTCCTTGTGCTCGACCCCGAACCGCTGCTCCTCGTCGACGATGACGAGCCCGAGGTTCTTGATCTTGACCCCGGGCTGGAGAAGCCGGTGCGTGCCGACGACGAGGTCGACGGTGCCGTCGGCGAGGCCGTCCAGAACGTCCTTTGCCTCGCGGTCGGTCTGGAAACGCGACAGGGCGCGGACGGTGACCGGGAACTGCCCGAATCGCTCGGCGAACGTGGTGAAGTGCTGCTGGACGAGCAGCGTCGTGGGCACCAGGAGGACGACCTGGGTGCCGTCCTGGATGGCCTTGAATGCCGCACGAACCGCGATCTCGGTCTTGCCGAATCCGACGTCACCGCAGACCAGCCGGTCCATGGGGACTGTCCGCTCCATGTCGCGTTTGACCTCGTCGATGGTCGAGAGCTGGTCGGGCGTCTCGACGTGGACGAAGGCGTCCTCGAGCTCGCGTTGCCACGGGGTGTCCGGGCCGAACGCGTGACCCTTCGTCGCCTGGCGCGCGGCGTAGAGCTTGATCAGCTCGCCAGCGATCTGCCGAGCCGCCTTGCGGGCGCGACCCTTGCGCGCGGACCAGTCGCTGCCGCCGAGCTTGTCCAGCGACGGCTGCTCGCCACCCAGATAGCGACTGACCTGGTCGAGCTGGTCCATCGGGACGAACAACCGATCGGCCGGCTGGCCCCGCTTGCTGGGCGCGTATTCCAGAACGAGGTACTCGCGCGCCGCACCGTGGACCGTCCGCGTGACCAGTTCGACGTAACGGCCGACGCCATGCTGCTCGTGCACCACGAAGTCGCCGGCCTTGAGCTCCAGCGGATCGATCTGTTTGCGCCGGCGCGCCGGGAGGGCCGTGCGGTCGGCCCGTTCGGCGGCGCGTTGGCCGACCAGATCGTGGTGGGTGACGATCGCCAGCCCGGGCCCGATCAGGCCCTCGGTGAGGTCGCCGCACAGGACGTCGACGCCGGCAACGTCGTTCTCGGCCAGCCACTCCTTGGTGCGCTGCTCCTGCCCATGGCCGGGAACGACGACGGCCACCCGACGGCCCTCGCTCAACCACACCCGGACGTCGGCGATGGCCTGGTCGAGGTCGCCCCGGTACGCCGGCGCCGGGCCCAGGTCGGCGGTCTCCTCGAGGCCGAACGGTGCGATCGTCGTCGTCGGCTTGCCGGACAGGACGTCGTCCAGGTCGTGAAAAGTGGCCGCCGAGAGGTCGATGGGTGCCTCTCCCCCAGCCGATGCCGCCGCCCACGAGGCCTGGAGGAACTCCTCGCTCGTCGCGACCAGGTCGGCGGCACGGGCCCGAATTCGCTCGGGGTCGCACAACAGGAGCCGAGCATCGTTCGGCAGCAGATCGACCAGCATCTCCATGCCGTCGGTCAGGACGGGCGCAAGCGATTCCATGCCCTCGACCGCGTGCCCCTCGCTGATCTTCGTCAGCATCTCGCGCAGACCCGGTTCACGCTCGGCGAGCGCACTGGCGCGCCGCCGGACGTCGTCAGTCAGCAGCAGTTCACGACAGGGCGGCGCCCACACACTGCCGCGCGCCTGATCCGGTATCGAGCGCTGATCGGCGACCGCGAACGGACGGATCTGCTCGACCTCGTCGCCGAAGAACTCCACCCGGAGGGGGTGCTCCTCGGTGGGTGGGAAAAGGTCGACGATGCCACCGCGCACGGCGAACTCGCCGCGCCGCTCCACCAGGTCGACCCGCACGTACGCCGCATCCGCCAGCGCCTGCACCAGGTTCTCGAGGCCGTACTCGTCACCGACGGACAGCGCCACCGGCCGCAGGTCCGCCAAGCCTCGAACCTGCGGTTGAAGGAGCGACCGCACGGGAGCGACGACCACCCGGACTGGCGTCGGATCAGCGTGAACGAGCCGGCGAAGCACAGCCAGCCGGCGACCGACCGTGTCCGAACGCGGCGACAGCCTCTCGTGCGGCAACGTCTCCCACGCCGGGTACAGCGCGGCCTGCTCGGGTCCGACGACGTCGCCTAGCTCGTCGAGCAGGTCCTCGGCTTCGCGGGCCGTCGCCGTGACGACGAGCACGGGGGCGCGCTCGGCGAGAGCAGCCGCGGCGAAGACGCGCGCGCCCGCCGGCGCCTGAATCGGTCCGTCGAGCGCAAACGCTGGAGTCACCCACGCCGTGAGGCCGGCAAGCGGTGGCGAGGTCATCGGTTGAACGCGGCCTGCGTCGGCTCCAAGCCCTTGCTGATCAGTGACTCGACCGCGTCGGCTGCTTCGACCAGGAGAATCGGAAGCTCCTTGCGCTCGCTGGCGTTGAAGGACTTCAGGACGTGGTCATGGACCTCGCCGCTGCCGCCGGGCCGCCCGACGCCGACGCGCACCCGGTAGAAGTCGCCGGTGTCGAGTGACTTGCGCAGGCTCTTGAGCCCGTTGTGACCGTTGTCGCCGCCGCCGAACTTGACGCGCAGCTGGCCGAGACCGAGGTCGATCTCATCCTGGATGACGATGATCCGGTCGGGCTCGATGTCGTAGTACTTCGCCAGCGTGGAGACCGCGCCGCCGCTGTCGTTCATGAACGAGCGGGCGCGCCCGAGGACCACGCGTTCATCGGCAAGGCGGCCTTCCACCACGTCGGCCCGCTTCGAGGCATGAGCCTTGAACGCGGCGCCGATGCGTTCGGCCAGGACATCGGCCACCAGGTAGCCGACGTTGTGACGGGTGTTGGCGTACGTCGGGCCGGGGTTGCCCAGCCCGACGATCAACCAGGTCACTCGCCCCCCTACGCCTCTGACGCAGTGTCCCCGGCGTCGCTGGCGGCCTCACCCTCGGCCGGGGCTTCGCCCGCGGCTTCAGCCTCTGCCGACTCCGGCTGCTCGTGCTCGATACCGGCTTCGGCCTCCGCCTCGGCGAGGTCGGCTTCGACCTCGGCCTGCGTCGGCGCGGCGACGATGTTGATGATCATGTGGTCCTCGTCGACCGCCAGCGTCGAACCGGCGGGAAGGACAAGGTCCTTGGCCAGCACCTGGGTGCCGATCTCGGCGCCCTCGATGGACACCTCGATGGACTCCGGGATGTGCGTGGCCTCGGCCTCGATGGCGACCGTGGCGTTCTCGGTGACGACCAGCGCCTCGGGCACCGCGTCACCGGTGAGGTGGATCGCGACGTCGACGGTGACCTTCTGGCCCTTCTTCACGATGAGCAGGTCGGCGTGCTCGATGAAGCCCTTGAGCGGGTCGCGCTGGACCTGCTTGGGGATGGCGAGCTGCGAGTCACCCTCGAGCTCGATGCTCAGCAGCGCGTTGGCGCCGTGCTTGAGTGCGAGCGCGAGCTCATGGCCCGGCAGCGTCACGTGAATGGGGTCGGCGCCCGAGCCGTAGAGAACGGCGGGAACCTTGTCGGCGCGACGGATCCGGCGGGCGGCGCCCTTGCCAAACTCGGTGCGCGCCTCGGCGGCGATGTTGATCTCAGCCACGGGGAAGCTCCTGTGCAGTCAGAGGTGTTTCAGTGCGTGCCGCTGCCCAGGCGCTCGTCGATCACGGTGTACGTGGAGGCACATGCACCCTCGCCGAGGCAACCTCGACAGGCTACCGCAGCCGCCCCCACCTGCGGAAATCAGGCGAGAACGCTCGGGGCGTCCTTGAGGTCGGCGCGCACCATCTCGGCCAGCGCGGCGTCCGGCTCATCGTGGCCGTGGACGCTCTTCATGTGCGCGACGGCTGCGTTCACCACCTCGTCGGCGTCACCGACGATGGCAAGGGTGCAGCCGGACTCGCTCGGGTGCTCCCGGCAATCGACATACTTCCTGCTCATCGCTCTCACCCCCTCCCCTCATCGCGTCGTTGGCGACCGCGAATTGCGGCCTTGGTCAGGATCGGTACTCCGGGTTCTCCCAGTCGAAACGGGTTCCGGCATTCCACTCCGACCGCTGGTTGCCATAGCCCGGGACGCCGCCGGCATCCTTGAGCGCCTTGGCCTGGTGCATGAGGTTCCAGGTCATGAACGTGGTGTTCCGATTGGTGAAGTCGTTCTCCGGTCCGCCGCTGCCCGGATCCAGGTACGACGGACCGGGCCCGGCCTCGCCGATCCAGCCGGCGTCGGCGTTCGGCGGGATCGTGTAACCGATGTGCTGCAGGCTGTAGAGGACGTTCATCGCGCAATGCTTGATGCCGTCCTCGTTGCCGGTGATCAGGCAGCCACCGACCCGCCCGTAGAAGATGTACTGGCCCTTGTCGTTGAGCATTCCCGACAGTGCGTAGAGCCGCTCGATGATCTGCTTGGTGATGCTCGAGTTGTCACCCAGCCAGATGGGGCCGGCAAGAACGAGGATGTCCGAAGCCAGCACCCGCGGGTAGATGTCCGGCCAGGCGTCCTCGGCCCACCCGTGCTCCCGCATGTCCGGGTACACGCCGGTGGCAATCGGGTGGTCGATGGCCCGCAGCACCTCGACGTCGACGCCGTGCTTGCGCATGATGTCCGCGGACGCGTCCACCAGACCGGCCGTGTGGCTCATCTCCGGGCTCTTCTTGAGCGTGCAGTTGATGTACATCGCACGCAGTCCGCTGAAGTCCCACTCAGTCATGTTCAACTCCTCAATTCCGGGCAAGGGCCAGGGCGTAGTCGCCGTCGGTCCACCAGCCGATGGGGCGGAACCCCGCAGCCACCAGCTCCGACTCGACCGTCAACCGCCGGAACTTCGCCGAGATCTCGGTGCGGATCTCCTCACCTTCAGCGAGCTCGACGACCAGATCGGCAGCCGGCAGGTTGACCGTCATGGGCTGGAGCGCGCGCAGGCGCATCTCGATCCACTCCTGATCGGCGTCCCACACCGCCACGTGCTCGAACTGGTCGGGGTCGAAGTCACCGTCCAGCTCGCGATTGAGCACCCGCAGCACGTTCCTGTTGAACTCAGCCGTGACACCGGACGCGTCGTCGTAGGCGGCAACCAGGCGTTCGGGGTCCTTGACCAGGTCGATGCCGAGCAGGAAGGTCTCCCCCGGGCGCAGCGCTGCACCGAGCCGGGCGAAGAAGTCCGACCGGTC
>DATEDT010000030.1:0-20604 GCA_035281505.1 Aeromicrobium sp. | reverse complement strand
GCGGTGCGGACCGACGAAGACACCGAGCAGCGCCTTTTGGAGACTCAGACCCGCCAGGCAGCCACCGTATTGACCGCCGCCGTCAACGGCATCCAGCAGCCGATGGTTGCGGGTCTCGAAGTTCAAGCCAGCCTCTTGCCGGAAAGACGTCGTGTCGTGTTCGTCGATCGCTTTGCCCGCCACGTCGGTGAGGGGAAACCGTTCGTATCGGCGTCTCTGTGGCAAGCCAACGCCTCAGGCGCGCAGCGGCTGGCCGCGGTAGGTGGCGCACCCGCCCTGAATCCGGCGGGGCGGGCCGCCGAGGTGCTCGTTCTGCGGGCCATGGAAGCGGACACATCGATCGTCGAGCGCGTCGACGTTGGCGAGCAGACGCGAATTGCATACGCGCTGGCCGACCGGGCCACGGGTCTTGTCATCCATGCGGAGCGGGCCATCCCCGCCAACCGGCGTGCGCCCGTCGACACCGACTCGGCCTACGCAGACCTTGACTACGCCATCTATCTTGGCTCGCGCACGACGCCGGCGAACTTGACAACCACCAATGTGGCCCCGGCCGACCTTCCATTCACCGGGACAACATTCAAGACGTCGGTGCCGTTTGGCGACACGGTGCTCACTCTGGCCACCCGGCCGCGACGCCACTTGGGCGGCGACCTGAGTCAGCGGATGCCTTGGTACGTACTCGTCGCCGGGCTGCTGCTGACCGGGTCTGCGGCGGCGCTGACCCGTCAGGTGGTTCGAGCCCGAGACCGCGCCGAGTCCGACACCAGAATCATCACCGCACTGTACGAAAAGGTCGACGCACTCTTCGCAGAACAGCGCGACCTCGCGGTCGATCTGCAGCGGGCGCTGCTGCCCCGGAGCATCCCGGACATCCCTGGCCTCGAGGTCGCCGCGGAGTACGCAGCCGGGGTCAAAGGGATCGACATAGGCGGTGACTGGTACAGCGTCATCGGAATCGGAAACGACAGTTTTGCGTTCGTCGTCGGCGACGTCTCGGGCCACGGCGTCGATGCGGTCGCTGAGATGGCCCGTGCTCGATTCACATTGCGCGCCTACCTCGTGGACGGGAACCCACCACACGTCGCCCTGGCGAAGTGCTCACGGCAGTTTGACATCGCCACAGATGGGCACATGGTGACCGTGATCGCGGGCGTCGGGAACGTACGAACAGGCGAGGTGACCGTCGCGAACGCTGGCCACCCGAGACCACTGCTCATACCAGCGGACGACGCGGGCGAGTTCATCGAGACCAAGGTGGGCCCACCCTTGGGCGTCGGCACAACGACGTACGAAGCAACGACATTCACGATGCCGCTTGACGCCACCCTCCTCTGCTACACCGACGGACTCGTCGAACGCCGCGGCGAGGACATCGACGTCGGACTCAACCGGCTGGCGCGTGCGGTTCGCGGACCGGGGCACGCAGCATCCGAAGGCATGGAGATCCTCGTCAGCAGGTTGCTCGGCGGGATGCACGACGACGAAGGTGCCGACGACATCGCGATCCTGGCACTGAAACGAGTGCAGGCATGAGACGCACCATCCGCTGTGACTCGCGTGCGCCCGCAGCCGCACGTCGACAGGTGTCTGAGTTCCTGGCGGGACCTGATGTCTCGACCGATGTCGTCAACGACGTGGTGCTCGCTGTCAGCGAACTCGTGACCAACGCTGTGGACGCCGGTGCGACCGCGATTGAGTTGCGTGTCGACGTCGCCGAGCACCAGATCACGATGTCGGTGGACGACGACACCGGCGGATGGCCGACGCCTGCAATTCCGGACCCGAGTTCGACCCGCGGTCGGGGTTTGGCGATCGTCGCCAAGGCAGCCGACCACTGGAACGTCGAACGGACCCGCCGCGGCAAGAGGGTCACGGCGTTCTTCGCAACGGGTTAGCGCAGCGGCTTCCTGGCCTTGGCCCGCCGGTGCCTCGCGAACCCCGGCCTTCCGAACCGAGGTCTGACTCAATCGCCGGTGTTCCTCGCTGTGCTCGTCGACCGAGTCAATCGCTCCGGATGTGAGCGCGCGCGCTCACATCTCTCCGCTCATTCCTCGGTAGGGTTTTGAGGGTGAGCTCATCACACGGTCGGATCTTCCTGTCCCGCATCGTCGGGCAGGGTGTTTTCGACCCCGCGGGCGACCCGGTGGGCAAGCTCCGCGACGTCGTCGTCGCCGTGCGCACCGACCACCAGCGGCCGCGCGTGGTCGGCCTGGTGGTCGAGATCCTGGGCCGACGCCGAGTGTTCCTGCCGATCACGCGAGTCACCTCGCTCGACTCCGGCCAGGTCATCACCACGGGTGTCCTGAACCTGCGCAAGTTCGAGAAGCACCGCGCCGAGACTCTCGCCATCCACGAGCTGTTCGACCGCGCCGTCACCTTCGGCGAAGGACGCCGCGGAACCGTCTATGACCTGTCGATGATCGAGGATTCCCGGCGCGACTGGCACATCGCCGACGTCGCCGTGCACGAAGGCTCAACCCGCTTCGGCCGCCGCGGCCAGCGCCATGTCCTCGACTGGACCGACGTCACCGGCCTCACGACCGAGGATTCCGCCCAGGGCGCCACCCACCTGCTCGCCACGATGGACGAGATGCGCCCGGCCGACCTCGCCAACGCACTGACCGACCTCACTCCGATGCGTCGGCAACAGGTGGTCCGCGAGCTCGGCGACGAGCGACTCGCCGACGTTCTCGAGGAGCTGCCCGACGCCCTGCAGGTCGAGATCCTGCTCGTGCTGGACCAGGAGCGGGCAGCAGACGTGCTCGAGGAGATGGACCCGGACGACGCAGCGGACCTGCTGTCCGAACTCCCGCCGGCGACGAGCGAAAAGCTGCTCAAGCTGATGGAACCGGACGACGCCAAGGACGTGCGACGCCTCCTCACCTACGAAGAGCGCACCGCCGGCGGCCTGATGACGCCCGAGCCGGTCATCCTCGGGCCTGATGCCACCCTCGCGGAGGCGCTGGCTCGCATCCGGGACCGCGAGCTCGGCCCGGCGTTGGCGTCCATGGTCTACGTGTGTCGTCCACCGCTCGAGTCGCCCACCGGCCGATTCCTCGGCGTCGTCCACTTCCAGGCCCTTCTCCGTGAACCGCCGTCGACGCTGGTCAGTGCGCTGGTCGACTCCGACATTGAGTGGCCACGGCCGGAGGCGACACTCGAGCAGGTCGCCAGCCAGCTGGCCTCCTACGACCTCGTTGCGCTGCCGGTGGTCGACGACAACCAACGCCTCGTCGGCGCCGTCACGATCGACGACGTCCTGGACCACCTGCTGCCGCACGGCTGGCGCGAGCGGGAGGTGGCTCGAAGTGGCTGACCGTATCCGCATCGGCGACAACCCACCCCGGCTCGACCAGCCGCGGGACACCCGCCGCCGGTTGTCCCGGGCCGACACCGACCGGTTCGGCCGCTTTGCCGAGGCATTCGCCCGGTTCATGGGCACGGCCCGCTTCCTGCTCTGGATGACCGTGGTCATCCTGGTCTGGCTCGCCTGGAACCTCCCATGGGGACCGGACCGGCCGCGCTGGGACGCCTACCCATTCATCTTCCTGACGCTCATCTTGAGCCTGCAGGCCTCCTATGCCGCTCCCCTCATCCTGCTGGCGCAGAACCGCCAGGAGTCGCGCGACCGCGTGCAATATGAGCGCGACCGCCGCGCCGACGCCCAGTCGCACGCCGACATGGAGTTCCTCGCGCGTGAAGTCGCAAGCTTGCGACTCGGCTTGGGTGAGGTGGCGACCCGCGACTTCATCCGCGGCGAGCTGCGCGAGTTGCTGGAGTCACTGGAGTCGGAGCCCGAGCCGGAAACCGAAGTCGAGGAGTCGGCCGAGTCGTCCTCCGACTGACTCACGCACTCCGGGTGCTTCGCGCGCTCCGACGGACTCCTCGCCTCGAGCTCGACCGCAGGTGCTCGCGCCGCTCTGGTCAGTCGCCCGTACCATGAGGGACATGCCCTCCCCCACCGTCGAACTGGTCCGTGAAGCGCTCGCCAAGGTCAACGACCCCGAAATCAAGCGCCCGATCACCGAGCTGGGCATGGTCGACGACGTCATCGTCGACGGGTCCTCCATCACCGCGAAGATTCTCCTCACCGTCGCCGGATGCCCCATGAAGGAACGACTCACCGGTGACGTCACCAAGGCCATCGCGGCCGTCGCGCCGGACGCGGAGATCTCGGTCGAGCTCGGGGTCATGACCGACGAGCAGCGCAAGGACATGCAGACGAACCTGCGCGGCGGCAAGAGCCAGAAGGAGATCCCGTTCGCCCAGGCCGGATCGCTGACCAAGGTGTTTGCCATCGCCTCCGGAAAGGGTGGCGTCGGCAAGTCCTCGGTCACCGTGAATCTTGCTGTGGCGATGGCCAACCGCGGCCTGAAGGTCGGCCTCATCGACGCCGACATCTACGGGCACTCGATCCCGGACATGCTGGGCGTCGGCGACAGCCGTCCCACCCAGGTCGAAGAGATGATCATGCCGGTGCCGGTGGAGACAGCGTCCGGAACCGACATCCGCGTGATCAGCATCGGCATGCTCAAGCCGCGCAAGGACCAGGTCGTCGCATGGCGCGGGCCGATGCTCGACCGCGCACTCGTGCAGATGCTCAGCGACGTCTTTTGGGGCGACCTCGACGTCCTCCTGCTCGACCTTCCCCCGGGCACCGGCGACATGGCCATCAGCCTCGGGCAGCACCTGCCCAACGCCGAGGTCGTCGTCGTCACCACGCCGCAAGCGGCCGCGGCGAGCGTCGCGGAGCGCGCCGGCACGATGGCGTCGATGCTGCACCAGCGAGTCGTGGGCGTGGTCGAGAACATGTCGTACCTCGATACCGGTGACGGCGAGCGGCTCGAGGTCTTCGGCTCCGGCGGCGCGAAGCGGGTGGCCGCCACCCTCAGCGAACGCCTCGGTTACGACGTGCCCGTCCTCGGCGAGATCCCGCTGGACCCGAAGCTGCGCGAAGGCGGCGACACCGGCGTGCCGATCGTCGCGGCCGACCCGGATTCCGCGGCCTCCAAGGCGCTTCAGTCAGTCGCCGACGAGCTCACCGGACGTTCGCGCGGCCTCGCCGGGATGCAACTGGGCCTGTCGCCGGCCGGCCGGTAGCCACAGGAGCGCCTCCGATGTTCGGCATGGGATGGTCCGAGATCTTCCTGATCGGGATCGTTGGCGTTCTGGTGTTCGGTCCGGACAAGCTGCCCGAGTTCGCCCGTCAGTCGGCGCGACTCATCCGCACGGTGCGGCGCATGGCGCAAGACGCCAAGGACGACCTCGGACGTGAACTGGGCCATGACCTGTCCGGCCTGGAGTTGCGCGATCTCGACCCCCGTGAAGTCGTCCGACGCTCCATCCTCGACGATTCACCTCCGGCGGTCACTCGTTCGGAAGCGCCGCAGCCCCCGCCAGTCGGCGATCGTCCTCCGGTGGACCCGGACGCGACCTAGAGCCCACTCGGCATCGGCCTACGGCCAGGAGGACATCCGCACCAGTCCGGAGCGGACACGGTCCAGGGCTGTTTGCTCCTTGGGCGGCGCCGGCAGATCCTCGAGGAACTGACCGAGGTGCTGATCGGGCAGGTCACTCACGATGGTGTAGACCAGCCCATCGGAGTCCCACGTCACGATGCGCGGCGTTCCCTCGCGCACCCACACCAACCGGTCGGCGACGAGGTGTCGCTCGAACGACTCCATCGCCTCATCGTCGAGCGTCCCGACCTGCTCGAACAGCAAGACGGACTTGCCGTGTCCCATGTAGACCTGAGCCACGACCTCGCGGTTCTCGTGCAGGTGCCCATCGACCCGGACGAAGCCCGGCCCGAGTTTCGGCTGGCTCGGCCACCCCGACTGGTCCAGTTCGTCCATGTCGGCCGAGGAAAGGTGACGCCGCGGCGTACTCACTGACGACGCCAGCGTCGCAAACCGGTCGAACGCCGGGCGGACGGGATCGGCGGCGCGGTCGGTCGGAGCGAGGGCGTAGGCCGCCGCAACGACGACGAGCGATGCCCCCACGAGCACCATTGCCGCGCCGAGGGCGCTCGGCAGCAGGCTGTAGTTTCGCGCCGGTGAAGTCGGCACTTCCTCCAGGGACGCGAGAAGCGTCGGCGGCGGCGTCGGGTTTCCGGTGCCACCGATGCGCGCCTTGAGAGCACGCTGTTGCTCCAGGGATCGGCGACATCGGTCGCACTGCGCGAAGTGCGCGTCCGCCTTGCTCGTCGCCTCGGGTGACAGCTGACCGTCAACGTAGGCGGCGATCTCGTGCCCGAGGTGAGCCATCAGATGCCGACCGGACCCAGGAATCTGGTGCGCCCACGCGACGGCGCACGATGGGCCAGCGCGTCGCGCAGCTGCATGCGCCCACGGTGGATGCGCGAACGCACCGTTCCGACCTTGACGCCGAGCACCTCGGCGATCTCGTCGTACGACAGGCCTTCGATGTCACAGAGCACCACGGCGACCCGGAACTTCTCCGGCAGCGACGCCAGTGCCGCCTCGACGTCCGGGTCGAAGCCGGCGTCGTGAACTGCGTCCTCCGGCACGACGTGGTTGCCGAGCAGCTGGTGCTCGGCACCCTCGGCGAACCCATCCATGCGGATACGGGCGGCGCGCCGGGCACGGTCGAGGAAGAGGTTGGTGGTGATGCGGTGCAGCCAACCGGGGAAGTTGCCCGGCTCGAAGGAGTCGAGTGAACGGAATACGCGGACGAATACGTCCTGCGTGAGGTCTTCGGCGTCCTGGGGGTTGCCGGTCAGGCGGTAGGCAAGGCGATAGACCCGAGCAGAGTGCTCGGCCACGATCGCCGCCCATTCGGCAGAGCGCTCCGAAATGCTCGCAGGCGACAGCCCGGAGAGAAGTCCGGAAATAAGCATCGTGTCCTCCGAGTCGGTCACTGCTTGCTCACTCATGTTGCGCTGCCCTTCAGGACCGATTCTCGGCCATCTGACGATGTAAACGAACAAACGGCGTGCGGTGTTCCACAATCCGCACGGTCATCTTCGTCACACTATGCTGAGTCGAAGCCCAGACCAGGCTGTGCATGAGCCCAGAAGAGGAGCCGGTCATCACCAGCGCAGAGAGCCTCGCTTACGTCGAAGCGTATGTCCCCGAAGATTCACTTCTGGCCGCCGCACGGCAGCGAGGTACCGAGGTGGGCGCCGTCCCCATTGGTGCCGCATCGGGCGCGACGCTCCAGTTCCTCGCCTCCCTACTGGGCGCCAAGCAGGTGGCCGAGTTCGGTACCGGCGCCGGGGTTTCCGGGCTCTGGCTGTTGCGCGGCCTGGCCCCGGACGGTGTCCTGACGAGCATCGATCGCGAGGCAGAGCATCAGCGGTTGGCGCGTGAGACGTTCACGGATGCCGGCATCGCCCCGCAGCGCTTTCGGCTGATCACCGGGTCAGCCCTCGACGTGGCCCCGCGGCTCAACAGCGACGGATACGACCTGGTGTTCATCGACGGCGACAAGACCGAGTACAGCGAGTACCTGGTCGAGGCCAAGCGCCTGGTGCGACCCGGGGGCGTCATCGCATTCGACAACGCACTCTGGCATGGCCGCGTCGCGGACCCGGCCCAGCGCGACCCCGACACCTCGGCGATCCGCACCCTGCTGCGCCAGGTGGCCGAGGACGACGAGCTCCTGCCGGTGCTCCTGCCCACCGGCGATGGCCTGCTGGTCGCGCAGTTGGCCGGCGGCGCCAACTAGCGCGCTAGTCCAGGCGCGAGAACGGCTCGAAGCCCGCGGCGCCTTCAGCCACCGCGACAACCTCGCACGGCTCGATCAGGCTCGGCGCGCGGCCGAGAATCTTGCTCACGGGCGAATCCGCAGCGCCGACCGCGAAGCCGGACTGGAAGTCGGCCCGGGCGGCATCGTCGGCGAACACATAGGTGCCTTCGAACCACTCACCCGGACGCGCCCGCCACGCCTTGAACCTCAGGCCGGCCAGCGCGCTGAAGCGGGCATGCGAAACGTCGTCGATGTAGTCCCGGAGTTCGTCGAGGGCCTCATCCGGAGCCTCCGCCAGCGACCACCGGACCGTGAGTCCACGCATGGGGATGGCTTAGACAGCCTTGAGGGCGTCGCCGAGGTTTGAGGCTTCCTCGTTGTTGAGTTCCACGACGAGCCGGCCGCCGCCTTCCAGCGGAACGCGCATGACGATGCACCGACCCTCTTTGGTGACCTCCAGCGGACCGTCACCGGTCCGCGGCTTCATGGCCGCCATCGATTCCCCTCTCGTCCAGAACGTCGTCACCGTACGGCGCGACAGGCACGCACCATTATCGCCCATGAATCCAACCCATTCGCACAGGGTCCGGCGAATTCAGTCCACACCGGCGACGTTTCGGATGCGCTCAACCAGATACGGCGCCACCGTTTTGGCATAGGCCGGCGTCACGTGGCCCCCCACATCGCGATACACCAGCACGTTTCCGACGAGCGCCGGACACCGGTTGGGCGTGCAGTAGAGATCACGTGTCGGCACCACCCCGACGCCGTCCACGCCCCGCGCCGCCCTCACGAGTTCGTCGACTCCACCATCGAAGGCCGTTGTTCGCGACATGTCGCACCTTCGAGCGGGGCCGAAGCCGACGCGATCAACGCATTCCAGCAATTCGGCAGGCACATCCGGGTTGTCCTCGACCACAACGACCTTCGTGCCCGCCGCCAGCACCTCGCGCATGCGGGCGGCCAGGAGCTCTGGGTTCGGATTCAGGGAGTTGGGCGGCCGACGACGCGACACCGCCACGACGAGATCGAACTGTCCACCGGTCAGGGCGTCCCGCCGGAGACGGTCCGATGCGCACAGTTCGGCAGGGCCCGCCCAGCCGCAGTTTCGACCAACGAACGCCGTGACCCGCCAGCCCACCTTGTCCAGCTCCGGCCACAACGCGGGCAGGAGTGCGGCCGCATGACTGTCGCCGACGACGGCCACACGCAGGGCATTCGCGGAGGTCGGTCCGAAGCTGCACGGTTCCATCAGTTCGCCGAATCCGGCGTAACACATGTACGCATCGCCGGTGGCCGAAGCGGCCTCGCTGGGGCTGATGGCAAGGTACCCGGGCACATTCAGCCGGCATGACCGGGCTGGATCGAGCGCAGCGGCACCAAGGCACCTGCTCGGAACCGTCTGTACAGGCTCCGCCCGGGCTTGGACGGAGCCGTGGAGTGCCACGGATCCGCCCACCACGAGCGTGCAGGCCATGGCGGCCGCAAGCCAGCCCAGGGACGGGCCGACGACACGCCCGTCACGTCGCCGGAACCAATCGCGTTGACGGGCTGGCTGCTCCAGCAGGTGGAACGACGCCACGGAGAGCACGACGATGAGCACCGCGCCGGTGACCCGGAAGATCGCCGTCCCGCCGGCCATGACAGTCGGGAGCAGCACAACCACCGGAAAATGCCAGAGATACAGGCTGTAGGACACGTCACCCAGGTAGTTCGCCACACGGTTCGTCAGGACCGCCGGCTGGGGCGCGTCCGGCACCAGCCCCGCGGCCAGCACGGCAGCGGCGGACAACACCGGCAGGAGCCCCCACGGCGCCGGGAAGTTGCTGTCCGGCACCACGACATATGCAACGGCGATTCCGCCGAGGCCGCCCCAGGCCAGGCTTTGTCGCACGAGGGGCGCCCGGCCCAGCCTGCGGCCGAGCGGACGCGCCGCCAACGCGACTGCGGCGCCTGCGCCAAGTTCCCACACCCGGGTCAGCGTGGAGAAGTAGGCATACGTCGGGTTGGTCTGCGTCTGGACCAGGGCCCAGGCGAGGGACACTGCCGACAGGACCACGATGGCGACGCCGGCGACGCGCCGGGCATGACCGGCACCCCACCAACGCGTTCGAACACCAAGCAGCAGAAGCCCGAGCATCAGCCACGGCCATACGACGTAGAACTGCTCTTCCACCGCCAGCGACCAGTAGTGCTGCACGGGCGATGTGGGACGCGACTGCTCGAAGTAGTCGACGCCGGTGGCAGCGAACCGCCAGTTGCCGCTGAACAGCGCAGACCAGGCTGCGTCCTTGACGATGCTTGCGAACCGGCCGGCGCCGACCAGTGCGTAGGAGAGCGCGGTCGTGACCAGGAGAACGAACAGGGCGGCCGGCAGGATGCGCTTGATCCGGCGCATGTAGAAGTGGGTGAAGGAGATCGAGCCGCGGCGTTCGAATTCCCGCATCAGCAGTCCGGTGATCAGGAAGCCGGAGATGACAAAGAAGACGTCGACACCGACAAACCCGCCGTCGGGCCAATGCAGAAGGTGATCGGCGATCACACCGCCGACGGCGAGCGCACGCAGCCCTTGGATGTCCCGGCGGACGGCCGCCGGCTTTGCACTCGCCATGGACCCCGGAGTCTAGTGAGGGTTCACGCAGGGCGCAGGTGTCGCCCCGGCTCTTGCTGCTGGTCAGCCAGGACAAGCGCTGCGCGGGCCCGCTTCTCGGCGGCCTCACTGATCCAGAGCGCATCGCGTACCTGCGCCAGCTCGATCTCGGTTTGGCTGAGCCGCGCCTCGAGTTCGCGCGTCCGGGCGCCCAGTTGGGCGTTCTCGGCGCGGAGGGTCTGGAGCTGACGGCCCAACGCGTTGGCGAACCGCAGGTGCGCCTGCGAGTGTTCGCGCGCCTGCGTCGCGTTGCGCGCGGCAAGGTCGGCCCGGTCACGGGCGGACGCTTGTCGGACCTCGCGAATCACGGAGTTGAGTAGCGCAGCGGCGAGGCTGCCGGCGATGAGGTTCAGGACCACGACGAGACCGGCGCTGACGTCCGCGACGAACGCGAGGACCGTCAGGGTGGCCATGACAACGATGAGACCGGCAGCGGCACTGCACCGGCTGGAACGAGTCGCCCGGTGCTGGCGCTCGGCTACAGCTGAACTCATGTGACTCACGGTAAGAACTGAGGCTGATGTTTCGTGGGTGACGCGCCGGTACGCGCGCAAGTGGTTTCCGGCAGCTCCGTGGAGTCCGTCGTTGCCTAGGACAGCAGCCAGCGAGCCATCGCGACGTCGACGGCCTGCAACTGAGCAACCGGCACCCGCTCATCGGCGCGGTGCGCGAGCGTCGGGTCGCCCGGGCCGAAGTTCACCGCTGGGATGCCGAGCTGGGTGAACTGGGCGACGTCGGTCCAGCCGAACTTCGGAGCGACCTCGACGCCCATCTCGGCGACAAACGCCGCGGCAGCCGGGAGCGTCAGGCCCGGGCGGGCAGCTGGCGCCGAGTCGACGATCGTGACGTCGAAGCCCCCGAATACCTCGCGGACGTGGTCTGCGGCCTCGTCCTCGGAGCGATCCGGAGCGAAGCGATAGTTGACGGTGACGGTGGCCTCGTCGGGAATCACGTTGCCGGCAACTCCGCCGGCGACGCCGACGGCGTTGAGCCCCTCCCGGTACTCCAGCCCGTCGACCTGAACGCATCGCGGTTCGTAGTCGTTCAACCGCGTCAGGATCTCGCCGGCCCCATGGATCGCGTTCTCCCCCATCCAGGCCCGCGCCGAGTGCGCGCGCACGCCGCGCACGACGACCTGCGCCCGGAGCGTCCCCTGACAGCCGGCCTCGATCCGGCCGGCGGTCGGCTCCATCAGAATTGCGAAGTCGGCGGCCAGCAAGTCGGGCCGCTCGCGCGCGATCCGGCCGAGCCCGTTGAAAGCGTGCTCGATCTCCTCACATTCGTAGAAGACGAAGGTCACGTCCTGCCGAGCGGTCACGGCGCGCGCAGCCAGGCGGAGGGCCACGGCCACGCCGCCCTTCATGTCGCAGCTGCCGAGCCCCCACAGCTCGTCGCCGACGAGCCGGGACGGGAAGTTGTCGTTGGCCGGGACGGTGTCGAGGTGGCCGGCGATGATGACGCGCTCGCCTCGGCCGAGCTCGGTGCGCGCCACCAGCGTGTTGCCGTCCCGCTCGACCGAGAGGTGCGCCTGGCCGCTCAGGGCAGCGCTCACGGCGTCGCAGATCGCCTGCTCCGCCCGGCTCTCGGAGGCGATGTCGACCAGATCAGCAGTCAGGGCCACCACGTCACGTGTCAGGTCGAGGCCCATGCCACCACTCTCCCATGGCCGCCCGAGCTGCTGCGGCACGGCCGATACCGTGTGGCCATGGAGAATGTGCAGCCTGACCATGCTGATCTCGCCCGGGACGACCATCCCGGGGCGCATGCATGGGGCGTCGCTACGGTGACGCCGGACGGCACGGTGCTCGACGCCTGGTATCCCCAACCTCACCTGGGCGCGGTGCCCGAGCGCGGCCACCACGAGCCCGACGAGTTGACCGCGCTGTCCGGGGACGACCCGATCCGTGAGGTCCGCACGATCGTGATCCGCACCGTCATCGACGACCTCCAGGAGCCACCGGCCGACGCGTACGACGTGTATCTGCGGCTCCAACTGCTTTCGCACCGCCTGGTGAAGCCGCACAGCATCAACCTCACCGGCATCTTCGGAATCCTGAGCAACGTGGTGTGGACCTCGATCGGGCCGTGCGCAGTGCCTGACTTCGAGCGCGTCCGTGCGCGGGCCCGCGCCGCCGGCAACGTGGTGTCGGTGACCAGCGTCGACAAGTTCCCACGCATGACCGACTACGTCGTTCCGTCGGGCGTGCGCATCGCAGACGCCGACCGGGTGCGTCTGGGCGCACACCTCGCCGAGGGCACCACTGTCATGCACGAGGGATTCGTGAACTTCAATGCCGGCACCCTCGGCACAGCCATGGTGGAAGGCCGCATCTCAGCCGGCGTCGTCGTCGGCGACGGATCAGATGTCGGCGGGGGCGCGTCGATCATGGGGACGCTCTCCGGCGGCGGCACCGAGGTCATCAGTGTCGGAGAGAACAGCTTGCTCGGCGCCAACTCCGGTATCGGGATCTCGCTCGGGAACGACTGCGTCGTTGCGGCCGGCACCTACGTGACGGCCGGCAGCAAGGTGCTGCTTCCGGACGGTCGTGTCGTCAAGGCGGCAGAGCTTTCCGGCCAGGACGGACTGCTGTTCCTGATCAACTCAGAGACGGGCATCTTGGAGGCCCGGCCTCGCGGAGAACGCGCCGGCATCGAGCTGAACGCCGACCTACACGCGAACTGACTCGTCGATGCGGCTCCCCCCGGTCCGAATGAAATGGGCCGTCCTCACGGCCTTGGCGGTCGCGGCCACCCTTGTCGCCATCGTTCTGACCGACCGCCAGCCGGTTCGCGGCGAGTACTGCACGGCCGACGTCGGCGCGACGCATGCCCAGATCGACATGGAACAGGCACGTTGGGTGACCCTGATGTCGGCGATCTCGCAGCGGCGCGGGCTGCCGCCGCGCGCCACCACGATCGCGATCGCGACGGCTTTCCAGGAGTCTCGGATCCACAACATCGATTACGGCGACCGCGACTCGGTGGGCCTGTTCCAGCAGCGGCCGTCACAAGGCTGGGGCACGCGGGACCAGTTGATGAACCCGACGTACGCGATCAACGCGTTCTACGACGCGCTGGTCAACGTCGACGGCTACGAGACCATGATCATCACCGATGCCGCACAACGGGTTCAGCGTTCCGGATTCCCGGGCGCCTATGCACAGCACGAGGACTACGCGCGAGCGCTGGCCTCGGCACTGCGCGGATACAGCACGGCGGCGTTCAGCTGCAGCATCAACCCGACCGGCGGCGGACTGACCGCTCCCGTCCGCGCGGACCTGATCGCCGCATTCGGCCAGATCCCGATCCAGACATCGAACACGACCATCGTCCTGCCACTGACCGGCACGGCTCCGGACGTCGCGGCGCGCGGGTGGGGCTTTGCGCATTACGCCGTCGGAAACGCCGCCCGGCTACAGATCGCGTCCGTGAGCTTCGACGGCCACGAGTGGTCCGCCGCAGACTCACCCGAAGGCTGGCTCCCGGCGCCGACCGCGCGTCCGGATCGCGTGGTCGTCCGCATGCAGCCGTGACGACTGTCCATATGGATAGTCTGCGACGGTGGAGCACGCGTGGATCGAGCCGACCGACCAGCAGGTGGCCGACCTCGTCGCCGATGCCGAGACCAAGCCAGGACCGGTCACGATGATCAACCTGCTCAAGTTCAAGGCTGAGGGCGGCCGGGAGAGCTACCTCAAGTACGCCGAGGAGGTCCAACCCCACCTCCAGCGGGTCGGCGCGTCACTCGGCTATGCCGGCGACGCCAGCAGCATCGTCATCGGCGGAGACGACAGCGCGTGGTGGGACAGCATCCTGGTGGTGCACTATCCGTCGCGGGCCGCGTTCGTGGACATGGTCTCGAATCCGGAGTACATCAAGATCGCGGCCTACCGGACCAAGGCACTGATCGACTCGCGGTTGATCGCAACCGACCCGTGGGCCGTCGCATAGTCGACGACGATCGTCAGGGAGCGAGCCGCGCCACGGCGGCGGCGATGCGCTCGTCGGTCGCGGTGAAGGCGACGCGCACGTGGTGCGCGCCCTTCGGGCCGTAGAACTCGCCCGGGGCAACGAGGATCCCCCGCTCAGCCAGCCAGCCAACGGTGTCCCGGCAGCGCTCGTCGCCGCCATCCGTTTGACGACGTGCCCAGAGATACAACGATCCCTCGGAGTCGTCGATGCTGAATCCCGCCCGCTCGAGTGCCTTGCGCAGCGCAACGCGACGTTCGCGGTAGCGCAGTCGCTGCTCGTCCACGTGCGCGTCGTCAGCGAGGACGGCGGCGAGCGCGGCTTGGATCGGCGCCGGCACCATGAAGCCGAGGTGCTTGCGCACCGCCAGCAACTCGGCAACCACGGCTGGGTCGCCGGCCACGAAGGCCGCCCGATACCCGGCCAGGTTCGACCGCTTGGACGTCGAATGCACCGCGAGGATGCCGTCAAGCGAGCCCCCGTTGATGTCGGGGTGAAGCACCGTCTGGGGCTCTGCCTCCCAGCCGAACTCGAGATAGCACTCGTCGCTGACGAGCAGCGCTCCGCGTTCGCGCGTCCAGGCCACGAGTTTGCGCAGGTGATCGGCGCCAAGGATCTTGCCGTGCGGATTGGCCGGCGAGTTGACGTAGACCAGCGCCGGGCGTTCGGGTCCGACCGCCACAGTCGAATCGGCGGCGATGACCCGGCAGCCCGCGTACCGGGCGCCCACCTCATAGGTCGGGTAGGCGAGCTCGGGCACCACGACCAGCGCGTCCGGGCCCAGTCCGAGCTGCGCCGGCAGATTGCCGATCAGCTCCTTTGACCCGATCGTGGCCAAGACGTGCTCCGGACCGAGCCCGGTGACGCCGAATCGACGGCCCAGCCAGTCAACCGCGGCCTGACGCATCGGCTCCGGCCCGAGCACGGTCGGATAGCCCGGGGCATTGGCGGCCGACAGCAGCGCCTGCTGCGCGACGGCCGGTGCATCGTCGACCGGCGTCCCGATGGACAGGTCGACGATGCCGTCCGGATGGGCGGCGGCTCGCGCCTTGGCGTCGGCGAGCGTGTCCCAGGGAAAGTCAGGGAATCGAACGGATACCGGTCGGCTCACTCGTCGTGTTCTTGCGGGGGCAACGCAGCGATGAAGGGATGATCGGAGTCGATGACACCGGTCTTGGCGGCGCCGCCCGGCGAGCCGATCTCATCGAAGAAGTGGACGTTCGCGTCGTAGTACTGCTTCCACTCCTCAGGCGTGTCATCTTCGTAGAAGATGGCCTCGACCGGGCACACCGGTTCGCAGGCGCCGCAGTCCACGCACTCGTCGGGATGGATGTACAGCATCCGGTTGCCCTCGTAGATGCAGTCGACGGGACATTCGTCCACACAGGCGCGGTCCTTGAGGTCCACACACGGCTGGGCGATCACGTAGGTCACGGCATCTCCTTCGAGAAAAGCCCCTCAACGAGGGGCCCCGTTGTCCGGGGGCGCTCCCAGTGTATGGAACGCTCACAGCGTGACGTCACCGTGGCCCGATTCCCGGGTGGTCGGGCACCGAGTCGTGGTCCGCTACCGCACCGGTGGGACCGCTCCGTCCGGCCGTCCGGAACTGTCCGACGTCATCGGCCACGTGCGCGTCGCAGACCTCGAAAGCGTGCAGATCGAGCGCCGGGACGGCGCCCTCGTCACCATCCGCCGTGCCGATGCGGTGACCTGGAAACCAGTCCCCGACCCGCCTCAGCGGACCAGGTAACCCTGGGCCGGGTTGACCGGCTGCTGGCGAGTCCACGGCGCGGGCGTCGGGGTGGGCGCCGGCCCACAGATCACTTCGTCGCTCGGCACGTACGACACGTGCGTTACGTCGGTCTTCTCGACCTCGGACGAGCCGAGCCGGCGGAAGATTCGGGTGACGTCGAGGTCGAAGCCCTCTTCGGCGTGCTGCTCGATGCACTCGTCGCTGTCGTTGTACCGCTTGCCCGGCTCGCGCTCGTTGTAGCGGTCCGAGATGGAGGACGAGACGTCCCACTCCTTCGTGCCCCACATCTCTGCGTGCATCTCGCCGCGCCTGGTGTCGGACCCCTTCACCACCCAGGCGCGGATGAGCACCCCGTTGGACAGCGTGTTCTTGAACCGCAGGTCCAGCTTGCCGAACCAGACCGTCGCCTCACGGCCCAGTGGATAGCGGCCGATGTAGAACGTGTGCGGGTGGTGCTCGACGTCCTCGAGCCCGGCGAAGAAAGCCGCGTTGTAGACGGTGGTCGCCACCTGCGAGACGGCACCGCCGTACTGCTTCTCATACGTCGCGCCCTCGCCGATGACGATGCCTTCGACGAATCCGTTCTCCGGGGCTCGTTCGCCGACGGTGTCATTCAGGCTGAATGTCTCTCCCGGCTCGAGGATCGTTCCGTTGATCAGGCTGGCCGCACGTGACTGGTTGATGTTGCGGTACCGCGCGTACGGAAAGTACGTCACGAACTCGCTGATCTTCTCCTTGATGTTCAACGCCTCGGCGTCGGCGGTGGTGAACGTCGGTGGGACGACCTTCGAGTCGACGGTCACGCTGCGCGCGGCGCCGGTCTGGGTGATGGCGGGAATCAACTTGACCGCCATCTCCTCGGGACGCAGCCCGACGCCGGGCTTGGCCGGCTTGATCACCGGCTTGCCTTCCTCGATGACGACGGTCGCGTTGACCGCCTCCTGGGCGAGGCCGGTGGTCGCACTGGTGAGTGGCCCGGCAAGCAGTTCCGGATCGAGGTGCGGGCGCAACGCGACGCCGACGACCCGCACGCTCAGGGCCGGCGTGTAGGCGCTGACCGGCAGCGAGATCTCCTCGTCCGCGACGCGCACGGTGACCGGGCCGCTGATCGCCGGCTCGACGATGCGCTTCAGCGCAACGTCCAGTTCGGCCTGACCGACCGCAGGCTTGGCCCTCGTGACCGGCAGCTCGATGCGGTCCTTCACCAGGTATGCCTCACGGATGGCCTTCGCTGCGGCCGCCCGGTCGACCACGGTGCCGGCCTGCGGCTTCCGCACGACGGGCTCGGTCCCCTTGAAGGTGACGAGAGGCTCAACCGGCGGGTCGTCGAGGGCGGTGGCGATTCGCTCCACCACCGCGGAGAGTTTGGTGTCGTCGGCCGTCACCACCAGCGGAGCGTCGACCTGCCCCGTCACCAGGCGCACGGCGCGCAACGGGTTGAGGGAGTGGAAGCCACCGGCTCCGCGGACGCTCGCCTCGACGTCGACGCCGAGACCGGTGCGCTGGGGCAGGAGCACGAATGATCGCCCGCCGCCGACGACCCTGATCGGCGTGGCCGACCTCGAGCCCAGAGCGGCGGCGACCTTGGCCTCCGCGACCGCCGGGTCAAGTCCGCTCACATCGATCCCGCCGACGGTGGCCCGAGCGGGCATTCTCCAGCCGGTGACGACGAATCCGACCGTCACCAACAGCCCCAGAACACCCACGACGACGGCCACCAGAGCAGAGCTGCCGGACGCGGACCGCGCGTGCGAACCGGGGGTCTCAGCGGCGTCGGGCACGGACACATCCTCGCATTGTGAGCCGCGCCGATCTGGACTGCCTCAAGCGTCGGCGTCGTCTTGGAACGTCTTCTCGCTCTGCATGGAACGGACGATCGTCCCGTAGTGGGAGCGGAAATACAGCAGTGGGTTGTCCACGTCGTGTTCGGCAACTTCGGCCCACAGAACGTCGCCGACGATGATGCTGTGATCACCACCATCATGGATCGCTGAGGTCCAGCACTCCATCCAGGCGATGCCCGAATCCAGCAGGGCGAAGCCGCCCGGACTGCGGTGGTGCGCATGCCCGTCCAGCTGCCCGGCGAGCGGACGGCCTCGATCGGCGAACCACGCCGAATCAGCCCGTCCGCGGTCGGACAGGATCGTCACCGCCCAGCGACCCGACGCCCGGACAGCCTCGTGGAACCGGCTGGTCCGGTGCGCGCACACGAGAACCTGCGGCGGGTCGAGTGACACCGAGGTGAAAGCGCTGGCCGTCATCGCGTGGTCGACGCCGTCGTCGACCGTCGTCACCACGGTGACGCCACTCGCGAAACGGCCGAGCGCAGCCCGGAACTGCTGATGGTCGATCGGCACGAGTTACTCCTGCGGGGAAGCTGAGAGGCCGGCGAACAGGTCCGTTTCCCAGGCTTCGCCCGGCTCAGGCATGGCCGTTCCCTTGGCCAATCGGAAGAACTCATGCGACCACTTGGCAGCGTCACCGGCGAAGAATGGCCCATCGTGGGCGATCTGGCTGGCGTGCGCGCGCAACGCCGCGATCTTCTGATCCAGCCAGGCCGAACCGTCGATGACCGCAGCCAGGTCCGCATCGTCCACCGCGAATCGTGGCAGCCGATCCTCATCCCACATGCCCGACTCGACCATCCGCCGACGCGAGGCGGCCGCCCAATACACCTTGGGAACGTCCCATGCCTCCCCCAAGTCATGGCGATAGGAGGCAACCCCCGCGAGCACAGCGCCGTACGTGGCGACACGGTGGGCTTGGATGTGATCGGGATGGCCGTACCCGCCGAATTCGTCGTAGGT
Source organism: Aeromicrobium sp. (assembly GCA_035281505.1). GTDB lineage: Bacteria > Actinomycetota > Actinomycetes > Propionibacteriales > Nocardioidaceae > Aeromicrobium. Next base: position 1,712 of record DATEDT010000030.1, on the reverse strand, counting down.
GATGAGCACCTGCGGGCGGATCTCCCGGATGACGGCGACGACGGCGTCGGCGGCCTCCGTCAGATCGGCCCGCCAGAACGTGTCGTCACGCGTGGTGTCGCGCGGCATGGCATGGCCGTCCGGTCCCCACTGCATGCCCGAATCCCGGTAGCGGAAGGCACCCCCGAGGTACCGGTGATCGCTGACGCCAAGGGCCCGCATCGCCGCGGCGAGCTCCTCAACCCGGTGCGGGCCGAGTTCGTCCTGGTGCTCCGCAGCCAGGTGGGCGATGTCCGGGGTGAGGATCTCGCCCTCCTCACCGGCCGTGCAGGTCACCAGCGTCACGTGCGCCCCTTCGGCGGCGTAGCGCGCCATCGTCGCCCCGGTGAAGATCGTTTCGTCGTCCGGGTGGGCATGGACGAGCATCAGTCGCCGGTCGGCGTTCGCCCCAGCCGCTTTCGCACCCATTCCGGTCACACCGTCGTCGCTCACCCGGCAAACGCTAGTCGCATGGTTGTATCGGGCGGGTGACTGACTCCTACCCGCGCTTGGCCGCGCGCACGGCGCGGTTCACCTTGGGCATTCCGCGCAACCTCACGGTGGCGGCCGACGGCACGAAGGTGCGGTACCTCCGGACGCCGGACGGCGTCACGAACGTCAGCCTGCTCTTCGAGTTCGACGTTGCCACCGGCATCGAGATCGTGCTCGCCGATCCGCGCGAGCTGCTGGCCGGGGACGAATCGCTCCCGCCGGAGGAACGCGCCCGTCGCGAGCGCAGCCGTGTCAGCGGCGCAGGCATCATGGATTTCTCCGTCGATGAGACGGGACGCTGGGCCACCTTCGTCCTGTCAGGCGAGGTCTGGGCGGTCCACCTCGGCGCCCGGGCGGCAACAGCGCTGCCGACGAAAGCTGGTGCCGTCGACCCCCGCGTCGACCCCACGGGGCGCCACATCGCATATGTCGCCGACCGCGAGCTGCGAGTCGTCGCAGTGAACGGCGCAGACGACCGTCCGCTCGTGAGCCCGGCCTCGTCCACCGAGGCATGGGGGTTGGCCGAGTTCGTCGCCGCCGAGGAGCTGAACCGGTTCCGGGGGTATTGGTGGGCTCCGGACGGGCGATCCCTGCTCGTCGAACGCTACGACGAGGCTCCGGTCGACGTCTGGCACGTCAGCAACCCGGCCGACCCCGCTTCACCACCGACAGCTCAGCGCTACCCCGCAGCGGGCACCCCGAACGCGAAGGTGAGCCTCTGGCACGTCCGGCTGGACGGCAGCCACACTGAAATCACCTGGGATCACGCGGCCTTCGAGTACCTGACCTCTGTCACCTGGACCGAACACGGACCCCCGGTCATCCAGGTGCTCGGCCGGGATCAGAGGCGTGCCGAAGTCCGATCGGTCGAGGTGGAGACGGGCACGACCACCCTGCTGCGGCAGCTGGCCGATCCGGCCTGGATCGACGTGATGTCGGCTCCCCGGCTCGGTCCAGGCGGGCGACTGGTCTCCTTGGAGGACTCCGGCGACCGTCGGCGAGTCGTCGTTGACGGCACCCCGCTCAGCGATCCCTCGTGGCAGGTACGCCAGCTCGTCAGTGTCGACGACGACGCCGTCCTCGCGCTGGCATCGGCCGAACCGACCGAGGTCCAACTCGTCCGCTTCGGCTACGACGGGCCCGCCGCGGCGTTGACCTCGGGACCCGCCGTTCATGGTGCGACGGTCGGCGGCGGGACGACG
>DATEDT010000029.1:0-19812 GCA_035281505.1 Aeromicrobium sp. | reverse complement strand
GTCAAGACCGGCCAGGACGGCGACCGCACGTCCGAGGTTGTTGCCCGCCTCGCCGGCCGGCTGGCCGACGCCGAGCATCAAGTCGGTGATGTCCGCCGGATCGAGGCCGGGGACCTTGTCCAGTGCGGCCTTGACCATCTGGACCGTCAGGTCGTCTGGACGCATGTCCTTCAGCGAACCCTTGCCGGCACGCCCGATCGGTGAACGCGCCGTTGAAACGATGACAGCTTCAGCCATTTTCAGAATCCCAACTCTCGGCCGATGAGTTCCTTCATGATCTCGTTGGAGCCGGCCCAGATCTTGGTGACCCGGGCATCCCGCCAGGCCCGGGCGACGCGGTACTCGTTCATGAAGCCGTAGCCGCCGTGGATCTGCACACAGGCATCGATGACGTCGCTCTGTGTCTGCGACGACCACCACTTCGCCTTTGCCGCCTCAACCGCGGTGAGCTCACCGGCCGCGTGGGCCGCGACGCAGTTGTCGACGTAGGCCTCGCACACGTCGATTCGGGTCGCGCATTCGGCCAGCAGGAACTTCAGGTGCTGGAAGGAGCCGATCTGCTGACCGAAGGCCTTGCGGTCCTTGGCGTACTGGACGGTCTCCTCCAGGATCTGCTTGGCGTGCGCAAGATTGGCCACCGAACAGATGATCCGCTCCTGAGCGAGCTTGACCATCATGTGGATGAAGCCCTGGTTGAGCTCGCCGACGATGTCGGCATCGGTGCACCGGACGTTCTCGAAGAACAGCTCCGAGGTGTCCGATTCCTCCATGCCGACCTTGTCGAGCTTGCGGCCTCGGCTGAAGCCCTCCTTGTCCGCGTCGATCGCGAACAGCGTGATGCCTTTCGGACCCTTCTCCGGATCGGTCCGCACCGCCGTGATCACCATGTCGCAGGAGTAGCCGTTGGTGATGAACGTCTTGGAGCCGTTGATCACCCACTCGTCGCCGTCCTTGACGCCGGTGGTCTTGAGGGCGGCGAGGTCCGAACCGCCGGACGGCTCGGTCATGCCGATCGCGAGGATGCACTCCCCGGAGGCGACCTTCGGCAGGTACTTCTGCTTCTGCTCCTCGGTGCCGTACGTGGTGAGGTAGGGCGCCGTGATGTTGGCGTGGATGCCCACACACGTCGGCAGCGCGGCATTGACCTTGGCGAGTTCCTCGTTGAGGACGGCCGGGAATCGGAAGTCGTCGGCACCCGATCCGCCGAACTCTTCGGGAATCTCCAGGCCGAGGAAGCCCTGCTTGCCGGCCTCCAGCCAGAACTCACGCGGCAGCGCCTTGTCGGCAATGTACTTCTCGGAATTCGGGATGACCGAGCGCTCGAGCCACGTGCGAACTGAGTCGCGGAAGGCTTCGTGATCCTCGGTGTACACAGAACGGCGCATGAGTTCCTCGCTATCGACATTCGCCCCTCGAACGGGCTCCCCCAGCATAGGACCGGCGGGTTGGCCCGGCTTGGGCAGTGCGCCCAACAAGGTTCGGCCGGCCCGTACTCTGAGCCCCATGCCATCGACTCGGCCATCCACGCCGCAGACCCCGTGGCTGAGTGACGCCCAGCAGCGCAACTGGCGGGCGTTCCTGGGCGGTGTCACCGTGCTCATGGACAGCCTCGACCGCGACCTGCGCAACCGGCACGGTTTGTCGCTCTCGGAGTACGAAGTCCTCGTCCGCCTCTCCGAAGCCCCCGACCGCACGCTGCGCATGGCAGAGCTGGCCGACCAAGCGACCCTGTCGCGCAGCCGTTTGACGCACACCGTCGGGCGGCTGGAGCGCGACGGCATCCTTCGCCGCGAGCGCTGCGACGAGGACGGCCGAGGTGTTCAAGCCGTGCTCACCGACCAAGGGCTGGCCAAGCTCAAGGAGGCGGCCGACACACACGTCCGCGGCGTCCAGGATCACCTCATCGCACATACTTCCAGCGCGGAGCTCAGCACGATCGGCGCCGTGATGGACCGCGTCATCACAGCCCTGCAAGGCAAGAGGTTCTGACATGTCCCAACCGCCGGCCGGCTGGTACGCCGATCCCACACCCGCGCCTGGCCAACCGGCAACGCAGCGGTACTGGGACGGCCAGAACTGGACCGAGCATGTGGCACCGGTCGTGATGTCGCCCGCACAGGCTGCACCCGGCTTGACGTCGGTGGCGACCACGCCCGATGGTGTGCCGTTGGCCGGGTGGTGGTGGCGCGCGCTTGCCTACCTCATCGACAGCCTGATCGTCGGGGTGGCGTCGTCGATCGTGACGCTTCCCGAGCAGCTCAAGCTCCAACGCGATCTCGCGACGCTCGGCGAGCAGTTCGACCATCTCCTGGCGACCGATGCCGAGCAGGCCAATCTCGCCTGGTTCTTCGACCAGATGCTGTGGGTGTACCAGCAACACATGCTGGCGCTGACGGCTCCCGGATTACTCATCGTCGGGGTGTACTTCCCGGTGATGCTGCGGTGGAAGGGGGCGACGCTCGGCAAACTGGCTGTCGGCCTCCGCGTCCGCCTGCGCGACCGACCCGGCCAACTTCCGTGGTCGACCATTGCGGTGCGCGTTGGTGTTCAGAGCATGGCAACGACCGCGCTCGGGGCGTTGGCCGTCGCCAGCGGATCGTGGCCAGCAGTCATTGCAGCGCTGGTTGTGGCCTCGGTGTTCGGTGTGCTCGATCCGCTCTGGGCCAGCTGGGATCCCCGAAAACAAGCGCTGCACGACAAGATCGCAAGGACGAACGTCGTCCGAACGCGCTGAAGCCCTTAGTCCCGGGTCAATCTCCGGTGGGTCATGGCGTGCGGGCGCGCGGCTTCCTCACCGAGTCGGGCCACCTTGTTGGTCTCGTAGTCGGCGAAGTTGCCCTCGAACCAGAACCACTGAGCTGGATCCTCCTCCGTGCCCTCCCACCCGAGGATGTGGGTGGCGACGCGGTCCAGGAACCAGCGATCGTGGGAGACGACGACAGCGCAGCCGGGGAACTCCAGGAGCGCATCCTCCAGCGACTGCAGCGTCTCGACGTCCAAGTCGTTGGTCGGCTCGTCGAGCAGCAGCAGGTTGCCGCCCATCTTCAGCGTCAGCGCGAGGTTGAGACGGTTGCGCTCACCACCGGACAGGACGCCGGCAGGTTTCTGCTGGTCCGGGCCCTTGAAGCCGAACGAGGCGACGTAGGCGCGGCTCGGCACCTCGAAGTTCGCCACCTTGATGTGGTCCAGACCGCCCGAGACGACCTGCCAGACGTTCTGCTTCGGATCGATTCCGGACCGGCTCTGGTCGACGTAGGAGATCGAGACCGTCGAACCGACCTCCAGGGAACCGGAGTCCGGCTTCTCCTCCCCCACGATCATCCGGAACAGGGTCGACTTGCCCACGCCGTTCGGACCGACGACGCCGACGATGCCCGCGCGCGGCAGGGAGAACGACAGTCCGTCGAAGAGTTCGCGGTCGCCGAAGCTCTTGTGCAGATCCTTGGCGTCGAGCACCCGGTCGCCGAGCCGCGGACCAGGCGGGATGTTGATCTCCTCGAAGTCGAGCTTGCGTCCCCGCTCGGCCTCGGCTGCCAACTCCTCGTAGCGCTTGAGACGCGCTTGGTTCTTCGCCTGCCGCGCCTTCGGCGAGGAGCGGACCCACTCCAGCTCCTGAGCCAGGATCTTGGCGCGCTTGGCGTCCTTCTTGCCTTCGACGACGAGACGCTTCTCCTTGGTCTCCAGGTACGTCGAGTAGTTGCCCTCGTACGGGTGGGTCTTGCCGCGGTCGAGCTCGAGGATCCACTCGGCGACGTTGTCGAGGAAGTACCGGTCGTGGGTGATCGCGAGGACGGCGCCCGGGTAGGACTTGAGATGGCCTTCGAGCCAGAGCACGCTCTCGGCATCGAGGTGGTTCGTCGGTTCGTCGAGCAGGAGCAGGTCTGGCTGCTGGAGCAGCAGCTTGCACAGCGCGACCCGACGACGCTCGCCGCCGGAGAGGTGGTCGACCGGCTCGTCCGGCGGCGGGCACCGCAGCGCGTCCATCGCCTGCTGCAGCCGTGAGTCCAGGTCCCAGGCGTTGGCGTGGTCGAGGTCGGTCTGCAAATCGCCCATCTCGGCGAGGAGGCTGTCGAAGTCGGCGTCCGGCTCGGCCATCTCGGCCGAGATCTGGTTGAACCGATCCAGTTTGGCCTTGACGGTGGCAACGGCCTCCTCGACGTTCTCGAGGACCGTCTTGCCCTCCGTCAGGGGAGGTTCCTGCAGGAGGATGCCAACGGTGGCGTCCGGATCCTTGATCGCATCGCCGTTGCTCGGCTGCTCGAGCCCGGCCATGATCTTGAACAGCGTCGACTTACCTGTGCCGTTCGGGCCGACCACGCCGATCTTGGCGCCATGCAGGAACGACAGCGTGACGTTGTCGAGCACGACCTTGTCGCCGTGCGCTTTGCGGACATTCCGGAGAGTGAAGACGTATTCGGCCACTGAGCAACCCTAACGAGGTCGGAAAGTCCTCAGGCGCGGGCTCGGATGATGCTCGTGCGGTACCGCTCGTACGCATCCAGCTCGGCGCGGACCGGCGCAATGATGTGCTCCTCGGCGACGCCGTCGACGGCCGCGCGAAGCACCCGGTCGGCGTGCTTGGAGCGTCGTACACCGGCCACCCGGTTGGCCACCGCGGACAGCAGCCCCAGCCCGATGCCCACGACGAGACCGCCGAGCACCAGCAGGACGTGCAGGGAGTAGCCGCGGAACGTCTCGCTCGGAACGCTGAAGGCGCCCGTCCGCGTCGCCGCCTCGAGGGCTCCCCACCAACCAAGGCCCGCCACCAGAACCGCGACCGACGCCCACTGCAGGACGTTCACGACGTGCCACCAGGCCGGGGTTCGCAGCGCGGCGATACCGGCGGAGGAGACGACGTGGTCGAGTGCCGGCACCGTCGCATCTGCGCGGCCGGCCGAGGCACGCCGCACGGCGTCTCGCCACGGACCGTCAAGACCGACCGACGCCGTCTCGGCGAACTCACGAATCGCGGCTTCGGCCTGCGAGCGCTGGAGCCGGCTGGAGTTTCCGGACTCCGGGTCGCCGAGCGGCTGTGGCCGGCGCAGGATCCACCGCGTCAGGGGCCAACCCGTCAGCCGACCGCCCCGGCGACGGGTGTTGTCGCGCATGGCCTTGACCAGTTGCGGGATGCCCGCAGCGTCAGCCAGTGCCGCGTCGAGGTGCTCCCGGTCGACGTCGGTCAAGCCCGGAATCTCAGCGGTTCCACCCTCCGACGCCAACGCCACCGCCGCTGCATCCACATCCGACTTGAGCCGCTCACGAGCCGACTCCTTGGCGCGGATGCGGTTGTGCAGCTCACGCTTGAGTTCGTCGAGACCGTCACCGCGGGACGCCGAAGTGCCCAACAGGGTGACGCCTTCGAGTCCCTCGTTGTCGAGAATGCGGCGGACGTCCTCGAGGGCGCCGGCACGCTCGGTGTAGTCGATCCGATCGATCTGGTTGAGCACCACGATCGTCACGTCGCGATAAGCCGCCAATGGCCGCAGATAGCGATCGTGGATGGCGGCGTCGGCGTACTTCTGTGGATCGAGCACCCACACCAGGGCGTCCGCATACCGCACAAGGCGATCCATCTCGATGTGGTGCTCGACCTCGGTCGAGTCGTGATCGGGAAGGTCGAGCAGGACGAGTCCGTCGAGCCGCTCGTCCTCGGCGGACCGGTCGAGCATGCTCATCCGCGATACCTGATGCCGCGGTGGGATTCCCATCCACTCCAACAGTTCGCTGGCGCCGTCCGGACCCCAAGCACAGGCCAAGGCCCACGACGTGGTGGGCCGACGAACACCCACGCCGGCGAGGTCGAGGTCGGTCAGCCGGTTGAACAGGGACGACTTGCCGGAGCCGGTCGCGCCGGCCAGCGCGACGATCGTGTGCTCACCGGAGAGCGTGAGGCGCTCGGAAGCGCGCGACACCAGTTCGGCGGCGGGGTCGAGCACGGAGTCGTCAATCCGGCCGCGGGCCGCTGCGACAGCCTCCGACAGCGCGTCGACGCGCGCGCCGACGTCGCTGCGGGCACCGGCAAAGGCCGGGCCACCCCCCAGTCCCAACTCGCTCATCAACTCGTCTTCTCATCCAACGCTTCGGTGTGTCGTGCGTAGTCTGCCCGACGCGCGGCCTCGCGGAGCGTCTCGTGGGCAGCCCGGATGGTCTCCGGGGAGTCAAGCAGGTCGAGGAACCGCTGCTGCTCCCCCTCGAACACCGCCGAGATCGCACTGAGGAGCTCGGCCCGGGACGTGTCGACGATGCGTCGCACGACGTCCGACCCGATCACCGATTCGAGCGCTGCCCGGCCTCGTGCGGTCACGCCCAGCCGGTCGAGGTCGTCCAGCGCGACACCGGCCAGGACTGCGGTGAGCCCCTCGAGTTGGTGCTGTGCGATGGCACCGAGCTTGCGATTGCGTGCGGCCTCACGCTCGATGGCGGTCGTCAGCTGCGCCCGCCAGTCGGCAACGACGCGTTGGAGCCGATCGCGCAGATCGTGCGATGGCCGGTCGAGACCACGGGTGGGGGCGAGCAGGGTCCGTCCTGCATCGGTGAGCTTCCAGACCCGGGCGACCTCCTCGGCGGCGCCCTCGGCCTGGACCACGGTGAGTGCGTGGACCGCCGCGCCGGCGGCCTCCGCCAACTGCGCGCCGCGCTGGTTGCGACCGGAGAGACCTTCGGCCACCCGCCGCCGGAATCGCCGCCGCTCGAACAGCCCGGCCAGGTCGCCCGAGTCATCGAAGTCACGCCATGCGGTGAGCAACTCGCCGCTGAGCAGCGAACCCCCCTCGATCGCATCCGACACGCGCGTCAGTGCGTGACCGTAGACCTCTGCAGCCGCCCCGTAGAGATCGTCAGCGGCGGCCGCCTGCACCTCCAGCGCATCGGCGATGTCGTGTGATCGGTACACGGAGTGCCGGATCGCGCCGTCGAGCGTGCGTTTCATGACCGTCCACCGCGTCTGGGGATCGGCGGCGATGTCGCGCAGCCATCCCAGCACCGGCATGACCGCCTCGCGCGTCAGCAGCCCCTCGTGATCGGTGACCGACTCCGGGACGGTGAACAGCGGGGAGTCGGACAGGCCGCGCGACGTCATCATCCGCGCAAGGTGGCCGCGCACCTCGACGACGGCCTCCGGCGACGTCCGATCCAGCACGACGGCCAGTGACGTGCTGCGCTCGGCGGCGTGCCTCAGATAGTCCCACGGGACCTGGTCGGCGTAGCGTGCGGCCGAGGTCACGAACAGCCAGAGATCGGCTGCCGCGAGGAGCTGCGTTGCGAGCTGGCGGTTGCCGGCATCGATGGAGTCGATGTCCGGCGCATCGAGGATCGCAAGACCCCGGGGTACACCGCTGGACGGGACGATCTGCAATGCGCTGACATCGTTCGGGTGGTCGGCGGCACGTTTCAGATCGGGCAGCAGCCGGTCGCGCTCGAACCACTCGGCGTCGGCCGGGTTGTGCACGAGCACCGGCGAGCGGGTGGTCGGCCGAAGGACGCCGCTCTCGCTGACCCGTTCGCCGACCAGCGAGTTGACCAGGGTGGACTTGCCTGCGCCGGTGGATCCTCCGACGACGACCACGACGGGCGCGTCGAGCTGGACGAGCCGCGGCAGGATGTAGTCCGACAGTTGGTCCACGACCGACGCTTGCGTCGCACGCGCCTCATCGACACCTTCCACCTCGAGGCGGAGCGGTGCCGCGGCCGTCTCGGTGAGCAGCTTCGAGAGCGCACCGAGCAGCACAGCCGAGGCGTTCTCGGGGGGCACGGCAGTCCTCCGGACGTTGGGCGGGCGGGGTCGTTGGTCATCCAAGGTTAGTGGACGGCTGCCGCGGTCTGCCCCCCGTCGGCCCCGGAGCGGGGGTTGCTCGGCATCGGCGCGAGCGCGGGGGGAAAGCGCAGGTACGGCCGCAGGGAGTACATGGCGTCCAGCAGCGCATATGTCCGCTCGACGCCCTTCGGAATGTTGCGCCCGCTCACGACGCCGTGATGCAGGAAAGCGACCTCGGTGGCGAGGCGTTGGTAGCGACCCACGAGCTTGCCGGCCACCCGCCCGTGGTGCTGGCGAGCGAACAGCCGCGCCGCCTTGCGATAGGTGAACCTCGACAGGAAGGGAATTTCGTCCGGGTGGATCCAGCCGCGTGACGAGATGGCCAGCAGCGAGCGTTCCAGGGTGCGCACCTGACGATGCCGGACCACGATCGCAAAGACCACCACGCAGGTCAGTGCGACGGCGAGGCCGAGGTAGGTGAGCACGAAGCCTTCGCCGCCACCGAACGCCAACGAGCTGTTCCAGAGCGCGTGCAGGCCCATGCTCACAGCGAATCCGAGAAGCACGATCAGAGCGCGGAACCACCGGCTCCGGCGGGCGAACGGCCCGACGGCCAGCCCGAGCGCGATACCGAAAGCCGAGGTGAAGCCCGGGTGCGCAAATGGGCTGAACACGCCGCGCACGATGAAGGTGGCGGTGGCGCCGGCGGCGCCGGCGAGCTTCATGTCGGCCGAACCCAAATAGCTGGCGGCGTAGTAGCCGATGTTCTCCACCAGGGCGAAGCCGGTGCCGACCAGACCGGCGTACACGAGTCCGTCGATGAACCCATCGATCACGCGACGCATGCGGACGAAGGTGAGCACCAGGAACAGGCACTTCGCCGGTTCCTCGGTCGCCGGCGCAACGATGGAGGCCATGGTCTCGTCGGAGAGGTCGAACGCCTCCTGGATGGCCAGTTGAAGACTCAGCGCGATCGCCACGGCGACAACGCCGCCCCAGATGAACGCCGCGTACTTGTATCGCGGCGGTTCGGGCTCGTACCGGTCGAGCCACCAGTACGCGAACCAGAGTGCCGGGAGCGGGATCAGCGCGTAGAACATCGAGAGGCCGGCACCAAACGGGTTCCCGGCGCTGAGCGAGATGCCGATGCCGCCGAGCAGTCCGGCGATCGCAGTGAGGATGACCAGCAGGATCAGCACCACCCGGCCCCGCTGGCGGGGTGTTTCCCGATAGCGAGGCAGGCGGGCCGGCAGCTCGGCCCGGTGTGCTGTGGTCACCCGACGAGGGTAGAGGACGTGGCCCGACCATTAGGCTTGCGTGCGGGCCGCGTGCCCATTGCGCCCGTAGCTCAGCTGGATAGAGCAGAGAGCTTCTACCTCTCGCGTCGCAGGTTCGAATCCTGCCGGGCGCGCGTGAACGATGGACGGGAGCGAGCGCTTCCCCACGACCCCGATGTCGAGGTCGATGAAGACTCCCTGGGCGGACCACTGCCCGTCCACCTCGCGCCCGGCGCGATCGCGCTGGTGTTCGCCGGAGGGTCGCTCGGAGTGCTGGCGCGAGCCGGGCTCGACCATGCATTCCCGGCCGGAGCCGGATTCCCCGCGACCACGTTCGCGATCAACGTCGTCGGTGCACTCGCCCTCGCCGTCCTGATCGAATCACTCGCTCTGCGTGGACCTGACGCCGGACGTCGGCGGACACTTCGGCTCGTGCTCGGCACCGGTGTCCTCGGCGGCTTCACCACCTACAGCGCCTTGGCCGTCCAGACCGACGCCCTGCTGCGCACCGGCCAGGCAGCGACTGCACTTGCGTACGCCGGTGGAACCGTCGCATTGGGCCTCGCGGCGTCGATTGTCGGGATCGTCGGCGCGCGACGGGTGCTCGCCCGATGATCCTTCTCGCCGCCGTGGCCGGCGGTGTGGGCGCGTCACTGCGACTCGTCACCGACGGCGTGGTTCGCTCGCTGGCCGGCACGCGCCTGCCGTGGGGCACGCTCCTGATCAATGTCATCGGCAGCGGCGCTCTCGGCGTGCTCCTCGGGGCCGGCGCAAGTGTGCAGGCGGCAACAGTGGTCGGCACCGGCCTGCTCGGTGGCTTCACCACCTTCAGCACCGCGAGTTTCGAGTCCGCGGCGCTGCTGCTCGACAAGCGCTGGGCTGGAGCGACCCTCTATGCCGTCGGCACGCTCGTCTCGAGCGTTGCGGCAGCAGCACTCGGCTACTTGGCCGCCTCGACCGCCTTCTGAATGTCGAGCATCGTCGGGATCGACCCGCCGCTGCCCTTGACGTCCTTGCCGTCGACACGCACGGTCGGGGTGCCGGACACCTTGGCCTTCGCCATCGCCTCGGTGGCCTTCTCGAGCCAGGGCACATAACGGCCCTTCAGGATGCAGGACTCAGCCGCGGCCTGCTTCACGCCGACCGACACCGCGCTCTGCACCAGTTCGTTGTCCTCCGGCCCGAACGTCTTCTCCTCGGGCTGGTTGGCGTAGAGCAGATCGTGCAGCTGCTTGAACTCGCCCGCGCCGCCCTCCTCGCGCGCACACAGGACGGCGTTCGCCGCGCGCCGCGAATACTCGTTGGGGCTGGCGCCGAGGTCGTCGAGGAACGCCACAAACCGGTACTCGACCTCGATCTCGCCGCTCTTGGCCGCCGCAGCGAGGTACTGGCCGTTGGCCTGCTCGAAGCGCTGGCAGACCGGGCACTGCATGTCCTCGTAGATGACGACGCGAACGACGTCCTTCTTCGCCGTGCCGCCGGCGTCCTTCGGCGTGTAGACGACGCCGTAGTCCGCGGTGGCTCCGGCAGGCGGAATGAGCTTGGTGTTTGCCGCCCGCTTGTCACTCTCGGTCTTGAAGGCGAAAGCGGCGACGGCGATCAGTGCCACGACGATGACCACGATGCCGACGGTGATGAGATTGCGTTGGCGCTTCTCGGCTCGCTCGCGATCCTTGCGCATTTGTTCGGCGCGGGTAGCCCGCTCTTCGCGTCCATTGGTCACGCGGAGAGGTTACTAGGTAGGGACTAAGGTGACTGACCGTGAATGACCGATTGGTGTGGATCGACTGCGAGATGACCGGCCTGTCGTTGGCTCACGACGCGCTCGTCGAGGTCGCCGCCCTCGTCACCGACTACGAACTGAACATCTTGGGTGATGGCGTCGATGTGGTCATCAAGCCGCCGGCAGCAGCGCTCGACCAGATGAACGAACTCGTCACGAACATGCACGCGGACTCCGGGCTGTTGACCGAACTCGAGGGCGGCGTCACGCTGCGCGAGGCCGAGGAACGCGTTCTGACCTACGTCCGTGAGTTCGTCCCCGAGCCGGGCAAGGCGGCGCTCGCCGGCAACACCGTGGGCACCGACCGCGCATTCCTCGCCCGGGACATGCCCGAGCTCGAGGGGTGGCTGCACTACCGGGTTGTCGACGTCTCCTCGATCAAAGAATTGACGCGCCGTTGGTATCCGCGTGCGTACTTCGCCGCGCCGGCCAAGTCGGGCAATCACCGCGCCCTCGCCGACATTGCCGAGAGCATCGACGAGTTGCGGTACTACCGCAAGGCGGTTTTCGTGCCCCAACCCGGACCGGACAGCGAGACCGCGCGTTCGCTCGCGGCAGAGGTCGCCGAAGGCAGTTCTTGAGCGCCCGGCGGGGGTTGTAGACTCGCTCCGGCTCCGGGGCCAACCCGGACATGGTGGCTGTAGCTCAGTTGGTAGAGCCCCGGCTTGTGGTGCCGGTGGTCGCGGGTTCAAGTCCCGTCAGCCACCCCAGTTGAAGAAGGTCTCGCGCCGAAGGCGCGGGGCCTTCTTCAACGTGCGGGTGGGTAGGCGCGGATTGGCCGTGGGCCCCAACGCCTGGCGCGTACCTCACCACTCCGTCTGAACGACCGAGATGTCCCCGCTCTCGCTGAGCAACCTGATGATGCCGCGCCCGTTCTGCGCGTCCACGAGGTTCGAGTCGACCTTGCCACTCTCGCTGGCGACGTTGACGAGGTAGCGGATCTTGCCGTACGGGATCTTTGCGGTGATGTCACCGTCCTTGGTGGTCACCTTCAGCGCGTACGGCGCCTTGGCGAAGGTCGCCGAAACATCGCCGCGGTCGGAATCGACGGAGAACTCCTGCACGCGCAGCTTCACGCCTTCGACATCGCCGCGGCCGGTGCCGATGGTGACAACCCGATCGGTGAGCCCTTCGGCGCGAACATCGGCCGAGCCGGTCGCGATCAGCAGCGGGTAGTCCTTGGGCACGGCGACGGTCACCTTGACACCACAGCCCGGGGAGAGCCAACGCAGGCATCGCCCGACGATCTCCACCTGGTTGTCGACGCGGTGCAGCTCGTAGTCGGTGGAGCCCAGCCCGTCGGTGACCTTGGCGCGGATCACCAGCTGATCGCTCTTTCCCTCGATGATCTTGAGGTCGGAGTTGGTCGACCGAATGGCGATCTGGGAACTGTCGCTGACGTCGAGCTCGTTGACCGCGACCCGCTCGGAGCGGATCAGCAGCGAGGCCAGCGACAGCAGGCCGACGACGGCGAACGCCGCGGCCGCGGACCCCAGGATGCGCAGTGCGCCACGCAGCAGGCCGACCGGCTTGTACTCGAAATCCCGGATGGCCATCAGGCCCCCGCTGGAGTGCTACCCGCGGCCGCCGGCCGCGGAGGCTTCTTGGCCGGCGCCTTGCGTGCCCGCTTGACTGGCGCCTCACGCACCACCGGGACGACGTCAGCAGCACCCATGCGGGCAGCGTCGGCCGTCTCGTCGTCCGGCATGGTCTGACTTTCCCGCTCGGCCTCGACCCGCTTCAGGTAGTGATCGACCTCGAGGCGGCGTTGCTCGGCGCTCCACCCGAGCACGTCGCCCATCAGCTCGGCGACTTCCTCGGCCACGTTCGTGCCACGGTCGAAGTACTCGATGGAGATCCGCGTGCGCCGGGTCAGCGCGTCGCCGAGGTGGCGTGCGCCCTCGTGGGACGCCGCGTAGACGATCTCGGCGCGCAGGTAGTCGTCGGCGCCGGCCAGCGGCTTGCCGAGGTCGGGGCGCTCGGCGATGAGGTCGAGGATCTCGGTGATGAGCGAGCCGTAGCGCTTGAGCAGGTGCTCGATGCGACCGATGCCGAGCCCGCCCTCCTGGGCCAGTTTCTGCCGCTGGTTCCACAACGCCTCGTAGCCGTCGGCACCCAGCAGCGGCACGTCTTCGGTGCAGCACTCCGGCACCCGCCGGTCCAGGGAGGACGCCAACTGGCTGACGGCGGCATCGACGGCATCCTTCGCCATCACGCGGTAGGTCGTGTACTTGCCGCCCGCGATGACGGTGAGGCCCTTGACCGCCGTGGACACCGCGTGTTCGCGGCTGAGCTGGCTGGTCGACGCGTCCTCACCGGCAAGCAGCGGACGCAGGCCCGCGTAGACACCCAGGACGTCATCATGGGACAAGGGCTCGACCAGCACCTTGTTCACGTGGTCGAGCAGGTAGTCGATGTCCTTAGCGCTGGCTGCGGGGTGGTCCTTCGACAGGTTCCAGTCGGTGTCGGTCGTGCCGATGATCCAGTGCCGGTCCCACGGGATGACGAACAGCACGGACTTCTCGGTCTTCAGAATCAGGCCGGCCTCGCCGCGAATCCGGTCGCGCGGGACGACGAGGTGCACGCCCTTGGACGAACGGACGTGGAACTGGCCGCGCTCCCCCGCCAGGGCTTGGGTCTCGTCGGTCCACACTCCGGTGGCGTTGATGACCTGCTTGGCCGCGATGTCGAATTCCTCGCCGGTCTCCAGGTCCGAGACGCGAGCGCCGGTGACCCGGTCACCCTCGCGCTGAAGCGCGGTGACACGGGTGCGGCTCGCGACATGTGCGCCGTAGGCCGCCGCCGTGCGCGACAGGAACATCGTGTGCCGAGCGTCGTCGACCTGACCGTCGAAGTAGTAAATGGCACCGGTCATGGCGTCGTGACGAAGCGAAGGGATGATGCGGCGCGCGCCCCGCCGCGTCAGGTGGCGGTGGTGCGGCACACCGCGCGAGCGCCCCGACAGGTAGCCCATCGTGTCGTAGAGCAGGACGCCGGATCCGGCGTACAGCCGCTCCCAGCCGTAGTGCGTCAACGGGTAGACGAAGGGGACGGGACGCACGAGGTGGGGAGCCAACTTCTCCAAGAGCAGCGCACGCTCTCCGAGCGCTTCGGCGACCAACCGGAAGTCGAGCATCTCGAGGTAGCGCAGGCCACCGTGGATGAGCTTGCTCGAGCGGCTCGACGTCCCGGAGGCGAAGTCACGCGCCTCGACCAGCCCGACGCTCAGTCCGCGGGTGGCCGCGTCGAGCGCGATCCCCGCACCGACGACCCCGGCGCCGACGACAAGGATGTCGAGTGGCTCGCCGCGCATGGCATCGAGCGCAGCTTGGCGATTCTGCGGGGACAGGGCAACCGAACGCATGGGCTCAGTGTGTCAAACGCGCGTGAGGCACCCGCTACACCCAGCCCAGCGACCGCTCGACCGCCTTGGCCCAGTGGGCCCGGGCGGCGTCGCGCGCGCTCTGGTCGATGTTCGGCGTCCAACGACGGTCTTCGGCCCAGTTGGCGGCGAGCTCGTCGGTGTTCTTCCAGAACCCGACGGCCAGGCCGGCCGCGTACGCGGCACCCAGCGCCGTCGTCTCGGCGACTTCGGGTCGGATGACATCGGTGCCGAGCAGGTCGGCCTGGATCTGCATGCAGAGGATGTTCTGCGTGATCCCGCCGTCGACCTTGAGCTCGGTGAGCTCGAGGTCGGCCTCGTCGACCATGACCGCGACCACGTCGGCGCTCTGGTGACAGATCGCCTCCAGCGTCGCGCGGGCGATGTGCTCCTTGGTGTTGAACCGCGACAACCCGACGATCGCGCCGCGGGCGTCCGGGCGCCAGTAGGGCGCGAACAGCCCGGAGAAGGCCGGGACGAACGCGACGCCACCGTTGTCCGGAACGTGCATCGCAAGCGACTCGATGTCGGCCGAGTGCTCGATGATGCCCAGCTGGTCACGTAGCCACTGCACGGCCGAACCGGTGACGGCGATCGAACCCTCCAGCGCATAGACCGCCGGCTCGTCACCGAACTTGTAGCCGAGCGTGGTCAGCAGGCCGCGCGACGATCGCACGATCTTCTCGCCGGTGTTGAGCACCAGGAAGTTTCCGGTGCCATAGGTGTTCTTGAGCATGCCCGGCGCAAAGCAGGCCTGACCCACGAGTGCAGCCTGCTGGTCGCCGAGGTCCCCGGCGACGGGGACTTCATGACCAAATGGGCCGGAGGCGGCCGTCGTGCCGTAAACCTCCGAAGACGACGCGATCCGCGGCAGCATCGCGCGTGGAACACCGAAGATGGCGAGCAGCTCGTCATCCCAATCCAACGTCTCGAGGTCCATCAGCATCGTGCGGCTGGCATTGGTGACGTCTGTGACGTGTTCGCCAGTTAGGTTCCAGATCACCCAGGTGTCCATCGTGCCGAAGAGGGCGTCGCCGGCTTCGGCTGCAGCCCGCAGCCCGGGCACGTGATCGAGCAACCAGGCGATCTTGCCGCCGGAGAAGTACGCGGCCGGTGGGAGCCCGGTGCGTTGGCGAATCAGGTCGCCGTGTCCGTCGGCCTCCAGCTGCTGCACGAACTCGTCGGTACGTGTGTCCTGCCAGACGATTGCGTTCGCGTAGGGCACGCCGGTGACGCGGTTCCACACCACCGTCGTTTCACGTTGGTTGGTGATGCCGACCGCGGCCAGGTCAGGAGCTTCGATCCCGGCCGCCCGCAGCCCACCCTTGATGACGGCTTCGGTCCGCTCCCAGATCTGGCTCGCGTCATGCTCGACCCAGCCCGCCTGAGGCAGGATCTGGTCGTGCTCGAGTTGATGTCGGCCGACCTCCCGTCCGCTGTGGTCAAAAACCATGAAGCGGGTGCTCGTCGTCCCTTGGTCTATGGCCCCGACGAAGCGAGGCTCGGTTTTCTGGTCCACCATGCGGCAGAGCCTAGTGCGACAGCGTGTTGCACGTGAGCCCGTCCCGTCACACGAGCACCACCCGTTCGGGCGAGGACTACTCCCCCAGGTACTCGCCGTGCACCTGGGCGTGCGGGACGCTCGGAATCGTGCCGAGCTTGCCCTTCTGGAAGTCCTCGTAGGCCTGCAGCACCTCGGCGCGGGTGTTCATGACGAAGGGACCTGCCCAGGCGATCGGCTCGCGGATCGGCTCGCCGCCGAGGATGACCACATCCAGCGCCGGGTGGCGGCCCTCCTGGACCAGGTCGGCACCGACGGTGATCGTCTCGCCATGGCCGAGCACCGCGAGCTGTCCGGTGCCGATGCTGCGGCGTTCCTTGCCGACGTAACCGTCGCCGTTCATGACGTAGACCAGCGCGTTGAAGTCGGTGCGCCACGGGAGTGTCATCTCCGCTCCGGGTGACACCGTGGCGTGGACCATCGTCATCGGCGTGTGCGTGCTGCCGGGGCCCTTGATGCCGTCGACCTCGCCGGCAATGACCCGGATGAGCGCGCCCGCGTCGTGCGAGGCACCCAGGCCGACCTGGCTGGCGCGGATGTCCTGATAGTGCGGCGGCAGCCACTTGCTGCGCTTGGGCAGGTTGACCCACAACTGGAAGCCGTGGAACAGGCCGCCCTTGGCCACCATCCACTCCGGCGGCGCCTCGATGTGGAGCAGGCCACTGCCGGCGGTCATCCACTGGGTGTCGCCGTCGGTGATGGAACCGCCGCCGCCGTGACTGTCCTGGTGGTCGAAGACGCCGTCGATCATGTACGTGACAGTCTCGAAGCCGCGGTGCGGGTGCCATGGCGTCCCCTTGGGCTCGCCCGGTGCGTACTCGACCTCGCCCATCTGGTCGAGGTGGATGAACGGGTCGAGATGACGCGGATCCACGCCGGCGAAGGCACGGCGCACCGGGAACCCCTCACCCTCATACCCGCGCGGCGCCGTCGTGACGCTGATGGGCGCACGATCCTCGGCGTCGGGTCGGGCAGCCACGGTGCGGGGCAGAACGGTCCAGTCGGCAACGGTGACGGCAGGCATGTGAACTCCTCAAGTCGATGTCAACCTAGTTAAACGTTCAACCACTGTCGATATTCCCGCGCCGCTGCCCCTAGGGTTCCGGCATGTTCGTTGGGCACTACAGCGTTGCTCTCGCCGCACGCCGCACCACCGTGGACCTGCCGCTCTGGGTCTGGTTCATCGCCGTCCAGTGGCTCGACCTCGGATTCATGACGTTCGTCCTGCTCGGCGTCGAGAAGGTCCGCATCGTTCCGGGATTCACTGCGTCGAACCCGCTCGACCTCTACTTCATGCCCTACACGCACGGGCTGCTCGGCGCAACGGTGATGTCGGCGATCTTCGCCGGCCTCGTCGCGGCGGCGTTCCCAACTGCGCGAAGTGCCGTCGGCGTCGCACTGGTGTGGTTGGCGAGCTTCTCGCACTGGCTGCTCGACCTGCTCATGCACACGCCGGACCTGCCCATCCTCGCCGGCCCCACGAAGGTTGGCCTGGGCCTGTGGAACCACGTGGGCATCAGCCTGGCGCTCGAGCTCGCTCTGCTCGCACTCGCCGCGTGGTTCTACGCACGCGGTGCGGACCCGGCCCGCCGCATGCGGGTGTGGATCCTCGTGGGAGTCATGGTCGTTCTGCAGCTGTATTCACTTGTCGCCCCGACGCCGACCTCGACCACCCAGTTCGCGCTCACCGCGCTGACTGCCTACGGGCTGCTGAGCCTGGGTGCGTACTGGGTCGAGCGCGCCGCACGAGCGGCGCCCTGAACCGATTTCATGGCCACAACGCTCGCTGCTAAAGTTGCTGGTCGCGCATCTGCGCGGGTGGGGACGCAAGTTCCGACCGAGCACCCCTAGCTCAATTGGCAGAGCAGCTGACTCTTAATCAGCGGGTTCAGGGTTCGAGTCCCTGGGGGTGTACGGAAAGAGCGGGTCGGCCATCGGTCGGCCCGCTCTTGCGTGCATCACCCATCAGACTGGGCTTTGGGATCCAGATGCAAAGCTGCATTGGCGAGGTCGATGCGTTGCCAGCCATGCAACGGGTACTCACATATGTGGCACGGCATCTAAGTGCCGTGCCTACGTGCTCGGGCACGCGATCGCCGAATCCATACAGGCCTGCCTTCGCGAGGTCGGTGACGGCGCCAACGTAGGTGTGCCGTCAGAACGGAGTGAGCAATGAGTTCACGAAATCCCGGCCCCTGCCTGTGGTGCAACGGCACGGACGTTGACCAGATCCAGTGGGGACGGCCAGCCGATGATCCCGGCACGCCGTTTGCTGTCGCCTCCGATCCCTCCCCCGGCCCGCGCCCACGTTGGGCATGCCGAAGCTGCGGCCGGACGTGGTCGAACCTCCCCTTGAAGATCAGGCGCGGTGAGGTCGTGGAGACGGAACGCGGCCCAATCACGGCTGCGTCCGCTGACCTTGCCTGGCTCCGCCAGATTCGTGCGTACTTGCTTGAGGTCTTCGCTCAACAGCGGCACATAGACGCCGCCGAGCTGAAGGAGCACGTTGGGTTCCCACACCGGCTCGATGAAGTCGGCCAACTGTTGGAACTACTGACTGAAGACTGCACTCGCCGCGGTGAACCATCCCTGAGCGCCCTGGTGGAAGGCGTCCCAGCAGTTACGGACGAAGATGACGCCGCATCGACCGAGATCATTTCGCAGGCGGACATCAACGACCTTCTCGACGGCGTGTACGGGGAAACCGAACAACGCGACAAGCCCCCCGCCCCCGAGCCTGCATGACGCACCAACGTTCGCTACTCGCTGCCTTCGCTCTGCTGCTGTCTGGTTGCCAGAGCGAAAACGAGCCTGATCCGGCTCTGATTCGCATCTTGACCGTCGGGCAGTCGCAGGAGGCCGCTGAGTGTGAGGCTCGACTCTTGACGGAGAGCGACATGTCAGACGAGGGTGCGATGAAGATGGCTGTCGGAGTGGGATCGAACACGGCCATGGATGACGATTTCGATCTGGATGAGATCGCCTCCGATCTGAGTGACGACGATCAAGCTGCCTTCCGGAGGATTGCCGCGGCATTTACAGATTGCCTCGACTGAAGCTGCTCGCCTACGTGGTTCGCACTACCAGACTCTGTGCCAGCGGCATGCCTTCACCGCGGGAGGGGTAATCAGTGACTGACCATGAATTGGGGTGACTTACATGTACATAGGCATCGGTGGACTAATCCTCCTCGTCATCATTGTGGTTCTGCTGTTCTAACGCGCAGATGACGTCACGACGGGGATCGCTCGACCCTGCTGTTGTCACTCTGACCAGCAGGGCTTGCTGTACCTTGCCTAGGCAGTCCAGCAACAACCGGTTGGCCCGGTGGGCATTACCCGACCGACCGGACCTCCGGTCACCCATTCCAGACGGACCTGCGAGGAAGGAGAGCATCCCAATGCCCGAGTTTGACGAGCATGCTCGCGGAACGGTTGGTGTGCTGCGCGTGGCCGGTGAGATCGACATGGCGTCCGCCGACGAGTTGCGTGACCGCCTCCTGGCGTGTCTGGAGCGTTTCGAGTCCGTTGAGGTCGACCTGGGCGGCGTGACATTCATCGACTCGAGCGGCCTCGCCGCCTTGGTTCGGCTGCGCACCGAGTCCGAGATGGTCGGTAAGGCCGTCGCGTTGGTGAAGGTAAGTCCGGCCATGGCCCGACTGCTGGAGCTCACCGGCCTTCAAGGCCTTTTCGACGTCAACTTGCCTCGAAGCTAGCGGACGAGTCGGGATAGGTCGCCGCTACGATGCCCACTCCTTCGAACGCCCCGGTCACGACTCACGTTGAGCCGCTCTCTGACCAGGACAGCGATGCGGCGTCCCAAGTCGAACGAGGTTCCGCAGAGGAGAAGGCCACCCGACTGGTTGCCGTCATCTGCCTGCTCGGCCTGTTGGTCACTGCCTTGGGGATTTGGACGGCGGTGCGGACCGACGAAGACACCGAGCAGCGCCTTTTGGAGACTCAGACCCGCCAGGCAGCCACCGTATTGACCGCCGCCGTCAACGGCATCCAGCAGCCGATGGTTGCGGGTCTCGAAGTTCAAGCCAGCCTCTTGCCG
>DATEDT010000028.1:0-24289 GCA_035281505.1 Aeromicrobium sp. | reverse complement strand
ACCTTGATCGCGCGAGCTGCGCCCTCGAGCAGACTGGTCTCACCGGCGGTCGAGGTGCTCAGGAGCACACCCGGCTTGGCCGGAGCGGCCGCGGCCGGCGGCGCCCCAACCAGCGGCAATGCGAGGCTGAAGGCCAGGACGGCCCTGCGAAAACTGCTCATCCCAGCTTTCCGCCCAAGCCGACCAGCGAGCCCTGCGCGATTCTGTTGCTCGGCGTGCTGTCCAGGGCGTCAAGCATGTCGGCGAAGAACACCGCCACCGGCCGCAGCTGCGTCTGGTCGACCTTGTCCGGCGTGTCGGCATCGTCATACATGTACAGCGGGCCAGCGATCAGGCTGATCGTCGGAACGCCCGCCAACACCGCGAAGGAGGCGTCAGTGGGAATGCCGCCCAGGAGCTTGCCCGGCAGCGTGGAATTCAGCACGGCCGTGGTGTGGATGTTGTTCCGCACCACGCGCGCATCGAGCTTCGCCTTGAGCGGCAGACTGACGTTCTCGAAGATGCCACGCGGCTCGTGCTGATTGAGAACCTCGAGTTGGCCGTCCTTGTCGATGATTGCCTTCTTGCCGATGTGCTCGATCGTCGCGTTGGCAACGATCCGATAGGGCGTCTGCTTCTTGACGATGTACTTCTCGGCGAAGGCCATGTGCTGCTGATAGCCGGTGAAGTGGGTGTCGAAGGTGGCGAACATCATCGTCTTCTCCCGTTTGGCATAGCCGTGCTTCTTGGCCAACGAGCCGTAGTAGTCCGCGAGCGCTATCACCTCGGCGGAGCCGGTGCCGTCCTCGACTGCACCCGGGCCCTGCGAGTCGTGGTGGGACTGGACCATCACGGTGTCCTTCGACTTGCCCGGCAGGAAGCCGACGACCGTACGGGCAGTGACGGCCGAGCGCGTTGCTGTCAGCTTCATCGTGGCCGTGCTGCCCTCGGTCAGCGAGCTGCGGATGGCGGCGCCATCCTTCTTGGTGACCCACACGCCGGGGATCGTCATCGGGGACCGCCGGTAGTACTCGTTCCTGTAGCGGTTGGAGTCGAAGTAGTCGACGAGAACGCCGATCACGCCCAGCGCGCCAGCCTCCTGGGCGGCATTGACCATGCTGGCCTGATTGGTGATGTAGGGATTGGCGCTCAGCAGAGCATTCGGGTTCACGAGCCGCAGGTACGGGTCCCAGAGGAACGTCATGAACAGGGCCAATGCCCCGGTGGGAAGCTCGAACTTCAGGTCGAACAGCACCCATTTGCCCTTCACGTCCTTGCCGGCGACCCCCGCACTGCCGACATCGACGACCTCGGCGGTCTTGCCGTTGGGGCCCAACGTGCGCGTGCTCGGGGTCGTCGGTCCCGCAATGAACGAATGTGAGATCGGGAACGAATCGATGGCGCGTCCGTCGACCGTCAGCGAGCTGTCGCTGGCTTTCCACGCGTACGACGTCGCGGTCTCGAAATGGACGTCCTTGAGGCCGGCCTTGCGGAAGCGGTTCGCCACGTAGTCGGCCGTCTTCCGTCCGCCCACTGAGCCGGTCGCCCGCGGGGCGAAGCCGACCAGATCACGGACGGTGTTCATGATCTGGCCGGTGGACGCAAGGCCGGGGCGGTCGGCGTCGCCGTCAGCGGCCAGCGCCGCTGTGGGCGTGCCGAGGACAAGTGCCGGTACAAGGCCGACGGCAGCGAACCACGACGTCCGGCGGGTCCAACGGCTGATGATCGAAGGGGCAGTATCCACGGGAACTCCTGGGGCGAACACAATGAGGTAACAAACTGTACTTCAATGACTCCACGCTGGGAGGAGAATTCGAAAAGTGCGGCATGATGGGTCGATGCCCACCGAACCGGAGATCGCGCTGATCAGCGACGGAGTGTTCTTCAGCCGTCCTGCACCGCTCCCCCGGGGCAAGCACAACATCGCCCGCAATGAGGTCCAAGCCGCTCAGCGGGAGCGCATCATGATCGCTGCAACCGAATTGCTCGCGGCTCGCGGATACCGGAGTCTGGGCGCTCGTGAGGTGTGCGAACGCGCCGGCGTCTCGCTGTCGGCGTACTACGCGTTGTTCGACGACCGCGACGGAGCGATTTTTGCGGCCTACGACCGATTCATCGAGGTCCTGCTCGGACGCCTCGCCGCGGTCACCGACGACGACCGGACGTGGCAGGAGTATGTCGAAGCCGTCATGGCCGCCTACTTCGACGCGCTGTCTGCAGACCTGGTGGTGGCCCGAGCCTTCCAAGTCGAGCTCGACGGCATGGGACGGCCAGCCCGAGAGCGCCGGCGCAACGCGCTCGGGGGGCTAGCCGCGATGTTGCGCACCCAGCACCTCGACGTGGATCCCGGCGCAGCCGCACGCATTCCCGAGGCCGCTTACGTCACCGGCGTCTACGGAGTCCGCCAGCTGGCCTCCGATGCCCTTGACCGCCACGATGCGCGCAATGGGCCCGACGCCGTGCGAGCCGATCTCGATCGGGTCCGGGCCGACGCTGTCGACTGGGTGACCCGCCTGTTCGGCGACGCCGCCTGAAGTCGTCGACGCCCGGTCGAGCCGTCAGCCCTCTGCGCCCCAAGCGCTGCGCTCTGTGCAGGGGGTACCCCACCAAATCCTGGGCGCCCCCGCTACGAATACCAAAGGGGCCCGACACTTGTCGGACCCCTTTGGGACTTGGTAGCGGGGGCAGGATTTGAACCTGCGACCTCTGGGTTATGAGCCCAGCGAGCTACCGAACTGCTCCACCCCGCGATGCGCATGCAAGTGTACGGGAGCCCCGGCGGGCGCCCAAACCGGGTTGTCAGTTCGCGCTGATCAGAGCGTCAGGAGCGTCGCAACCCCGCCCACGAGCAGGGCGACGAGCTTGACCGACTCCAGAGCGACGTAGGCGTGATGCGCGCCCGATCTCGGCGCGTCGCCGCCGGCGAGGATCAGGTCGGATCGCCGCGTGAGCGGAGGCCGGACGGCCAGCAACTGAACCACCAACGCCACGATCGCCACGACAAGTGCCCCCGCCGCGGTCGTGTCGCCGAGCCCGACGAACAGCGTCGCGCCGAGGACCACCGCAAGAACCGTCTCGACGCTGTTGAGCGCCCGGAACACCAGCCGGCCGATGCCGAGACCGATCGGGGTCGTGACGCCGGGCGCCCGGAACTTCAGTGGCGCCTCGATGAACGAGATCCCGACCACCAAGCCGACCCAGGTGAAGGTGACGGCCACCGCGACTGCCGCCGGACCGGTCATGCTCGACTCTCCGAGATCCTCACGATGGTCAGCAGGGCGACCGAGTCCTGTTCGGCGAGCACGGCATGGCGCCGACGCGGGATCGCCACGTACTCCCCCGCGCTAAGGTTCCACGCCTCGTCTCCCGCGGTCAGCCGCACCCGGCCCGACAGCACCTGAAGGGTGGCCTCACCGGGGTTGGCATGGTCGGCGAGCTCGCGCCCCTCCCGAAGCGCCAGCAGGACCTGCGACAAGCCGGCGTCCGAGGCCGTGTGCACCAGCTGGGTCGCACGGCCGTTCGGCGAATCGGCCGCGCGCGTCAGCAACGCGGCGCCTGCGGCTCCCAGATCGGTGACGCTCGAGTCGGTCATACGTGCAAGGTATCCGCACGCGGACCCGACTGCCTCAGCTCGGGCAGGGCGCGCCCTCGCAGCACGGACGGATCCAGCCGCATCCGTCACAGCGCTCGTGCGACGTCTCCCAGCGCATCTGTGTGCCGCAGTTGGGGCAGGGCTCGGTGAGATCGGCCATGGGTCCACGGTAGGGACGATGCCGGACGACGCCGGAGCGCCGCGCCGCATCAGCTGTCGACCAGCGGATCGTCCAGCATGCCCGCGGGCACCATCGGCGGAAGGTCGACGGACGGGTCGGCTGCCGGTGCGTGCTGCCACGGGTTCGCGCCGCGCCGCTTACGCAGCCCATAGCGCAGTCGTCCCGACGCATTGGTCGACAGCCAGACCGCGTGGACCGACCAGGGCAGAACGGGCAGCCAGAAGCGGTCCGGAACGGGCGCGGTCGGTTGCGGGTCGGACCAGTCGACGTCGGCGCAGATGTATCCCTCACCGTCCTCGAAGGCCATGTAGCCGAGGCTGGTGCCGAACGCGTCGGTGATCTGCGTCCCGCCGAGCATGATGGTCGGCCACGGCACGCCCGGGAGGAACGGCGAGCGCATCGTGATCTCCCCGACGTGCGACGGATGCACGCACGGCACCCCGACGACGCGCGCCATACGACCCGGTGTCTCGCGGGCCATGTCGAGCATCATCCCGTGGTCCCGGTCCCAGAACCACGGCTTCGTCACGGCCCACTTTGGGAAGGACGGGAAGCACATGCCGCCGGCGACCATCCGCACTCGTCCACGCAGCCGTGCTGCGGTGCGCGTGCGAATCCACTCGAAGCCGTTGGCGACGCCGATCGGCCCCTCGGTGTGGTCGGCGATACCGGGGTCGACCCCCGGCGCGTAGTAGTTGTTCTCCCACATCGTCGGCTGGTCCTTGTCGTGCAGGTGCACGGCGCCACCGGGCTCGCAGATCGCGTAGGTGCCGCGGGCGTCGCCCGAGCGCACCGACAGATAGCCGCCGCCGATGGTCACCCCATGCTCCCTGGCCAGACGCCGGTACAGCGCAAGCGTCGGCCCGTTCAGCGGCTCGACGACGTCCCGCATCACCGGGTGGTGGATGTTGGGGGCACTGGCGACCTCGGGCAGGAACACCATGTCCGGCGCATGCTCACGGATCGCCTGGGTGACGATGTCTTCGATGTGGCGCCGGTTGTTGCGGACGTCGCCGAGCTTCACCGCGAGTTGCACGGCGACGACGCGCTTGCTGGTCATCCGGCCACCAGTTCGGCTGCCTCCACCGCGGCCTCGCCGGTCGCGGGGCGCGGCGGGGCGGCTGACCGGAGCGGGGGCCACTGCCAGTCGCGACGTTCGTCGGGCGTCTGGCGGGTGGACCGGAACGATCCGCGCCCGCCCAGCCTGAACTCCTCGGCCCAGATCCCCGCGTCGATGCGCAGCTCTTCGGCAATGTCGCGCAGCAGCGCCCGTCGGTCGACTCCGCGCCGGAACAGCGCTTTCAGCGCGAACTTCCCGGTGACGAGGGGGTTGAGCACCCGGTGCGGAGCCTCCACCCGGTCGAACATGTAGAGCAGCTTCTCCGGGTGAGTCCGGCCGAGGCCGCCGAGCAGCTCGCGGTGCAGCTGGGAGACCGCGAAGATCCGGGACTCACGGTTGCCCCAGTGATAGGTGGCCATGCACTCGCGGTCGCGGCGAGCCTCCACGGCCCGCATGGCGCGGTCGAGCGCGCGCGGGTCGTCGATGACGGGCGCTGCCGCCTCGCCCCACAGCCGGCCGAAGCGCATCGCGTCCCGCATGCCCTGGCCGATGATCGGATCCTTGAAGTGGCCGGCGTCGCCGGCGAGAATCCACCCCGGGCCACTCGAGGCACGGAAGTACGCCGGATTGTCGGCGGTCGAGCGCAGCTTCGAGATGTTCGTCGCACCGCCGAGACGTTCGGCAACCGCCGGATTCTCGCGGAGCATCTCCTGCCACATGGCCTCCGGATCCGCGCGGAATCGCGGGATGTCCTCCCGCGGACCCATGAACAGGCAGAGCACCCGGTCATCGGGACACGGGAAGATCAGCGCGTGCGTCGGCCCCATCCGCAACTGGATGAGCCGGTCGCGCCACTCGGTGCCGACCTTCGGGTCGTCCATGTAGAAGAAGGCGCAGGCGCGGTTGTTGTTCGAACCCCGGTAGGGCCGTTCGCTGCCGACGAGCCGGGCGACCGTCGAACGGCGGCCGTCTGCGCCCACGAGCAACTTGGACCGGACCTCGTAGTCGACGCCGTCGGGGCCGCGAAGCAGCGCACCGACCACACGTCCCTTCTCCCAGATGAGGTCGACGAGCGCCGTCTTCTCCCGGAGCTCGACGCCACAGTCCTCGACGGCCGTGCGGACGAGCGCGTCGTCGAAGTGGATGCGCGGAACGCAGATGCCGTAGTCGATGCCGTCGACCGGCTGCCATGGGGACAGGCAGCGGACGCCGTCCGCCTCGACCATGCCCTGATGGCACTTGGGCGGGTCACATTCCAGGACGCGATCCAGCGCCCCCAGAGCCTGAATCTCGGCCACCGCGGACGGGAAGTTGACGTGCGTGGAAAGCGTGTCGGAGGGGAATTTCGCCCGATCGATCATGAGGACGCGACGGCCGGCACGGCCCAGGGCGATGGCCGCCCCGGAGCCCGCGCAGCGTGCGCCGATGACGACGGCATCAAAGGTCTGGTCTGTAGACATGGCCCGACCGTAGGCGGGGCGTCCACCCCCGCAACATCACCTTGGGGGGTTGACCTTGTCCCCTACGGGGGCATTTTCGTTGCCTAGGGCGCTGACAGCCCGCTTACATGGCTTCATGACACTCGCACCTGCCCCCGTGGCCACTGACGACCAGCCCCCGCGCCTCGCCGACGTCGACCTTGTCGGCGGCGACCAGGGTTTGCGCGACGCCATGGGCGCGTACGGCGCCGGCGCGCTCATCCCGGAGGCCGAGGCGTTCGGCGCGATCGCCGGAAGCACCGAGATGCTCGACGCCGGCTTCGCGGCGAACGAGCACCCACCACGGCACATCCCGTACGACCGCTCCGGCGATCGGACCGACGACATCGCCTTCCACCCCGCGTGGCACCGGGTGCTCGGCGCGGCGGTCGAGGGTGGTGTGGCCGGTGGAGTCTGGCACGACCCGCGCCCGGGCGCGCACGTCGCACGCGCGGCCAAGTTCATTGCGATCGCCCAGGCGGAGGCCGGTGTCTGTTGCCCGATCGCGATGACGTCGTCGTCGATCCCCGCGCTGCGCCTCGCCGAGCCCGCCATCGCTGAGCAGTGGGAGGCCTTGGCGACGAGCACCACCTACGACCCCAGTTCGGCGGCCCCCGCCGCGAAGGCCGGTGGCCTGGTCGGCATGGCACTCACCGAGCGGGCCGGCGGCTCGGACCTGCGCCGTTCCACGACCACCGCGGTTCGCGACACCGACGGCAGTTGGCGGGTCAACGGTGAGAAGTGGTTCGTCAGCGCCGTCCAGTCCGACGCCGTCTTCGTGCTGGCCCAGACCGGTGATGGCCTGAGCTGCCTGCTGGTCCCCTGCCGCACCGAGTCGGGCGAGCGCAACGGCATGCGGATCGATCGCCTGAAGGACAAGCTGGGCAACCGCTCCAACCCCACCGCCGAGGTGTTCTTCGAGAACTCCATCGGCTACCTCGTCGGCGAGCAGGGCCGCGGTGTCCGCGCCATCATGGCCATGATCGGCGGCACCCGCCTGGACTGTGTGCTCGGTTCGGCCGGCGTCATGCGGCTCGGGACCTCAGAGGCGATCCACTGGGCAACGCATCGCCAGGTGTTCGGGCGCCGGCTCGTGGACCAGCCGGCCATGACGGCGGTCCTCGCCGATCTCGCGTTGGAGAGTGAAGCGGCCGCGTGGGCCGGGCTGCGGCTGGCCCGGGCCGTCGAGGACCAGGCCAAGGGCGACGCCCACGCCGCCGCGTTCCGACGGCTGGCGCTGCCCACCCTGAAGTACTGGGTCTGCAAACGCGCCCCCATGCATCTCGGCGAGGCGCTCGAGTGCCTCGGCGGCTATGGATACATCGAGGAGTCACGGCTGCCGCGGGCGTACCGCGAGGCTCCGCTCATGAGCGTCTGGGAGGGCTCAGGAAACGTCCAGGCACTGGACGTCCTGCGCGCGCTGCAGACCGATCCCGAATGCGCTGAGGCAGTGCTCGTCGAGCTGGCCGGGGCCGGAGGCGCAAACCGGCTGCTCGATGCCGCGACCGCGGCACTGCAGGCCGACCTGGCCGGCGGGGCAGCAGGCATCGGTCCCGCCCGGGCTCGCGAAGTGACCGGCCGGATCGCGCGGGCACTGCAGGCTGCGCAACTGGTCAAGTTCGCTCCGGCCGAGGTCGCCGAGGCCTTCTGCCAGACCCGCCTTGGCAATCTGGACGGTGCGTTCGGCGTCCTGCCGGCCGGCGTCGACGCCGAGGCCATCGTCGCCCGGGCAACCGCGACATGAGCGCCGAGTCAGCGCTACCCACGGATCGCAGCAAGCGCGTGCGCGTCGTCGCCATCCAGCCGGCGCTGCGGATCGGCGAGGTCGACTGGAACTTGAAGCGCTGCGCCGATCTCGTCACTCAGGCGGCTGCTGAGCACAACCCGGACATCATCATGCTGCCGGAGGCGACCACCTCGCCGAACGCGTTCCACCCCAGCATGAACGACGTCGCCCGGCCCATCGACGGTGCACCGCTGCAGCTGTTCCGACGGCTGGCGCAGGAGACCGGGGCGATGGTCGGCGCCGGCTTCATCGCTGTTCGTGGGCAGGAGACCCGCGGTTCCTACGCCTTGTGCGAACCGGACGGATCGGTTCACCTGCACGACAAGGACCTGCCGTCCTTCTGGGAGAACGCCTACTACCGGCCCGGCCACGACGACGGCATCGCCGGGACCTCACGCGGGCCGATCGGCCTGGCGTTGGGTTGGGAGTGGGGTCGCACGAAGACCTGCGAACGCCTGCTCGGCAAGGTCGGGCTGATCGGAGGTGGCATGCACTTCCCGTCCTACCCGGACTGGGCGCTCACCCGGCCTTGGTTCAAGGGTCGGGACGAGCAGCTGTTCACGCAGTACGGCCGCGAGCTGCCCGGGCGGGTGGCGCGCTTCCTCGGCGTGCCCGCCGTCCACCCGTCGCACGTCGGCGAGTTCGTCATGCACACGCCCGGCGTGCCGGGCCTGAAATGGCGTTCGCACATGATCGGACAGACCCAGATCACCGACGCCGACGGCCTGCGGCTCGCCTACATGAGCTACGAGGACGGCGAGGGCTACATCGCGGCCGACGTCACGATGGAGTCCGATCCGACGCCGAGAGATCCACTGCCGACGACGTTCTGGAACTCGGAGTTCCCGCTCAGCGCCCACGCGGTCTGGCTGGCCGGCAACGCCCACGGTCGGGTGTCCTACCGGGTCAAGTCGCTGCTCGGCCGGCACCGGTGGCAGCCCGGCAGTGACCTGCCTGACCACGTCCCAGCGAACGTGATCTAGGGCCGGTTGCGCTGGTGCGCCTTGAGCCACGTCGTCGCGGCCTCCACCCGGTTGGCCGCGCCGAGCTTGCGGAGGATCCGCTTCACGTGCGTCTTGGCCGTCTCCTCGGCGATGACCAGCTGGGCAGCGATCTGCCCATTTGAGGCGCCCTTGACCAGGAGCTCCATCACCTCGTGCTCGCGTCGCGACAACAGCCGGCCGACGTCGCTGCCCGGCGCGATACCGGCGAGCAGCGCCTCGGCCGTGCGCGTGGCGGCGTGCCCCTCGCCCTGCTCGGCGACGAGTTCGATCTCGGCGTCCAGGTAGTCGCCGACGACCGCGTCGGCCCGCCGAAGCAGCCGCCGCAGCTCGGCGCCCTGCCCGCGCAGACGCTCGGTGAGGCGGGCCCGCTCGATCGCGAAGCCGAGACCTTCGGCGAACGCGAACAGCGCATCGCGGTCGAACTCGTCGACGCGGCGCGGCTTGAGCCGATGATCCGCGTGCACGAACCCGATCACCTTCCCCGCCGGGAAGATCGGCGCGGCGACGTAGCTGTGGACGTCGTAGACCTCGGCCTGCGGGTGGAAGGAGTGCGGGTTCTCCATCGCATCGTGGACGCACATCGGCATCCGGCGGCGAATCATCTCCCGCTCGCGGCTCTGCGGTTCGAGCCTCAGCGGCAGGTCTCGGCTGAATTCCAGCATCTGCGCCGCTGCGTCGGGGTGTCCTTCGACGTGGAAGGCCTCGGCGATCAGCTCTGGCCCTCGAAGCTGATAGACGACGGCCCGGTCGAATCCGCAGGCGGCACACGCCTCGGCGGCCGCGCGGGCGATGATCGCCTCGACGCTGTGCAGCTCGCGTAGGCGGGCGAGTGAGGTGTGCACCCGCGCCAAGGTGTCCAG
The DNA here is from genome assembly GCA_035281505.1 of Aeromicrobium sp. GTDB lineage: Bacteria > Actinomycetota > Actinomycetes > Propionibacteriales > Nocardioidaceae > Aeromicrobium. The sequence continues at coordinate 14,349 of DATEDT010000028.1, read as the reverse complement.
ACGATCGCGTAAGCGGGTGTCGGCGTCGCGCTCTCCCTGCTCAGCCAGTGCCACGACCCGTTGCGCGGCCGCGGCCAGGTCGGGGTCGACGCCGTCGCCCAAGCGGGCGAGTTGGGCCTCGAGCTCGGCCAGGCCGTCCGCAAGCTCGGTATGACCGGCGGCGAGGTCGCGGTCCGCCGGTTCCCACGGTGGCAGCAGTGCGTGGACGGCTGCCATCTCCTCGTCCAAGAGCATGAACGCGGAACCTACTCCTGCAGCCGTCGGGCCGCCAGTGCTCAGCGACCAAAGGTTGCGACGCGGATGGCGGCGGTGGGAACGTCACGGTGGACGCCGGAGCCAGAGGCAATGCGGACGAAATCGGCTCCGACGGCCATCACCTGGCCTTCGATCACCAGACCGCCGGTCAGCGTCAGCCGGACGACGTCGCGCTCGTCCTGCGCTTCGCGGAAGACCGGACCCCATCCGAGCCTGGCCGCCACGGATTCGCGGTCGAGGCCGGACGACCGTTCCTCCCCGCGCACCCACTGCACCGCCGATGCGGCAATGACATGCACGGAGGAGGGCGTCTCCAGCTGCACGACGAGATCGTTCGCCAGCCGAACGCGCCCGGCCAGGACGCCGACGTCACAAACGGCGAGCTCGGCTTCGACGTCGCCGCCGGCCACGATGTCGACCCACGTCCGGTCGGCCCATTCGCCCTCACGCAGGTCGGTGACGAGCAGGTCGCGCTCCTCCAGACGCAGGTGCTCGGCGTAGCCCTCCAGCTCCCCGAACAGACGCTCCCAGCGCATGCGCGCAGATTAGCGCGGGTGTGGACATCCGCCTTGCCGATGAGCCCACTTGACCTTCAAACTCAATCAAACGTCATCAAACGCATTGAAACGCTATTCGGGGGGATGGTCGCATGAACAATCAAGGGGACGTGGTCGATCTGCCGGCGGCGCTGTTGCAGCTCACGACGCTGTTGCTTCTCGCGGTGGCGAGCTGGGCGACGCTCGTCGCGTTGCTCGCGTCGTGGCGCCCGACCAAGCGCATCGCCGTGGCGCTGACTCCACACCTGGTCCGCGCGGCCCTTTTCACCACGGTGTCAGGAACGCTCGTCATCAGCCCGGCCCGGGCAGCCGGCGACTTGGACGGCCTGCCCTACCCGGACCGCGCCACCACCACCGCCGCACCGGCCGTCGAGCTCGCCGCCGACACGACGACAGGGCGCCACGTGGTGAGGACCGGGGAGTCGCTGTGGTCGATAGCTGCGGAGACACTTCCTCCCGACGCAACCGCCGCCCAGGTCACCCGCACCGCCGCGGCCTGGTACGAGGCCAACCGGGCAACCATCGGCGCCGACCCTGACCTCATCCTCCCCGGCCAGGAGTTGACGGCACCGGACGCCGAGGCAACGCGATGAGGTCCGCGAATGCCCTCCAGGTACGCCCGGCTCCCCTCCTGTACACGTCAAGCGAGCCGGTGCTCGGCCAGATCCCGCTGCCGTTCCCGGACGCGTCCCCCGTCGTGCCTGCACCCATCGAACGCGACGCCTTGGCCGGCACGACCGTGCTGCGCCAGAAGGCGGGCTACTTCATGCAGGCACTCGTCGAAGTCCTGGCCGGAGAACGACCGCCCCGGCAACTGGTGGCGTGGATGTCGACCGACGTCTACGGCCAGCTGACCAATCGGCTGATGGTGCGGTCCCGCTCCTCCCGACGTCCGACGACACAGCACCGAGCCCGAGTGGTCTCCGTGCACGTCGCGATGGTCGACGAAGAGAACGCCGAGATCGCGGCGCGCTTCGTCCAACGCGGACGCTCGCGCGCCATCGCCGTCCGGCTCGAGCTGCGACACAACCATCGGCAGGTCGCCCAGTGGCTCTGCACCGCGGTCGCGTGGGGCTGATTCAGGCCGGCGGCAGAACCAGGTTCGACCCAAGGAATCGGTCGACAGTAATCCGGATCGCGACGCGCTCGGGGTTCGGCGACGGGGTCCGGTAGCGCGACGCATACCGCTCGCAGGCTCGCGCGATCGAGCTGTCGTCCGTGCACACGGTGCCCGACCCGACCAACGATGCCCACCGCCCGCCGTCGACCTGGGTCACCGACAGCCGCGGGTCGCGCGCGACGTTGACCACCTTCTGCGAACCACGGCGCGTGATGATCCACGCGCATTCCTCGTCCGGGTCGAGGATCGCCCCGACGGGCACGGCATGCGGCTCGCCGTGACGACCGACCGTGCTCAGCACACACAGGTGCCGCTCCGTCCAGAACGTCTCCAACTCCGTTGGGAGCGCGCGCCAGTTCACGGGCCAAGCCGCCATCGGAGCGCCCTCAGTCCTTGAAGAGCGAGGTGACCGAGCCGTCTTCGAACACGGCGGCTGTGGCCTGGGCCAGCAGCGGGGCGATCGACAGCACGGTCAGCTTGTCGAAACGCTTGTCGTCCTCGAGCGGGAGCGTGTTGGTGACGACGATCTCGCAGGCCGACGAGTTCTTGAGCCGGTCGACCGCCGGATCCGAGAACACCGCGTGCGTCGCAGCGACGACGACGTCCTGAGCGCCGGCCTCCATCAGGGCTTCGACCGCCTGCACGATGGTGCCGCCGGTGTCGATGAGGTCGTCCACGAGGATGCACGTGCGGCCTTCGACCTCACCGACCACGCGGTTGGCCTTGGACTCGTTCGGCTTGCGCGGGTCGCGGGTCTTGTGGATGAACGCCAGCGGCGCCTGCAGCTGGTTCGCCCACGACTCGGCCACCTTGATCCGGCCGGCGTCGGGTGAGACGACCGCCAGGTCGCGCCGGCCGTACTTCTTCCGGACGTGGCGCGTCAGGATCGGCATCGCCAGCAGATGGTCGACCGGGCCGTCGAAGAAGCCCTGGATCTGCGCGGTGTGCAGGTCGACGGTCATCAGCCGGTCGGCACCGGCCGTGGTGAACAGATCGGCCACCAGGCGGGCCGAGATGGGCTCGCGACCGAGGTGCTTCTTGTCCTGCCGGGCGTAGCCGTAGAACGGCAGGATCACGGTGATGCGCTTGGCCGAGGCGCGCTTGAGCGCGTCGATCATGATGAGTTGCTCCATGATCGCGTCGTTGATCGGCGCGGTGTGGCTCTGGATGACGAACGCGTCGCAGCCGCGCACCGACTTGTCGAAGCGCACGTAGATCTCGCCGTTGGCGAAGTCGTAGGCCGTCGTGGGGACCAGTTCGGTCTCCAGCAGTTCGGCGACTTCCTGAGCAAGCGTGGGATGAGCCCGGCCGCTGAAGAGCATGATCGTCTTCGTCGGGGTCTTCTTCAGCAGGCTACTCACCGGCGTCGTCCTTCTGTTCGCTCAAGGCCTCGTCTGCTGCCGTGGCCGCTGCGGTGCCCGCCCGGTTGGCCGACACCCACCCCTCCATGGTCCTCTGCGGTCCGGCGCTCGTGGCCAGCGCCCCCGGGGGCACGTCGTTCCGCACGACGGTCCCGCCGCCGGTGTAGGCGCCGTCGCCGATCGTCACCGGTGCGACGAAGACGTTGTTCGAGCCGGTGCGGGCGTGCCGCCCCACCTTCGTGCGGTGCTTCTCGACCCCGTCGTAGTTGGCCACGATGGTTCCCGCGCCGACGTTGGCGCCCTCACCGATCTCGGCGTCACCGACGTAGGACAGGTGCGGCACCTTGGCGCCCGCCCCGAGCTGGGCGTTCTTCGTCTCGACGAACGTCCCGACCTTGCCGGCGGCCCCGATCTCGGTGCCCGGGCGGAGGTACGCGAAGGGCCCAACCGTCGCCCCGGTGCCGACGACGGCGTCACTGGCGTGCGTGCGGATGATGGTCGCGCCGGAGTCCACCTCGACGTTGCGCAGTGTGGTGTCCGGACCGATCGACGCACCGGAGGCGACGCTGGTCGCGCCCAGCAACTGCGTGCCCGGATGGATCGTCACATCCGGGGCGAGCACCACGGCTGAGTCGATCCACGTGGTCTCCGGATCGATGATCGTGACGCCTTCACCCATCCAGTGGGTCGTGAGCCGCCGATTGAGCTCGCGCCCGAGCCGAGCCAGTTGGGCACGATCGTTCACACCCTGCGTCTGCCAGACGTCCTCGAGTACGTGCGCACCGACCGGGAGCCCGTCCTCGACGGCAAGTCCGACGATGTCGGTCAGGTACAACTCGCCTTGAGCGTTGGCCGGCGCGAGCCGGGTCACCGCGTCACGGAGGAACTTGGCATCGACCGCGACGACGCCGCTGTTGACCTCGCGGATCGCGCGCTCGGCATCGTCGGCATCCCGGTCTTCCCTGATCGCCACGACGAAACCGTCGACGTCCCGGACGATGCGGCCGTAGCCGCTCGGGTCGTCCACTTCGGCCGACAGGATCGTGACGGACTGGCCGGATGCCCGGTGATCCTCCAGCAGCGCGGCCAGGGTCTCGCTGGTGAGCAGCGGCACGTCGCCGTAGGTCACGAGGACCGTGCCCTCGAGCGGGCCGGCTGCGGAGTTCTCGCTGAGTGCATCGAGTGCGATCTGCACAGCGTGGCCGGTGCCGCGCTGCTCGTCCTGAACAGCTTCGACGACGCCGAGACCGAGGCCGGAGATGACCGCGGACACCTCTTCGCGCTCGTGGCCCACGACCGCCACCGTCGTACCGGCGCCGACGCCGCGCACCGCCAGCAGAGCATGCGTGATGAGCGGCCGGCCGGCGATCTCGTGCAGAACCTTGGCGCGGCTGGACTTCATCCGGGTCCCCGCCCCGGCGGCCAGGACGATGGCCGTCACCGTGGGATCGATGGGCCCCGCTGCTGGGGGCACCTCCGGCTTACCGGGGACCGTTTCAGTCACCGGCCAAGCGTACCGGCCCGCTGACCTGCGGTGAGACGGCGAGACAGCGCACTCGACCCGGCAGGTCAGTCGCTTTCTTCGTCGTCGCTGCTGTCGTCGGAGGAGTCGTCGCTGCTGTCGACGCTTCCGTCAGAATTCACGTCCGAATCGGAGTCGTCAGCATCATCTGTGGACGACGGCGTGGGTGACGGCGTGGCGGACTCCACCTCTTCGACGGCCGCAGCCCCCGGCCCGCCGTTCGTGGACGACGGCGACTGCAACAGGTTGTCGTCCCCGCGGCCCGTGGCGACGGCGATGACGCCGATCAGCGCGATGGCGACGGCAATGATGGCGATGGTGCGCGGTTCAAGCTTCATCGAGTTCTCTCCCAGCAGGAAGGTACAAGTGTACGGACCTCAGGCACCCGTGGAGCGATGTTCGCGCACCGTTCACACCAGGGAGAAGGCGGGCGTGCGCGGCTGGATCTCGTCGATGCGCTGGTACGGCTCACCGAGCGACGGGCGCGGGTCCGCCTCGCCCTTGTTGGGCCACAGCGCCGCCGCACGCTCGGCCTGGGCACAGATGGTCAGCGAGGGGTTGACGCCCAGGTTGGCTGAGACCGCGGCGCCGTCCACGACGTAGATGCCGTCGTGGCCGTAGAGCCGGTGGTACGGATCAATGACGCCGGTCGCCGGTGAATCGCCGATGGCGCATCCGCCCAGGAAGTGGGCGGTCATCGGAATGTTGGCGATCTCGCCGGTCGAGCCGCCGGCCACCCCGTCGATCTTGGCCGCCACGCGCCGAGTCACCTCGTTGCCCTCCGGGATCCAGGTCGGGTTCGGTTCGCCGTGGCCGGGGCCAGAGGTGATGGTCTGACGGCCGAGCAGATTGCGCTTGCCCCTGACGGTGATCGAGTTGTCGAGCGTCTGCATCACCAACAAGATGATGGTTCGCTCCGACCAGTGCCGTGGCACGAACCACGTCCACTGGGAGGGATGCCGCAGCAGCGTCCCGAGCCAGCGCAACCAGCGCGGCCCGCGGCCGTCACCATCGGTCATCGCGGTCTGGATGAACGCCATCAGGTTGCTGCCCTTGCCGTACCGGACCGGCTCCACGTGCGTGTTGGCGTCCGGATGGAACGACGAGGTGATCGCCACGCCGGTGGTGTAGTCGCTCGACTTGTCGCGGGACTTGGCACCCAGGATGGATTCGGAGTTGGTGCGGGTCAGGACGCCGAGCCGGTCGGAGACGTTCGGCAGCGACCCCGAAGCCTTCAAGCGGTGCAGCAGCTTCTGCGTGTTGTACGTGCCGGCCGCGAACACGACCCGTTCGGCGGTGAAGGAGCGCTTGCCGCGCCGGATCCGACCGTTCGTGCGGCGAGTCTCCACCACGTATCCACCACGGGACCGGGGACGAACGTCCACGACCGTGGTCATCGGGTGAATCACAGCACCCAACTTCTCGGCAAAGTAGAGGTAGTTCTTGTCCAAGGTGTTCTTCGCGCCGACGCGACACCCGGTCATGCACGCACCGCATTCGGTGCAGCCGGTGCGACGCGGCCCGGCACCGCCGAAGTACGGGTCGTCGACCTCCTTGTCCGGCTCGCCGAAGAACACGCCGACCGGCGTGTGAACGAACGTGTCGCCCACGCCCATGTCGTCGGCGACCGAACGGATGATCTTGTCGGCCTCGGTGACGTGGGGGTACTGGTTGACGCCCAACATCTGCCGGGCCGTCGCATAGTGGTGGTCCAGCTCGTCGAACCAGTCCGTGATGTGACCCCACTGCGGATCCCGGTAGAACGGCGTGGGCGGCTGATACAGCGTGTTCGCATAGTTCAGCGAGCCGCCCCCCACACCCGCGCCCGCCAGGATGACGACGTCCTTGAGCAGATGAATGCGCTGGATCCCGTACAGGCCGAGGGCCGGAGCCCACACGAACTTGCGCAGATCCCACGATGTCGCCGGGAGTGTCTCGGTGGTGAGCCGCTGGCCGGCCTCGAGGACGCCGACGCGGTAGCCCTTCTCCGACAGCCGCATGGCCGTCACCGAACCACCGAACCCCGATCCGATCACCACGACGTCGTAGTCGAACTCACTCATGTTGCTCATGCGCGCAACGATGCCCCCCGTCGGCAGCGGTCGGTACGTGATTCACGCACAGAGCTCCAGACCCGTTCCGTGCCGTCAGCACAGCCGGTCGCGCAGTTGCCGCGCACGCATCGGCGGTCTCGCTTTGTGCATCGTGCTGCATGACACGCACTGCGGTTGGTGGCACGATCAAGCGGGCATCAACGGGTGGCATTGGGAGATTTCATGAACGAGACTGCTGACTTCATCGTCGTCGGAGCCGGCTCGGCCGGAGCGGTCATCGCCGCCCGACTGAGCGAGGATCCGGCAACCCGGGTGATCCTGGTCGAGGCGGGTGGGCGTCCGCCCGCGGCGGAGGTCATGCCGGCGGCATGCCCGGTCCTGCAGGGCGACCCCGAGACCGACTGGATGTTCACCGGCGACCCCGGCAAGGCGGGCAAGGGGCTGCGTGACGGCCGCATGTTCGCGCCCCGCGGCAAGATGCTCGGTGGTTCCTCCGGGATCAACTACATGGCGTACGTGCGCGGCCATCCCGGCGACTTCGACCGCTGGGCCGAAGGTGGCGCTGACGGCTGGAGCTACGCCGACGTGCTGCCGTACTTCCGCAAGAGCGAGCACCTGGTTCCGTGCGACGAGATCCCGGTCGATGCCGAGGCCCATGGCACCGACGGCCCGTTGGGTGTGGCCGTTCGCCAGCCCGTCATGTTCGGCGCACAGGCGTTCGTCAAGGCAGCGGTCGACGCCGGCATCCCGTCCGGTGACTACAACGGCCGCGACCGCGGTGGCCCCGCCGGCGCTGCGTCGCTCCTGCAGACGACCACGATGGACGGCAAGCGGGCCAGCACGTTCCACGCGTTCCTCGAGGGCAAGCCGGAGACCCGGCCGAACCTGATGATCGTCACCGACGCCCAGGTCACCCGAATCGTCGTCGAAGGCGACCCGGGTTCGCTCAAGGCGACCGGCGTCGAGTACGCGGGCCGCGACGGAGTGACGCATGTGCTTTCGGCCCGCAACGAGGTCATCATCAGCGCCGGCGCGTTCCAGTCGCCGCAGCTGCTGATGCTGTCGGGCATCGGCCCGGCCGATCACCTGGCCAGCGTCGGCATCGACTGCATCGTCGATGTGCCCGAGGTCGGCCAGAACCTCAAGGATCACCTGCAGTTGGCGTTGTTCTTCAGCGCACCGGGCCTCGGCACGTCGATGGGCACCTTCGGCGTCGCGATGGGCCCGGATGCGCTGCGCGCACCGGCTGGCCCGCTGCCGGCCGATCCGGCCGACGACGTCAACCTGCCGCCCGAGCTGGCCGCGCTCAAGGCCGAGGCCGAGCGGCAGCTGACCGAATGGGCCACGACCGGACAGGGCCTGGTCTCGTCGTCGCTGTATGACGCGAGCGCGTTCTTCTCCACCGGACTCGGCGACGAGCACACGCACGACGGCCAGATCGGCCTGTTCGCGTGCGGATACAACGGTGAGATCCTCGCTCACCTGATGCGCGTCGAGCCCAACGAATATGTCGCTGACCCCGAGACCACGTGGGCGCCGACGGCCGAGAACATGATGATCCTGGCCAACCCGGTGCAGCCGCACAGCGCGGGCGAGATCCGCCTGTCCAGCGCCGACCCGTTGGACGCGCCGGACATCCGGTTCAACTTCTACGGCGATCCGCACGACCTCAAGGTCATGACGGCCGTCTTCCGCAAGTGCCTTGAGATCCATCAGCGCCTGCAGGACGAACACGGCGTCGGGCCGGTCAACGTCCCACCGGCACTCGCGGCCAAGCATGGTCACCAGCCGGGCGACCCGTTCACCGACGAGCTGATCGAGGATCTGGCGCTGCACTACTCATGGAGCGTCTATCACCCGACGAGCACGTGCCGGATCGGCTCGGTCGTGGATCCGCAGCTGCGGGTGCTCGGCGTCGAGGGTCTGCGGGTTGCCGATGCGAGCGTCATGCCCGACGTCGTCAGCGGCAACACGAATGCCGCCTGCATCATGATCGGCGAGAAGGCCGCCGAGCTGATCGGCCGCGAGTACGGGCTGGAGCTCGACGAGTACGTCGGCTGAGCGAGAGACATGCACGCCCAGGGGGCGTGTGATGTCCGAGCGATGCCGACGTTGAGCGCAGCGAACACGTCGGCTGAGCAAGAAGTTCCGCTGAGCGGACGGAACTCAGCGGTTGCCGCGACCGTGACCCCGGCCCGGCTTGTCGTCCCACTTGGAACCGCCGGACGAAGAGTCGTCGCTTGAATCCTCTGGCTGCTGCCACCCGGACCATTCGTCGTCGCTGTCGGTCGATGCGGCTTCGTCGACCGGCTCAGCCGAGGCTGCGGCCGACGGGCCGGCCGTCGGCGCGGTCGGCCTGGCTTCGACCTGTTCCACTGCGGCAGCGCCCGGGTCGACGCGCGATGCGACCAGCGGGCGCGGCTGGGATTCGGGCCGAGCCGAGTTGGACACGACGAGACCGGTGACGACGATGCCCGCCACCACGAGGCCGGCGATCGTGATCGATCGCGGGTCGAAGGACCCCCCGGGCGGGGTGGCGCCTGCGTCCGGAAGCGTGTCGTCGAACTCCGGCGCATCGTGGTTCGAGCGGGACTCGCGTGGAATCGGCTCAAAGATGGACATGGTCTCCCCCGAGATCATCAGGACTTACATGGTTGATCGTTGATCAGGCACTCGAAGTTACGCGCGCCATCACGGCTCCGCGGACGCGGGCCCGTGGAGTCGCTGGATCCTTCCGGCTAAGTCACCTTGGCCATCGGCGCTGGCAGGCGAGCCAGCAGCGCCTGGTACGCGCGCCCGATGTCGGCCTCGTCATGGCCGTAATCCCGCACGCACGAACCGATGGCTGAACGCAGCAGCCGGAGCTCCTCGTCGTTCAACTCAAGCGTGTACATGCCTCCAGATTAGATCCGCCCGGGGGCCGCCGGAAAGGATCAGGGGACCAGCACGACCTTGCCGACGTTCTTGCGCTCATGGATGAAACGATGCGCGTCGGCCGCCTTCTCAAAGGGGAAGGAGGCCGCCACCACCGGCTCGTAGATCCCGGACTCCAGGCCCGCGGCGAGCGGCTCCATCAGCCGACTGAGGCTGCCCTCCCGCTCCCACCACCAGAGCATGTTGAGGCCGAAAACACCCTTGTTTTCGTTGAGGATCATCAGGCTCTTCCACCACGGCATCGTGGCGGTCGTCATCCTCGCGACGCCCTTGAGCAGCCCCGGCAGGTTCCGCCTCTCACCGGTCTGGACCTCGCTGAGCCCGTAACAGATCAGCCGGCCGCCGGGCCGCAGAACGCGGTAGTCCTTGCGGAAGCTGGACGGCCCGACGGCGTCGAACGCGACGTCGACGCCCTCGTCGTTCGTCAGCCGCATGACGACCTCGGCGAAGTCGTCGTTGCGGTAGTCGATCGCATGGTCGACGCCGAAGCCGCGGATGGCGTCGTGCTTGGACGGCGAGGCCGTACCGAAGATCTCGGCGCCGATGCTCTTGGCGATCTGGGTCGCCGAGATGCCGACACCGCCCGCGGCGGCGTGAATGAGGACGCGGTCGCCGGCGCGAAGGCCACCCATGACGACCAACCCTGCATATGCGGTGCCGTAGTTCACCGGGATGGCTGCGCCTTGCTCAAAGCTGAGCCGATCGGACAGGGGAAGCGTATCGGCGACCTTCGAGACGACCAGCTCGGCGTAACCGCCGAACTTCGTCCCGCCGATGACCCGGTCCCCCACCTGGTACTCGGTGACGCCGGCGCCGATCGACTCGACGACGCCGGCGACCTCATAGCCGACGACCGACGGCGTCTTGGGTGCATCGGGGTACATCCCGGTGCGCGCCAACAGGTCGGCGAAGTTGATCCCGGCGGCCTTGACCGCGATGCGGATCTCGCCGGGACCGGCGACCGGGTCGGGGCGCTCCTGGACCTGCAGCACTTCCGGTGGACCGTGCTTCGTGATGACGACGGCTCTCATGCTCGCGAGCGTACTGGGCCGGACGGCGCCGCATCCGGGTTCGCGGGCGACCCCATTGCCTGCGCTGGCGGGCGGCCACGAGAAGGTGAGGCATGCAGGTGGGGATGACGCTGCCCGTGATGGAGCCCGATGTCGATGCATCGATGCTGGAGACCTGGACGCGGCGGATCGACGACGGACCGTTCTCGTCGCTTTGCTTCGGTGAGCGGATGGCGTTCGACAACCCGCACAGCCTCACTCTCCTGGGCGCCGTGTCGGCCTGGACGTCGCGGGTCCGTATCTCGACCACGGTGCTGGTGCCGCAGCTTCACGACCCGGTCAGCCTGGCGAAGGCGCTGGCCACAGCCGACATGCTGAGTGGTGGCCGGCTTTCGGTGGGCGTCGGGGTGGGCGGTCGCGAGGAGGACTACCGCGCCGCCGGCGCCAGCGAGTCGACCCGCACGATGCAGCAGATGGCGGACCGCGTCGCCGTCATGCGGCGGGTCTGGGCGGGCGAGAAGGTGACCGAGGCCGTGCGGCCGGTGGGGCCGCGGCCGGTCCAGGACGGTGGCCCGGAGATCCTCGTCGGGACGTTGGGCCCCAAGACCATCCGGCACGCCGCCGGCTGGGCCGACGGTCTTGCCGGGTTCGCACCCGAGGTGGACGTCCGCACGATCGGCCGGACGTTCGACCAGGCACGACAGGCCTGGCAGGAGGCTGACCGCACGCCGCCGCGACTGACCACGTCGTTCTGGTTCGCCGTCGGAGACGAGCCGCGGGCGCAGATTCGTCGGCACCTGCACCACTACATGAACTGGATTCCCCGGGAGTTCGTCGACGCATTCGCCGAGACAGCCGGCTTTGCCGGGACCGTCGCCGAGCTCAAGGACGTGCTCCGGCGCATCGAGGACCTGGGTGCTGACGAGGTTCAACTCGTTCCCACCAGCGCCGACCTGGACCAAGTCGAGCGAATCGCCGCCGCGCTCGACTGACGTGCTGCGTGGTCAGTGCCGGAGGCTGGGATCCCAGCGATTGGCGATGAGCTTGAAGCTCGGGAGGTCCTCCAGCGACGTCATCGCCTCGTAGATCCGGTCGTACTTCGTCGAAGCGATGCGCCACTTGCCGTCCGGGTCCTTGCGGTACTCGTCGTTGTAGTAGCCGCCCCCGCGGATCTGGATCTTGAAGTCCGGGACGATGACCGTGTCCTCGAACGCCCATGATCCCGTCGCCACGTCGCCGTCCACCGCGATCTCGGGGTGGCTGCCGATGTGGATCGAGATGACGCTGGTGCCGAGGTTCTCCGCCATGTAGGAGACCACGTCGGCGCGGCTGTCGAAGTGCAACGGCTGGGACATCGCCTGCGTCCCGTACCGGGCGCTGATGTCGTCGGCGAGGCAATCACCGAACTCCCCCCACTCCTTCAGGTCCAGAGTGCGGAAGTAGCGATACTTCAGCTGGCGGATTTCTTCGATCGCGACAAGATCCATGACGAGATTCTAGAACCTGTTCTAGTCCGGGCGGCCCGGTTCGGCATCAAGAGCAGCCACGACGACCGCCGCCAGGGCCGCCGCATCGCCATCTGCCGGTGTGAGGCGGACCTCCGGACTCAAGGGCCTCTCGTAGGGCGTGTCGATCCCGGTGAAGTGCGTGAGCTCACCGGTCCTGGCCTTGGCGTACATGCCCTTGGGGTCGCGCTGCTCGCAGACGTCGATCGGGGTGTCGAGGAAGACCTCGACAAAGCGCAGCCCAGCCGCCTCGTGCGCCGCGCGGACCCGGTCGCGTGCTTCCCGGTCCGGGGAGACCAGGGCGGCGATCGCCACGACTCCCGCATCGGCGAGCAGTTTGGCCACCTCACCGGTCCGGCGGACGTTCTCGGCGCGGTCCACCAGTGTGAAGCCGAGGTCGGCATTGAGGCCGTGCCGCAGGTTGTCACCGTCGAGCATGTAGGCAGCCCGACCACGTTCCACCAGGGCCTTCTCGATCGCGGCAGCCACGGTCGACTTGCCCGACGCCGACAAGCCCGTCAGCCACAACGTCGCACCGTTGCCCCGGGCGGGGACCGGTCGGTCCTGCTGATCGACGGCACCGGCATGCCAGACGACGGTGTCGTGCTCGTAGCCCGGGCCGGTGATCATGCCGGCGGCCACCGTGTTGTTGGTTGCCTCATCGACGAGGATGAATGAACCGGTCTCACGGCTGCGGCGGTAGGCGTCGAAGAGCAACGGCTGCTGCGTCCGCAGCCGCACGCGCCCGATCTCGTTCAGGGACAACGAGGTGGCTGCCTCGTCCCGGTGCAGCGTGTTGACGTCCAGCCGGTAGTCGAAGGCCTCCACGCTCGCCCGGGTCGAGCGAGTCGTGTGCTGGATCGTGTACTTCGCGCCGGGCGTCAGGGACGTCTGATCGCTCAGCCAGCACACCATCGCGTCGAGGTCCTGGGTGACGAATGGCCGGTTCAAGGGACGGCAGATCATGTCGCCGCGCGAGATGTCGATGTCGTCGGTCAGCTCCACGGTGACGGCCTGCCCGGCGAACGCCTCGTCCAGCTTGGTGCCGCCGGGGCCCCAGACCGCCGCGACGGTCGTGGTGCGGCCCACCGGGAGGACGGTGACCTCGTCGCCGGCCTTCATGACGCCGCCGGCGATCGTGCCGGCGTATCCGCGGAAGTCGTGCAGCGCGGCGTCGCGCGACTGGTGCGGCCGGATCACGTACTGGACGGGCAACCGGACGTCGACCAGGTTGCGGTCCGAGGCGATGTGGAGGTCCTCGAGGTGCCGCAGCAGCGAAGCGCCTTGGTACCACGGCATTTTGTCGCTCCAGCTGACCACGTTGTCGCCGGTCAGGGCGCTCACCGGGATGAAGCTCAGGTCGTGCACCTCGAGTTTGGCGGCGAAGTGCTCGAATTCGGTGCGAATCTCCTGGTAGATGCCCTCGTCGAAGTCGACGAGATCCATCTTGTTGATACAGACGACCAGGTGCGGAATGCCGAGCAGGCTCGCGAGGAACGCGTGCCGACGCGACTGCTCCAGCACGCCGTTGCGGGCGTCGATGAGGATGATCGCGGCATCGGCCGTCGAGGCACCGGTCACCATGTTGCGGGTGTACTGGAGGTGGCCCGGGGTGTCGGCGATGATGAACTTCCGCCGCGGCGTCGCGAAGTAGCGGTAGGCGACGTCGATGGTGATGCCCTGTTCCCGCTCCGCGCGAAGACCGTCGGTCAGCAGCGCAAGATCGGGCACCTCAGACCCGCGAACCCGGCTGGTCGCGGCGACCGAGTCGAGTTGGTCCTCGAAGATGGCCTTCGAGTCAAACAGAAGCCGCCCGATGAGCGTCGACTTGCCGTCGTCGACCGATCCGGCCGTCGCGATACGCAGTAGCTGGCTCATCAGAAGTAGCCCTCCTTCTTGCGGTCTTCCATGCCGGCCTCGGAGATCCGGTCGTCGGCCCGGGTCGCTCCGCGCTCGGTGAGGCGGGCGGCGGCAACCTCGACGACGACGTCCGCCGCGGTCGCTGCCGTCGACTCCACACAGCCGGTACAG
>DATEDT010000027.1:0-4916 GCA_035281505.1 Aeromicrobium sp. | reverse complement strand
GCGCTCGACGCCGGAGCGCGCCAGGTCCTGGTGGAAAAGCCCGTCGCCGTCGACGCCTCTGACGCGGCGAGGCTGCGGGGGCATGCACGCGCCGCCGACGTCTGGGTCGCCGCGCCCCTCCGAGCGCACGCCGGGTTCCGGCATGTCGCGAGCCTCGTACCGCACATTGGCACCCCGGTCTCGGGGCACGTGTGGTGCCAGTCCTGGTTGCCCGACTGGCGTCCCACGCAGGACTATCGCCTTTCGTATTCGGCGCGCCGGAGCGAGGGCGGGGCGCTGCGTGACCTCGTACACGAGCTCGACTACGTCGAGCAGTTGCTCGGGAAGGCGACCCTGATGGGCGCCCGGCTCGAGTACTCCGGCCCCCTCGAGATCGAAGCCGAGCAGGCCGCGACGCTGCTCTGGTCCACCGGCACGGCAACGGTCACGTGCAGGCTGGACTACGTGACGCGTCCAGCTGCCCGCGGGATCGTCCTTCGCGGTCCGTCCGGATCCGTCGAGTGGGACGTCAACCGTGGTCGCGTCGCTCACCTCGGCGAAGACGGGCGCGCGGACGAGCGAGTCTTCGCTGAAGACCTGGATCGGGACCGGACGATGCTGACCCAGGCTCAGGCCGCCCTGGGCCTTTCGCCCCGTTCGGACCAGGGGACGCGTCGCGCCGCAGGTGCGCCGGCAACCCTTGCGGAGGGATGCTCGGTGCTCGAGCTCTGTGACCAGGCGAGAGGGATGAGCAGGTGACGAATCCACGTCTGCTGGCGGTCGTTCCAGCGCGAGCGGGCTCCCGTGGATTGCCGGGAAAGAACCTCCGGCCCCTCAAGGGCGTGCCCCTCGTGGTGCACAGCATCAGGGCGGCCGCCCTCGTGCCGGCGATCACGCGCTGCGTGGTGTCGACCGATTCCGACCAGATTGCGCAGGTGGTTCGCGCCGAGGGTGGCGACGCACCGTTCGCACGGCCCGCCGTGCTCGCAACCGACACCGCGCCGATGGCCCCGGTCGTGCGTCACGCGCTCCAGTGGTGTGAAGAGGAGGAGGGCCGCGAGTACGACGCGGTGGTTCTTCTCGATCCCACGTCGCCGCTGCGTCGGCCGGACCAGCTCGTCGCCGCGATCGATCTGCTGTTCGGCCACGCTGACCTCGATGGGGTGGTGAGCGTTTCGGAGCCGACCTTCAACCCGATCTGGGTGGGCGTGCGCGCCGGCGCAACCCCCGGCGAACCCCTGACGCGGTTCTTCGACGCCGGAACGGGAGTGACACGGCGGCAGGACGCCGAACGATTCCTGCGAATCAACGGCAACTTCTACGTCTGGCGCGCCGAGTTCGTTCGCCGGCTGGAGAGCTCATGGTTCGACGAGGGACGACACACCGGCTTCGTCATACCCGAGGCTCAGGCCTGCTCCATCGACGACGAGTACGAGTTTCGCCTGGTCGAGGCTCTGGTGGACGCGGGCCTGGCGGCGTTGCCATGGATGGAAGGAGAGGCGCCGTGACACGTCTACCCGACAGGTCCCAGAACCCCACTCCGGACTTGTCCGGGCGCACCGCGGTCGTGACCGGCGGTGCAGGTCCGCTCGGGTCGGTGCTGTCGTCGACGCTCGCGGGGCTGGGTGCGCGCGTCGTCGTGGTCGATCTGGCGTCCGCTGATCCGGCGCGCCTTCTCGATGATCTCCCGCCCGGTGACCACGTGGCGATTGCCGCAGACCTGGTGGATCCGGCTGGGATCGCTGAGGTCGTGGACGCGGTCTTCCGCGTCGGCGCCTGCGATGTCCTGGTCAACAACGCCGCACTGACCGGCTCGGCCGACGTTTCCGGGTATGCGGTTCCGTTCGAGGAGCAATCTGACGAGGCGTTCGCCCTGGCCTTGGCGCTGAACCTGACTGCGCCCTTCTCGCTGACGCGGCAATTGGCGCCGCTGCTGAGATCGGACAGCCGGGGCAGCGTGATCAACGTGTCGAGTATCTACGGTCTGGTCGGGCCGAACATGGGGCTCTACCGCGGAACGTCGATGGGCAACCCCGCGGCGTACGCAGCGTCGAAGGGGGGCGTCGCCCAACTGACGCGCTATCTGTCGACCGTCCTCGCCCCGGAGGTTCGGGTCAACTGCTTTGCGCCGGGCGGCATCGCTCGCGGCCAGGCCGCTGAGTTCGTCGAGCGCTACGAGCAGCTGACGCCGTTGCGAAGGATGGCGACGGAGGACGATTTCCGCGGAGTCGTCGGCTGGTTGGCCTCCGACGCCTCGGCGTACGTCACCGGACAGGTCATCGCTGTCGACGGTGGCTGGACCGCCTGGTGACCAAACCTCGGCAATGGGCCGTCCATCCGGTTCCGCTGGCTAGCATGTGAGCGTGTCGGGCGTATTGAAGTGGTTGGCGGTCGCCGTGCTGGTGGCCGCGCCTGCGGCGCTGTTGGGCTACGCGGCTGGACCGCTCGCCAACGGGGCCCTTGCCGGGTGGGCGGCGTTGGTCATCGTCGCCATCGCCTGCCGGCACGACCGAAGGATGTCCGGCCTGCACCGGACGGCGAGCCGTACGGCCTCCGACGTGAAGCGCATTCGCGAACAGAACCGCCATCTGCGCGCGTCGGTACGGCAGCTGAAGCGCGAGAACGCCGCCATGAAGCGGCAACTGACTGCCCTGAGCAAGCTGGACAGCAAGATCGCGCTGGCCGTGCAGCGGATGCGTGAGACGTTGAGGTCGGAGGTCGGAGGACTCGCCGCTGCCGTCCGAGATTCGGAGGTTGAGTCCGGCCTGGCCGCACTCAACCGTTACACCGCTTTGGCCACACATCCGGCTGTCCTGCTTGGGGACGAGGAACCCGCTGCCGGCGCCGCGGAGTGAGGATGGCTGGATCCTCGGTTGTCGCCCTGATTGGCTCGCCCTACCAGGCACTGGGCCTGTTGGAGTACGTACGGGCGGCCGACATTCGCTCCGGTTTGGTGTTCGTCACCCGGCTCCGTGACCCGGCGATGGTCACTCCCACCTACAACACGCTCGCCCATCTGCGCGGCTTCACGTTCAAGTTCCGCCCGCCCAGCGGTTTCGGCAAACCCCATGAGCGGACCGCCGGCTTCGCCGGTGAGATGGCCACCGTGATCCGGGCCGAGCTGCCGGACGCTCCACTGGTTCTCGGGGACTACCGGGAAACGATCGGCTGGCGCCTGGCCCGTGACCTCGGCCGCGAAGGCCGGGAGTTGGTGGTGCTGGACGACGGTGCCCCAACGCTGGCGATCGACCGGACCAACGGGGGCGTGGCCCCCTTGGAATGGAGCGAGGAGGCCGAACGAGGTGGCTTCCTTCCGCTGCCCTCCGTCACCTTCTTCACCGCCTATGCCAAACAGTTGAAGGCGTCGCCGTCCGATGTCGTGCTGGCCAACGATTGGGCCTGGCTCAAAGGGCAGTACCGCCAGCTCCCGCAATCGACGTCGGTGGTGCTGGTCATTGGCCAAGGGCTGGCACGGGTGGGACTTGTCGACGAGGAACTGGACCTGCGTTTTGCCGAGGATCTGGTGCGCCAGGCGCGGGCGCTCCATCCGACCTGCACGCCGCTCTACGTGGCCCACCGTGGCGAGTCGGCGGAGAAGCTGCGGGGCGTCGCCAAGGTCTGCGACGTCGTTCGGTTCGATGTTCCGGTCGAGCTCGTGCCCATTCAGGGGGGCGTGCTCCCCGCTGGGATCGTCGGCAACTATTCGGCAGCTCTGACGAGCTTTGCGGCCATCGCGCCTCCCACGGTGCCAATTCACGCCGTGCGCATCCCGTTCGAGAAGCTGCACGAACGAGCCGACTACATCGCCGGCATCTATGCGCAGCTGGAATCCGGCTACGCCGGCTCCATCAGCGTCGTCGGCCCGTCGCCAGATCTGTGATGCTGCCTAGCGGACGGTGACCTTCTTGCCGTAGACCGTGAGGGTCTCGGTCTTGCCGCCGAGTTTCAGCGTGATCTGATATCCGCCGGTGAAGGCGCGGAAGGACTTGAGAACGGGCCTGGGGTGGCCGCTGGCCGGAACGAGCAAGGTGATGTAGCGGACCGAACGCCCCTTCTGGATGGCCTCCACCGCCGGCGTCTTGGCCAGTTGGCCGTACCGGTAGGACGTCCAGCCCTGGATCGGTGAGGTGCTGCCCTTGACGATCCGCGTTGCCGGGCGACCGTGGAGCTGGGCGATGAGCACGTTGCCGCGCGTCTTGCGGGTGTACACGTTCGAACCGCTGATGGCCGGGTTGGTGTCCCAGTTCAGGTGCCACACCTGCCGGTAGGTGCGCGGCGTCGAAGACGACAACCGATCATCCACGACCAGGTAGTCCAGGGCCCGCGAGTACGTGATCCGACGGGTGTGCGTCACGCCCGGATAGCCGGCCGCCCGCAGCTCCAGGTCGACGTACTTGTTCGAGACCAAGGTGTTGTCGATGACACGACCCGACCCCGCCTTCGCATTCCATGCCGCGCCGTCGACGGTCACGATGTTGTGCGCCGGCCGACTCTGCATGTAGCGCCGGAATGCACCGCCGCCGTACTTGTAGAGGCCGGAGTCGATCAGCAGCCGCGAACCCCAGGACGCCAACGTCAGGGACATACCGTCGTGGTGCCCGTGCAGGATCGGCGCGGGTCCCCACTTGGTGGCGAAGAACGTCTCATCGGCAGCAGAGCGAACCCCGGCCCGACCCCACCCGGACCGGGCAAACAGGTAACCGGCATTGAAGCGAGCCACCGTCTCTTCCGGTCTCGGACCCGGGATCGGGTACGCCGGCAGGTCCTGCGTGTCGCCGATCATCTCGTAGCGGCCGTTCGGCAGCGTCGCGTGCGCCAGGAACCTGGGCATCAGGGCGACTCGATCGAAGTCCGGGCCGGGCGTCACGTCGGCATCGTCGAGCCGATCGAGGGCGATTCCATATCGGTGGTAGTTGAACCACTGGTAGAAGACGGCC
>DATEDT010000026.1:0-18301 GCA_035281505.1 Aeromicrobium sp. | reverse complement strand
CGCTCGATCCGACAACGCTGCCGGGCAACATCGAGAACTTCTTCGGCGTCGCCCAGGTGCCCATCGGACTCGCTGGTCCCCTGCTGGTCAACGGCGAGCACGCGCAGGGCGAGTTCTTCATCCCACTCGCCACCACCGAGGGGACCCTGGTCGCGTCCTACAGCCGGGGCATGAAACTGTGCCGACTGGCCGGCGGCATCACCACGACCGTCATCGACGACCGGATGCAGCGCGCACCCGTCTTCACCTTCCCGAGCGCGCGCGAGGCACGGGATTTCGCGGCCTGGCTCGACGAGCACTTCGCCGAGATTGCGGCAGCGGCCGAGGAGACGACGTCATCGGGGAAGCTGCTCGACATCCAGAAGTTCTCGGCGTCGAAACTGCTCTACACCCGGTTCAACTACAGCACCGGAGATGCCGCCGGCCAGAACATGACCGGCAAGGCCACGTTCAATGCGTGCGCGTGGATCAAGCGGAACTACCCCGGCGAGCTCCACTTTGTGTTGGAGGGACAGTTCGCGACGGACAAGAAGACGTCGGTCGTGAACATGCTGCACACCCGAGGCAAACGGGTCGTTGCCGAGATCACGCTGCCGGCTGACCTCGTTGCCGAGCAGATGCGCGTGACGACGGACAAGCTGTTCGCCGCCCGGCTTCGTGGCCAGCTCGGTGCGATCATGTCCGTCACCAACAACAACGGCAATCACTCGGCCAACGGCATCACCGCGATGTTCATCGCCACCGGCCAGGACGTGGCCAACGTGGCCGAGAGCTCGGCCCTCTACGGCTTCACCGAGCTGCTCCCCAACGGCGATCTGTACGCATCGGTGACGCTGCCGTCGCTCATCGTCGCAACCTACGGCGGCGGGACCGGGCTCGCCACACAGCGCGAATGCCTGGAGATGCTGGACTGCTACGGCACCGGAAAGGTCCGGAAGCTGGCCGAAATCATCGCTGCCACCGTGCTGGCCGGGGAGCTCTCGCTCGGCTCGGCTGTCGTCGCCGAGGAATGGGTCCAGGCGCACGACGAGCTCGGCCGCAACCGCCCCTGATCAGCGACCGGGTTTGGTGCGCCGGCACAACTGCGGACGCTTGTGCCGACACCTCAAGCCCACAGACCGCCGCCGCGTGAAGACTCACTCGTCCGAGGGCGTCCCGCACACGAGCGGGCCCCACGAGAAGGCAGGTCTCCATGCTGCAGGCAATCCTCGAAGCCACCACGACCCTGGGGCCGATCGTGTTGATCATGTTGACGCCCGTATTGATTCCGGTCTTCACGGTCAGCGTCGGCGCGTTGGTGGACCGCCGGAGCAGGTCGCGCTCGTAGTCGGACGTCCCCGAAGCCGAGCGTGCCGAACCGATCGTTCTCCGGGCTACGCCACCGCGGCAGCCTGGCGCGGACGCCCCATGACCGGAACGCGCTCGAGCACCCGACCGTCCTCCAGCAGCAGGCCGCCCCACACGCCCGATTCGCCGCGGGCCAAGCCCAGCTCGCGGCACACGTCCTGCAACGGACAGCGGGTGCAGATGCGGCGGGCCTCAGCCAGCGTCGCCTCGTCCTCCGGGAAGAACTGCTCCGGGTCGATGCCGGCGCATGCCCATCCCAGGTCCGGTGCCGTCGGGGTGGGGTGCCGGTAGGCCACCGTCACGCCCTTGGTCGTCAGGACCGCCTGGGCCGAGGGTTGTGTAGTGATTCGCATGTGCCGTCACCTCCTTGTCGTGGCACGTACGTCGTCTGGGACAAACAAAAAACCGCTCCGGTGAGACTGTGCGTCTCGCTGGAGCGGCCCGTTTGCTGCGGGTGCTGTGCACCTGCCTATGGCGACTCCATGCGATGCGCGAGCATCACGTGGTAGCGCTTTGCCGTCTTGGCAAAGGCGCTGGCGTCGATCCACGGGTTCTGCATGCGACAAGGGTAAAGGGTCACGTGAGGGTTCGCCAACCGACTTCGAAGGTGGCGCTACTGCTTGAGGATGCGATCGAGGTGGCGACCCGTCATGCGGCCTTGTCGGCCTCGCGGCTGCCCGGCTTGTCGAGCGTGCGCAGGAAGTAGTTCGATGCCGACGCGACGATTCGCTGGTAGCTCGGCCCGAGCAGCCGGACGGCGGTGTCGAAGAAGACCGCGTCGGCACCGATCAGGACCCGCGGCCGTCCGCGGCGAACGCCCTTGAGGATGGTGGCCGCCGCAGACTCGGGCGTCGTGCGGGCCATCCGGGCGAACATCTCCTGAACGCCGGCCAGGTCGGCACCGTTGCTGGCCGAGGCGAGGTTGACGATGTTCGTCCTGATGCCGCCGGGGTGCACGCAGGTGACCTTCACCGGATGGCGCTCGACCAGCATCTCCTGGCGCAGCGCCTCGGTGAATCCACGGACGGCGAACTTGGCCGCGTTGTACGAGCTCTGCGTCGGGAAGCTGAACAGTCCGAACACGCTGGAGATGTTGACGACGTGACCGTCGCCGGAGGCGATCAGGTGCGGCAGGAATGCCTTCGTTCCATGGACGACGCCCCAGAAGTCGACGTCCATCACCTTCTCGATGTCCTCGTACGGACTCTCCCGGACGGTGCCGAACATGGCGATGCCGGCGTTGTTGATGACCAGGTTCACGCCGCCGAACTGAGCCGCGACGGCGTCGGCATACGCGTGGACCGCGGTGCGGTCGCGGACGTCCAGTACGTCCACCCGGGGTGTGGACCCGGCGGCCTCGCACAGCACGGCCGTTTCCTTGAGGCCAACCTCGTCGACATCGCTGATCGCCACCTGGGCGCCCGCCTCAGCGAGCTGGATCGCCAGCGAGCGGCCCATGCCCGAGCTCGCCCCGGTGACCACGGCCACCTTGTCCTTGAAGTCCTTCATGTGCGGATCCTTTCGATCGTCAGGCATAGATGTAGTCGTCGACGGGGAAATTCACCGCGCGGCGGTGCGCCACGACAGTGGACGAGGGACGCAGGAGCGTCGCCTCCCCGTGCTGGTTGAAGTAGTAGCTGTTCGCCGTCGCACACTGGCCGAGGGCGAAGACCGAGCTGCCCACCTTGTCCGTCATCTCGGCAAGGAACTTGGCATTGGCCAGCGGGTCGACCTCGAACGTGGCGGCCTCGCGCTTGCGCAGTTCGCCGAACAATCGACCCATGTGCTTCATCTGGCACTCGATGGTGGTGAAGTACGACAGGCCGCTGTACGACCAGGGGCTGTTCAGCGAGACGAAGTTCGGGAAGCCGGGAACGCTCACGCCTTCGTAGGCCTGGAACCGCTTCTCCCGCCAGAACTTGCCCAGGTTGCGACCCTCGCGGCCGATGATCTCGATGGCCGGGAAGTTCACGTCCCACAGGTTGAATCCGGTCGCGAGGACCAGGACGTCGATGTCGCGACGTTCGCCGTCGGCCGTGACGATTCCGGTGGCGTCGATCCGCTCGATCGACTCAGTCTCCAGGTGGACATGCGGCTGGGTGAACGTCGGGAAGTAGTCGTTCGAGAACGTCGGACGCTTGCAGCCGAAGGAGTAGTCCGGCGTGAGCTTGCGCCGCAGCTCCGGATCACGCACCTGCCGGAACAGGTGCGCCCGACAGAACTTCTCGGCGATGCGGTTGGCCACCGAGAACTGGCGATAGTGGACGACCGCCGAGACCATCATCGCTTCGAGGATCGCCGAACCCACCGAGCGGACGACCCGCTGCGTGACAGGTGCGGTCGCGAACGCCCGCCGGACCGCTTTCGGGATCCCGTAGTCCGGCTTGGGACTGACCCAGATCGGCGTCCGCTGGTAGACCGTGAGGTCGCCGGCCACCTTGGCCAGCTCGGGAATGAGCTGAACGGCGGTCGCACCGGTACCGATGACCGCGATGCGCTTTCCGTCCAGATCGGTCTTCTCCGGCCAATCCGTCGTATGAATGACGGTGCCCGCAAACGAATCGATCCCGTCGATGTCCGGCATTCTCGGCTGAGACAGAAAGCCGGTCGCCGTCAGGAGAAAACGGCCGGAGACGGTCGAGCCGTCCTCAAGGGCGACATCCCATTGCGAGGCCTCCTCATCCCAGACCGCGCCGCTGACCGTGCGTCCGAACTGCATGTGGCGGCGGACGTCGTACTTGTCCGCGACATGCTCGGCGTACTGCTTCAACTCCGCGCCCGGCGCGAACAACCGTGACCACGACGGATTGGGCTCGAAGGAGTACGAGTACGTCGACGACGGAATGTCGACGGCCAGGCCGGGATAGCGGTTGACGTGCCAGGTGCCGCCGAGATCGGCCTCGCGCTCGAGGATGAGCAGATTGTCATAACCCAGTCGCTTCAGCTGGATGGCTGCGCCGATCCCACCGAACCCGGCCCCGATGATCACTGCGTCGTAGTGCTTTGCCATGGCCTCATTCCTCGCATTCGAACCATTTCGGAACCGAATGTCAGTTGTGGAACTGTATGTCAATTTCGGAACGAAGGCAATAGACTCAGGCCATGCCTCCGGAGACCGCCGAGAGTCGGACCCTCTCCCGCGCCGAGCGGAAGAAGGCCGAGCTGCGTCGCGAGATCATCGATGCGGCGTTCGACTGCTTCTCCGAGCAGGGCTACCACGCAACGGGCATCGCGGACATCGCCGCCCGGCTGGGCATCGGCCATGGCACGTTCTACCGCTACTTCGAGAACAAGCGCGACATCGTCGAGCACGTCATCGACGACCTGATCGAGCGCATCCTCGGGGCCCTGACCGACGAGAACGCACCGGACGCCGTCGACACGCTCGAGGGCTACCGCGTCCAGAGCGCGCGCATCAGCGAACGGCTGGACCAGATCCTGGCCGAGGACCCCCGCATCCCCCGGATGCTCTTCCTCGACGCGCCGGGAATCGACAAGGCCATGGCCGACCGGGTCCTCGCCTTCTACGGCATGGCGAACTCGTTGACGGCTGCGTATCTCGCCCACGGTGTCGAGCTGGGCTACCTGCACCGTGACCTCGATGTCGACAACACCGCGCGCACCATCGTGAGCATGATCGTGGGCTCGGTGATCGCCGCGCTCCAGGATCCCGACCTGGACCGCCCCGCGCTGTCCGAAGCAACGCTCCGAGTCATGTACGACGGCATCGCGGCCCGCCCCGACGCCTGAGCCACCCGGCCGGGCACCCACCCGGCGGCACACAACCAAGAGGAGCGCCATGAAGGCCGTCCAATGTCACAACAGCCAGCTCAGCGTCGTCGACATGGAGGCACCGACGGCCGGGCCCGGCCAGTTGGTCGTTGACGTCGAGCGCTGCGGGATCTGCGGTTCCGACCTGCACGCCCGCGTCCACGCCGATCAGCTCGCCGACGCCGCGGCGGCGGTCGGTTACACCAGCATCATGACGCCGCAGGACCACGTCGTCTTCGGCCACGAGTTCGTCGGCCGGGTGGCCTCTTACGGACCGGGCACCCGCGCGCAGTGGAAGCCGGGAACGCGAGTGGTCGGCCTACCGATCGTCCGGCATGGCGATCAAGCCCACGCGGTCGGCTTCGACACCGCGTCGCCCGGGGCGTATGCCGAGCAGGTCGTGCTGCAGGAGGCCTTCACCTTCCCGGTTCCTGACGACGTCCCGGCCGAGAAAGCCGCCTTCACCGAGCCCATGGCGGTGGCACTGCACGCCGTCCGTCGCGGCGGTGTCAAGCGTGGCCAGACAGCCATCGTCGTCGGGTGCGGACCCATCGGCTTGGCGGTCATCCTCATGCTCAAGGCCACCGGAGTGAAGACCGTGATCGCCTCGGACTTCTCACCGGCGCGCCGAGCACTCGCCGAGCAATGCGGCGCAGACGTCGTCGTCGACCCACGCGAACAGGACCCGCTGAGCGTGGTTCCGACCACTGGGGCGATGGCTTCCTTCAGCTCGGCGATCTCCTTCGGCATCGATGCACTGGCGAAGGCTCGCCGCGTTCCGGGCCTCCCCTGGCCCAAGCTGATGCAGGTCGCCAAGCAGGCCGGGCAAGGCCCAGCCGGCCCGGTCGTCTTCGAGTGTGTGGGCGTGCCCGGGATCATCGACCAGATCATCGCCGGCGCGCCGCTGATGTCTCGGGTCGTCGTGGTCGGCGTGTGCATGGAGGCTGACACCCTCCGTCCGTCGATCGCCATCAACAAGGAGATCGACCTGCGTTTCGTGCTGGGCTACGACCCGGGCGAGTTCGTCCAGACGCTGCACATGATCGCGTCCGGCAAAGTCGATCCCAGCCCGCTGCACACCGGAACCGTGGGGCTGGCCGGCGTGGCCGCTGCATTCGCCGCGCTCGGCGACCCGGAGCAGCACGCCAAGATCCTGGTCGACCCCCGGTCGGATGCCACGCTCGACGTCGGATAGGAAGGCACCATGACGTACGAGACGCTGCGCTACGAGGTCGCTGACGGCATCCTCACGCTCACCCTGAACCGCCCCGACCAGCTCAATGCCTTCACCGTCCAGATGGCCGACGACCTCGAGGCCGCGTTCGTGCGGGCGAGTGTTGACGACGATGTCCGCGCGGTCGTCGTCACCGGTGAAGGGCGAGCGTTCTGCGCCGGGATGGATCTTTCGGTCGGCGGCAATGTCTTCGGGCTGAACGAGGACGAACACCCGGTTCCCGAGGACATGGCGACGCGGTTCGACGACGAGGACTTCATCCGTGGTGTCCGTGACACCGGCGGACGGGTGACGCTGGCCATCCACGCCTCCACCAAGCCCGTCATCGCGGCCGTCAACGGCCCGGCGGTCGGCATCGGCGCGACGATGATCTGCGCGATGGATGCCCGCGTCGCGTCGGAGAAGGCTCGAATCGGGTTCGTCTTCGGAAAGATCGGCATCGTCCCCGAGGCCTGCTCCACCTGGTTCCTCCCGCGCATCGTGGGGATCCCACAGGCACTGGACTGGTTCTACAGCGCGGACATCCTGACTGCCGACGAGGCCAAGGAAGGTGGCCTCGTTCGCTCGGTTCACGCTCCCGCGGACCTCTTGCCGGCGGCGTACGCCCTGGCGGACCGCTACACAAAGAACAAGTCGCCGGTCGGCACTGCGCTCACCCGCCAGATGGTCTACCGCAACAGTGCCCAGGACCATCCGGTCGAGGCGCACAAGGTCGACAGTCTGGCGATGTTCCACGCCAGCATCGGCGACGGCAAGGAGGGCGTTGCCGCCTTCCTGGAGAAGCGGGAGCCGAGCTTCACGTCCAAGGCATCCGAGCTGCCGCGGGTGTTCCCGTCCTGAACCCGGGCGGCGACTGGAAGACTCTGGGCGTGGACATCGTTGGGACTGTCGCGAGCGGCTTCGAGCGGGTACGCGACGTGTTCGAAGAGAACTTCCGCACGCGCGGCGAGGTCGGCGCGGGACTTGCCGTGATGGTCGGCGACCAGATGGTCGTCGACCTACAGGGGGGCGTCACGGAACCCGATGGCGACCCGTATGGACCGACGACACTGCAGATGGTGGCCTCGTGCACGAAGGGCGCAATGGCAATTCTGGTCCTGCGGCTCGTCGACCAAGGCCGCATCGACCTCGACGCTCCGGTGGCGATGTACTGGCCGGAGTTCGGGACTGCCGGCAAGGCGTCGGTGACCGTACGCGAGTCGCTGGCGCACCGCGCTGGCATTCCGTTCCTCGAGGCTGGACTGACTTTGGACGACATCGTCGGCTGGCATCCGGCCGTCGACAAGCTGGCCGCGGAGGCGCCCGCCTGGGAACCGGGCTCGGACCACGGCTACCACGCGATCACCCACGCGTGGCTCGTCGGCGAACTGATACGACGCGTGACCGGAATGATGCCCGGCGAGTTCCTCCAGCAGGAGATCAGCCGGCCGCTCGACCTCGACTTGTGGGTTGGACTCCCAGCCGAGCACCACCGCCGGGTCGCGCCGCTGATCCTCCCTCTCCCCCAGGAGGTCCCGGACGAGTTCACGGTGCGGATGCTGACGCCCGGCACCAGCACGTTCCGCGGCTTCTTCGCCGGAGATGGCCTGTTGGGCTGGCTGAACCGACCGGAGCTGTGGGAAGCACAAGTGCCCGCCGGTAACGGCATGGGCACCGCTGTCGCGCTGGCGCGCATGTATGGCGCGTGCCTCACTGAAGTCGATGGGGCACGGCTCGTGTCGCCGGAGGTTCTTGCCGATGCAGTCCGCACGCAGTCGAAGGGACCTGATCGCGTGCTCGGATACGAGTCCCACTTCGGCACCGGATTCATGCTCACCAGCGAGTATCGGCCCATGTCAGGCAAAGGTTCGTTTGGCCACTACGGCTTGGGCGGCTCCGTCGGCTTCGGCGACCTCGATCGCGGGTTCTCGTTCGGCTACACGGTGAATCAGATGGGACCGTCGGTTCCCGCCGATCCGCGCTCCGTGGCGCTGATCGAAGCCGTCCTCGGCTGCGTCTGACGACGGAGTCACGGGCTCCGCCCATCTCAAATTAGGTTAGGCTAACCTTTCCCCTGAGCCAGGAGGAAAGACCATGCGAAATCCCGTCACACTTGCCCTCGCGGCAATCGGCCTCAGCTTGTCCCTGAGCGCCTGCGGAACACCCACCGAGAGCGCCCCGGAAGCCACCGGCAGCGCACCCAAGCCACTGACCGCCACCGAGAAGACCCAGGTGGCCAAGGCCACGGCCGAGTACACGAAGTACGTCCAGGACGAGCTCGCCGGCCTGGTCGACGGGACGACCGAGTTCGTCACCGCGCTCAAGGCCGGTGACGACGACCGCGCCCGCACCATCTACCCGAACGCGCGCACCCGCTGGGAGCGCGTCGAGACCATCGCCGCCGAGTTCGGCGACCTCGACCCCGCCATCGATGCGCGTGAGGCGGGTCTCGGCGAGGGTGAGGAGTGGACCGGCTGGCACCGGCTGGAGAAGGACCTGTGGCCGGCGCGGGCGAAGAACTACACGCCCATGACGGACGCCGAACAGGCCGAGATCGCCGACAAGCTGCTTGCCGACACCAAGACGATCCAGCGGCAGGGCGAGGACCTGAAGATCACCGTCACCGACATCGTCGAGGGTTCACAAGGGCTGCTGGAGGAGATTGCCGGCGGCAAGGTCACCGGCGAGGAGGAGTACTGGTCCCGGACCGATCTGTGGGACTTCCAGGCCAACCTCGACGGCGCCTGGAAAGGCTTCGACCTGCTCAAGCCCGTCATCGAAGGCCGCGATGCTGCCCTCGCCGCCAAGATCGACTACCAGTTCGGTGTTGTCCAGGGACTCCTCGACGCCACGAAACGGGGCGACGAGTTCGTCACCTACGACAAGCTGACCAGGCAACAGATCAAGGCGCTGTCCGACGCCGTGAACGCACTCGGTGAGTCGTTGGCCGAGGTCTCAGAGGTTCTGTGACTTCACCGGGAATCAGCAGGCGGGCGGCGATCGGCGCCGGCCTCGCCGCCGGAGCCACCGGGTTGCTGGTTGGTCGGGAACTACTTCCGGCCGACCAGCGCCGTCCAGCCAACCACTCGCTGCGCGGCGCGCACCAACCCGGCATCACCACCGAAGTCCAGAACCACCTGCACTTCGCCTCGTTCGATGTCACCACCCGGTCGCGGCACGATCTGGAGCGGATGCTCATGGCTTGGACCGTCGCGGCCGAGCGGATGATGTCCGGCCAGCCGGCCGGGCCGCTCGGGCCGCTCGGGGGGCGGCCCGAGCTGGCGCCGGACGACACCGGGGAGGCCATGGACCTGGACTCGGCGAACCTCAGCATCACCATCGGGTTCGGACCAGGGCTGTTCCGGGACCGGGCCGGCCGGGACCGCTTCGGCCTGGCGCGCCATCAACCGACGGCGTTGCGGCCGCTCCCCCGGTTTCCGCTCGACACACTCACACCCGGAGCGTCCGGCGGCGACCTGTGCATCCAGGCGTGCGCGGACGATCCGCAGATCGCTGTCCACGCCGTCCGCAACCTCACTCGAATCGGCTTCGGCACCGTGGGGATGCGGTGGTCGCAGCACGGCTTCGGCCGCAGCTCGGCCACAACGCCCGGGCAGACGACCCCGCGCAACCTGATGGGCTTCAAGGACGGCACCGCCAACATCCGCTCGGACGAGACCGAAGCGCTCGACAAGCACGTCTGGGTGGCGGCGGATGACGATCCGGCCGGCTCCTGGCTGGCCGGCGGCTCCTACCTCGTCACCCGGCGAGCCATGATCACCGTCGAGCTCTGGGATCGGCAGAAGCTCCGCGACCAGGAGGAGTTCATCGGCCGGACGAAGGGCGAGGGAGCCCCCCTGACCGGACGCCACGAGTTCGACGAACCCGATTTCCGTGCGATGGCCGGCACCCAGCCCGTGATCCCGGTCGACGCCCACGTCCGTGTCGTCCATCCGACGAATCACGGTGGCGCCCGCATGCTGCGCCGCGGCTACAACATCGCCGACGGCACCAACGAGATCGGCCGCATGGACGCCGGGCTGTTCTTCATCGGCTTCGTGCGCGACCCCGGCAAGCAGTTCGTGCCCGTCCAGCTGGCCATGGTCCGCAATGATGCCCTGATGGAGTACCTGCGCTTCACCCAGTCATCGGTGTTCGCCGTCCCGCCGGGCATCGAAGATGGCCAGTCCCTGGGGCAGGCGCTCTTTGCGCGGCGCGGGCGCCGAGGCGTGGCCCACGCCTGACCCAGCCTG
Source organism: Aeromicrobium sp. (assembly GCA_035281505.1). GTDB lineage: Bacteria > Actinomycetota > Actinomycetes > Propionibacteriales > Nocardioidaceae > Aeromicrobium. Next base: position 7,717 of record DATEDT010000026.1, on the reverse strand, counting down.
CGGCGGGTTGCGTCGCTCAACTCCTGGGGGTCGCTTGCCGGGCACCTCAGGCGGGGAGCACGTACCGACCGCTGACCTGCAGGCACGAGATCCCGATGAGGCGAGTCCGGTCGCCTTCCAGCCAAGGGTTGGGTCGTTCGTCGTCGTCGAGGAGCTCTTCCTTCAGCACCGACGCCACGCCCCTGAGGAGCACGCTCCATCCGCCTTCGTTGAATTCGTCGACCTCGTCGACTTCGAAGGCAACGACCCGGCCCGGTGCGTAGCGCGAAAGACTGCTGGTGGGTGAGGTCGCGATGACGACGCTCTCACCGCGCATCGTGAAGTTGACCGGGAGTGCGACCGGCCCCTCGGGATCGGTGAAGACGACGCGTCCGACCTTCCGGCTCGCCAGCAGCTCGAAGCATTCCTTGCGCGATGCATCCTTGAGATGGCCCTTGAACCAGTGGGCCGTGGTGTCCGAGTTCATGGTCCTCACCTCCGTGTTCACCAGCCTCGTCCATGGCGGGCCGGCGTTGAAGAGACGATGGGCCCGCGTGCGGAGGCCCAACGTCCCACCCGTGAACTTGCCTGCCCGCCCTGGAATGTCCCCAGTGCGACGTAGCGTGAAGACGATCCTGACGTCTGACCCGAGGAGACCCCATGGTCAAGCCCATTCCCGACGGATACCCACGCGTGACGCCCTACCTGATCGTCGACGGCGCCGCCGCGGCGATCGACTTCTACGGTTCCGTCCTGGGTGCCGCCCAGCGCGGAGACCGCATGACGACGCCCGACGGCAAGGTCGGGCACGCCGAACTCACGTTGGGCGACTCACTGATCATGCTCGCCGATGAGAGCCCGGATTGGGGCGCCATCGGTCCGCGCACCGTGGGCGGCACTCCCGTGACCGTCCACGTGTACGTCGAGAACGTCGACGACGTCTTCGCCAAGGCCATCGGCGCCGGGGCCACCGAGGTCCAGCCGGTCACCGACCAGTTCTACGGCGACCGCAGCGGGCAGTTCGAAGACCCGTGGGGCCATCGCTGGAACGTCGCGACGCACGTCGAGGACGTCCCGCCCGAGGAGATGGCCGAGCGCGCGAAGGCTGCCATGGCGTAGTCACCTGGCCATTTCTCGATCAGCGGTAGGTGATGAGGCCGCGGTCGTGCTCGAGGTGGCTGTGGTCGTTGTAGGTCGACAACGTGACGCCGGACCGGCCGGTCACCAGCTTGGTCACTCCCGTGTTGACGGCGACCCGGTTCAGACTCGCCCAGAGCGAGCCATCGCCGGCCAGCAGCCGTGATGCGACCAAGCCGACCGGGCCTCCGGAGCTGACCACCAGCACGGTTCCCTCAGCATCGGTCACCGTCCGTTCGAGCGCGGTGTCCACGCGCTGCGCGAACGCCGGGAACGACTCCTCGTACTCGTCGTCGCCGTCACCGCCGCTCCACCGCGACGTGGCCTCTTCGAACAACGCCTGAAATCGGGCCCGCCGTTCGGCCGCCGGCGTGCGGGCGAAGTCGGCGAACATCAGCGCCTTCGACCGGTAGAGCGGCTTGTGGACCTGGATCACGTGGTCGAAGTTGAACTCGTCCCAGCCGTCGTCGACGACCAACTCGGGGCCTCCAAGATCGGCACTGTCCAGGCCGGCCAGGATCCCCTCGGCCGTCTCGGCGTGGCGCCGCATCCCGCCGGTCACAATCCGCGTCGGCCGCACACCCCGGGCCGCCAGGGCGGCTCCGAGAATCCGCGCCTGCTCGTGCCCGACGTCAGACAACGCGTCGTAGTTGCGCTTGCCGAACGAAGCCTGGCCGTGCCGAACGAGGAGCAGCACGCTCACGCAACACTCCGCATGATCTGTCGCGCCCGCCACTGCAGCACGTGTGAGGCGAACCAGAAGTTCTTGAACCGCGGATTGGTCGTCTGCTTGTGGTGGTAGCGGTAATAGATCTGCTGCAGGATCACCGCGAGCCGGAACAAGCCGAACACCTCGTAGAAGGCCCACTCCCGGTCGGTGAGCTCAAAGCCCATGCGGTCGCAGTAGTAGTCCACGACCTCGCGCCGGGTCAGCATCCCGGGCAGATTGGACGGCTGCATCCGGAACAGCTGCAGGAACCGCGAGTCACCTGCCTCGATCCAGTAGGACATGGTGCTGCCCAAGTCCATGAGGGGATCGCCGACGGTGGCCAGCTCCCAGTCGAGCAGGGCGATCGGCTTCGTCGGGTCGGCCGGGTCGAAGACGATGTTGTCCATCCGGAAGTCGTTGTGGATCATGCCACTGCCGCGGTCGGCCGGCTGGTTTCCCTTGAGCCAGGCGATGACCTTGGCCCAGGACGGCACATTCCAGGTCTTGGCCTTCTCGAACCGTGCGATCCACCCGGTCATCTGGCGCTGGACGTATCCCTCACCCTTGCTCAACTGGTCGAGACCGGCCGACCCCGGATCCACCGAATGCAGGTCGACCAGGAGATCGAGCATGTTCATACAGAGCTGCCGAACCTGCTCGGTTGTCAGCTCGATGCCGAGATCCTTGCGCGGGATGTGGCCGACGACCCGCTCCATCACGTAGAACTCCGAGCCGATCACCGACTCGTCCTCACAGAGCGCGACCATCGGCGCGACGTAGGAGAAGACCGGCGCCAGCGCGGCCTGGATGCGGTACTCGCGGGCCATGTCGTGCGCACCCTTGGCCTTGGTGCCCGCCGGCGGCCGGCGAAGGATCAGGTCCTGATCCGGGTATCTCAGTTGGTACGTGAGGTTCGACGCTCCACCGGAGAACTGCTTCACCTCCGGCAGGCCCTCACCCCACCTCGAGGCATCGGCGTTGGACCGCAGCCAGGCATCGACCGCGGCGACGTCGAAGGCATCTTCAGCGCGAACTCGCTGTGCACCGGGCGCCGCTTCGGCCACGTCAGACGAGCTTCCGTACGACACTCATCGGGGCGTTCTTGAGCGCAAAGCCGATCGGCACCCACGGCCACGCCGGTACGTACGCCTTCTCCTTGCGCTTCTCGATGGCACTGACCATCGACCTGACGCCGGTCTTGGTGTCGACCATGAACTTGGCCTGCTGCGCCACCTTCTCGTTCATCTCGGACCTGATGTAGCCCGGGTAGATGATCGAGACGTCGATGCCCTTGGCCTTGACGTTCTCGTTGAGCAGGCCCTCGGCAAGCGCAGCAACGCCCGCCTTGGTCGCGGCGTACGCCGTGATGGTCTTCCGCATGCCGCGGAGAGCCGAGATGGACGAGATCATCACCAGGTGGCCCGAACCCTGGGCCCGGAAGATCTCCATCGCCGCCTCGGACTGCGCGAGCGCGGCCACGAAGTTGGTCATCGCCGTCGCCCGGTTGGCGTCGTAGCGGCCGGTGCCCAGCGGTGCGCCCTTGCCGAGGCCGGCGTTGATGATGACGCGATCCAGGGTGCCGAAGGCGGCGGCAAGCTCCTTGAACACCCGGAAGACGGCGTCGTCGTCATTGACGTCGAGTGCCCTGAGTTCAACGCGGGCGTCGGGATGCTTCGCCGTGATCTCAGCCTTCAGCGCCTCCAACCGCTCCACGCGGCGAGCACAAAGCCCCAGGTCGTAGCCGAGGTCAGCGAACTGTCGCGCCATCTCCTCGCCGAGGCCCGAGCTCGCGCCGGTGATCAGGATCGTTCCCCGTCTGGTTGCACTGTTCATGCTGTTTCCCTCGTGGTCGATGACTCCGTGACGGCCTTGATCCGAGCGGCGAACCGTCGCTGTTCACGGTCGTACAGCGGGCGGGCGAACTTCTTGGTCCAGACCGCCCGGCGCCCGGGCGCATCCGGCTGGATCACCATATGGCGGGCGTCGATCCCCTTCATCACCTCGGCGGCGATCTGTGGGGCAGTGAGCGGCGACTTCTCGATCAATCGGGCAGCCACCTTGTCGACGGCCTGGTCCGAGCCGGCCAGCGACGAAGCGAGGTTGGTGCGGAAGAAGCCGGGGCAAACCGCCGACACGGCGATGTTCCATGGGCTGAGCTCGTAGCTCAGTGTCTCGCTGACGGCGACGACCCCGGCCTTCACGGCCGTGTACGACGCCATGGCCGGCGGATGGACGAGGCCGGCCAGACTCGCGGTGTTGACGATGTGCCCGGCGTTCTGTGTCTTCATCATGGGGACGAACGTGCGGCACCCGCGGACCACGCCCAGCAGGTTGATGTCGATGACGCCCTGCCACTCCTCGAGGGTGACGACGTCGATGCGGCCACCGGTGGCGATGCCGGCGTTGTTGACGAGGACGTCAAGTCCGCCCCAGTTCGTCTCGACCCACGCCCGGGCGGCGTCCCAGTCGGCATCCGACGTCACATTGAGCCGCAGATAGCTCGCGCCCGCAGGCGCCTCGGACGAGTCGGCCAGATCAGTGACCAGGACCCGGTCGCCGCGCTTGAGGAACTGCTCGACGAGTGCAGCGCCGAGTCCGGATGCTCCGCCGGTGACGAGGACGCGCTTGCCCTGAGCTCGGTCGAAGGGTCGCCCGCTCGGTTCGCTCACCGCTCGTGTCCGTACTTCATCAGTTCCAGCCGGGCGATGAGGCCGAGATGAACCTCGTCGGGGCCGTCGGCGAACCGCAGGGAGCGCGCGCCGGTCCACGCCGCGGCCAACGGGAAGTCGTCGGTGAGGCCGCCACCGCCGTGGATCTGCATCGCGAAGTCGATGATGTCCAGCGCCATTCTCGGTGCGGCCACCTTGATCTGCGAGACCTCACTGATCGCGTTCATCGGCCCGCCGACGTCGAGCTTCCATGCCGCGTTGAGCACGAGCAGCCGGGTCGAGTCGATCGCGATGCGCGCCTGCGCGATGCGCTCGCGGTTGCCGCCGAGGTTGACCAGCGGCTTGCCGAAGGCGACGCGTTCGCTGCCCCGCTTGATGGCCAACTCCAAGGCCTTCTCGGCCAGACCGACGGTCCGCATGCAGTGATGGACGCGACCCGGGCCGAGCCGCCCCTGCGCGATGGCGAAGGCCTCGCCCGGACCGCCGATGAAGTTGTCGATCGGCACGCGAACGTTGGTCAGCGACACCTCACCGTGCCCGTGCGGCTCGTCGAGATAGCCCATGGTGGTGAGCATTCGCTCGACCTTGACGCCGGCGGTGTCCCGCGGAACGAGCACCATCGAGTGCCGACGGTGCCGGTTCGCCTCCGGGTCCGTCAGCCCCATGACGATGAAGATCTCGCAGTCGGGATGCCCGACGCCGGTGGAAAACCACTTGCGACCGTTCAGCACGATCTCGTCGCCGTCGACGACTGCCGTGAGCTCCATGTTCGTTGCATCGGAGGACGCGACACCCGGCTCGGTCATCAGGAACGCGCTGCGAATGCCACCGTCGAGCAGCGGGTCGAGCCACTCGTCCTTCTGCGCCTGCGAACCGTATCTGAGCAGGACCTCCATGTTGCCGGTGTCGGGTGCGTTGCTGTTGAACACATAGGGGGCGATGAAGGACCGGCCCATCAACTCGGCGAGCGGCGCGTAGTCCACGTTCGTCAACCCGGCACCGCCGAGCGTGCCGTAGCGCTCGGCGTACGGACCCTCATGCCCGGCCGGCAGGAAGAGGTTCCAGAGGCCCTGTTCGCGCGCCTTCGACCGGAGCTCCCGAAGCACCGGGAGTTCGACCCAGTTCTCGCCTTGGCCGGCCTCGCGACGTCGCTTGATCTCGGCGAAGTACTCCGCCTCGATCGGCTCGATCTCGGTTTCGATGAAGGCCCCGACCAGGCCGGCGAGTTCCTGGGCACGTTCAGAAGGTGCGAAATCCATGGCCTTGACTATGCCACAGCTGTTGAGCAATGCTCAATAGCGTGAGCGCGGACACGTCAGGCATGAGCTCGCGAACCCGGCTCACCTCCGAGGACCGGCGTCGCCAGCTCCTGGGTATCGGCCTGCGCATGCTCGTCGACAAGCCGATCCAGGATCTGTCGCTGGACGCTGTCGCCAGTGAGGCCGGCATCTCCCGCAGCCTGCTGTTCCACTACTTCCCGACCAAGACCGACTACTACGACGCGGTCATCGGCGCGGCCGTCCGACGCGTCCTGCGCAACATCACACCCGAGGACGGCGTCGACGCCGACACCGCCGTGCGGCATTTCGTCGAGCGGTTCTATGCGCAGGTCGAACGCCGCCGAACCTTCTACCTGGCCTTGGTGTTCGGCAACGGAACGATCTCACTCGGCAGCGAGGGCGTCGATTCGCTGCGCATGACCGCGGCACGTCGTGTGGTCGAGGCGCTTGGCGGCGACGACGCGATCCTGCCGGCCGTCCACGGCTGGGTCGCCTACGTCGAGGACCGCGCACTGCAGTGGTCCGGCCGACCCAAGGCCAAGCGCCCGGCGCTGGCCGCGGAGGTCGAACGGTGCGCCGCGGCCTTTCACGCCCTCGTGCGGATCGAAGCCGGGTGAGCGGGACTCGGCGACGCCCCGAGGAATCGGCGGTCCGCTCAAACCGGCGGGAGCCCGCCTACTCTGGAGGCCGTTGCCTCCTCTCTTCCCCAAGGATGGTGCACCGTGTCCTGTTCTCCTGGACCGACCTCCTCCGATCTTCGTTCAGTCCGTCACGCCCTGCGCCGTTGGGCGTGGGCGGCAGTTGCCGCCACGGCGATCGCGGCCACCGCCGCGACGACTCCAACCTCGGCCGCGACCCCGAGCCCCGCCGCGACCCCCACGCCAACGGTCGCTCCGAGCCCGACGTATGCGCCGGAGATCCTGCTCGGCAAGGTGAGTCACCTCAGCAGCTCACGCATCACCGAATCCAGCGGGATTGCGGCGAGCTACACCTATCCCGACGTCGGGTACACGCTGAACGACAACTCCGAGGCTCGGCCCACCGTCTACTCGTTCCGGATCTCCACCGGCGAGCTCCTCGGCAAGACCGAGCTGCCCTACTCGAAGCGGGGCAATACCGAATCCATCTACGCCGACCCGAAGGGACGACTGTGGGTCGGCGACCTCGGCGACAACGAGGGCAAGCGCACGGACGCGGCGATCATTCGCTTCACCGAACCCGGCCCCGGCAATCGCCCGCCGGCCGGCCTCACCCGCTTCCCGGTGCGCTACAGCGACGGCAAGCCGAACGTCGAGGCGATGCTGGTCAACCCGATGAACGATCAGGTGTTCCTGATCGCCAAGCAGGAGTCGTCGCGGACCCGGCTCTATCGACTGCCCACAACACTGGTGGCCGGCCGCACCAATCTTGCGAAGCCGACCCGAGTGTCGATGCCGGCGCGGGTCAGCGATGGCGTCCTCAGCCGCGACGGACGCCTGGCCGTCGTACGCACCGACGACAACATCCAGTTCTTCCGCACGTCGGCGTGGAATCGGGTCGCCGTCTTCGACGTCCCGGCCCTCACGAACCCGGAGTCGGTCACGATCGAGCCGGGCCAGACGACATTCCTGTTCGGCAGCGAGGGCAAGAACTCCCCGGTGTACCGGTATCCCATGCCGTCCTGACTCACTGGTCGAGGACGTAGCTTCCCGGCGCCTCGCCGATGACGGGGTGTCGAACACTGCCCAGCTCCGCGGGCGCCGGCTTGAAGTCACCGGATCGCTCCGCCAGCCACTCGGCATAGTCCGGCCACCACGACCCCTGGACCGTCTCGGCACTGGCGCGCCACTCGTCGGCCGGGAGCTTGTTGTCGTCGGAGACCTGGTAGCTGGACTTCTGGTTCGTCGGCGGGTTCACGAGGGCGGCAATGTGGCCGTTTGTGGACAGGACGAACCGGACGTTGC
>DATEDT010000025.1:0-5562 GCA_035281505.1 Aeromicrobium sp. | reverse complement strand
ACGTCGGCCGCACCCACCGCCGCGCCACACCACGCCAAGCGCGCGCCATCACCTTCCGCCAGAACGACACCTGCGCCTCCCCCGGCTGCCACCACCCCATCGCCCACAACCACCACAAGCACTGGTACTCGAACGGCGGACACACCCGCCTGGACGACATGGACGGCCGCTGCTCAAAATGCCACACGCTCATCCACGCCGGACACCTCAACATCCCCGGCTACACCACCGACGGCTGGCCCCTACGCCAGAACCGCCGACGACGAACCAACTAACCCCCAGCCGCCCACCCGGCGCGGCCACATTGGCATGCCCATTCGAAGCGTGCCTGACCTAATCTCAGCTCATGCACGAGGTGATTGAGCTTGAGCGGACCCTGTGGGACCCACAGAGCCGAAACGATCCCGACGTGGTCGAACGGCTCCTCCACCCCGACTACCTTGAGGTCGGATCGACCGGACGCACGTGGACGAGGCAGGAGATCTTGCAACCCGTCGGCGACTTCACGGCCGAACTCACCGACGTCGCCACCGCAGAACTCGGCCCCGGCGTCGTGTTGGTCACGTACACCAGCGTGGTGCCCGAGCTGTCGGACGTCGACGAGATCACCGAACGACCGGTCAAGCGCGCCTCGCTGTGGCTCCAGAGCGACGGTCGGTGGCGTCTCCGCTACCACCAGGGCACACCCGGCATGCCCTAGGTCACCGAGCGAATGACGTGGTCGGCGAGCAGCCGGCCCCGCAGGGTCAGCACGGCCCGCCCATCCGCGACCGCGAGCAGGCCGGCCGCAATCATCGCGTCGACGTTGGCCAACCGATCGAGTTCGATTCCTTCGCGCAGGCGCAGCCGCAGCATGACGTCCTCGAGCGTGGCCGTCGCTGCGTCGATGTCCTCGCCGTCGGCCGCCGGGGACTCCCCCGCAGCGAGCCGCTGGGCGTACGCCGCCGGGTGCTTGACGTTCCACCAGCGGCGCCCCGCCACATGCGCATGAGCGCCCGGGCCGATGCCGAGCCAGTCGGCTCCCGTCCAGTACAGCTCGTTGTGACGACAGCGAGCGTCCGGCACCTTCGCCCAGTTCGACAGCTCGTACCAGCCGAAGCCGGCTGCGGTCAGGACGGAATCGGCCAGTTCGTACTTGGCGGCGGTCTCGTCGTCGTCCGGCATGATCACTTCGCCGCGCGCCACCTTGCGGGCGAACGCGGTGCCATCCTCGACGATGAGCGCGTAGGCGCTGACGTGGTCGATGTCCATCGCAACGGCCGCGTCGAGCGACGCGCGCCAGTCGTCGAGCGATTCACCCGGCGTGCCGTAGATCAGGTCGGCGCTGACGTGCTCGAACCCGGCTTCGCGCGCCCACCGGACCGCCAAAGGCACCCGCTCCGGGTCATGCGTGCGATCGAGCATCGCGAGCACATGCGGGACCGCTGACTGCATGCCGAAGGAGATGCGAGTGAATCCCCCGGTGCGCAACTCGGCCAGGGAAGACGGCGTGACACTGTCCGGGTTCGCCTCCGTCGTCACCTCCGCGTCCGCGGCGAGACCGAACTCCCCGTCGACGGCCGCCAGGATGCGGGCAAGCTCACCGGCCGCCAGCTGGGTCGGCGTGCCGCCACCGAAGAAGACGGTCTCGACCTGTCGTGGCCCAAAGTGCGCACGTGCTTGCCGGATCTCCGCGATGACGGTGTCGGCGTACGACGCCCGAGTTGCGCCCTCGCCCAGTTCGTCGGCGGTATAGGTGTTGAAGTCGCAGTACCCGCACCGCACTGAGCAGAACGGGACGTGGACGTATACGCCAAATGGTTTCGATGCCCGCGATGCGGGCACCTCAACCGACGCGGGCTCGGTCAGGCGTAGAACCCTTCAAGGATGTCGCGGAAGTTGTCTTCGACGACCTTGCGCTTGACCTTGAGGCTGGGCGTGAGCTCACCGGATTCCACGGTCAGGTCGCGGTCGAGGACGGCGAACTTCTTGATGGTCTCCCAGCGGTTGAGCTTCGAGTTGAGCTCGTCGATCGCGCTCTGCATCTCCTCCTGGATCTGCGGCGAGGCGGCGATCTCGGCGTACGACTTGCCGGCGAGTCCATGCTGGGCCGCCCAGGCTGTCGCGGCATCAGCTTCGAGCGTGATGAGGGCCGAGCAGAAGTTGCGCTCGTTGCCGTGCACCAGGATGTTGCTGACCAGTGGCGAGATGCCCTTGAACATGCCCTCGATGTACGTCGGCGCGATGTACTTGCCGCCGGAGGTCTTGAACAGATCCTTCTTCCGGTCGGTGATCCGCAGGAAGCCGTCGGCGTCGAGCTCGCCGATGTCGCCCGAGGCGAACCAGCCGTCGCCGAGCATCGCGGCGGCGCTCTCGTCCGGCAGGTTGTGGTAGCCCCGCATGACGTTCGGGCCCTTGATCAGGACCTCGCCGTCCTCGGCGATCTTCACCTCCGAACCCGGAAGCGGCAGCCCGACCGAGCCCAGCTTGAAGGCGTCCGGGCGGTTGATGGTGGCACCGGCCGACGTCTCGGTGAGGCCATAGCCCTCGAGGATCAGCATGCCGGCAGCGTGGAACCACTCGCCGATGTCGCGCGACAACGCCGCGGATCCGGAGATAAAGAACTTCACCCGTCCGCCGAATCGTTCGCGCACCTTGCTGAAGACCAGCTTGTCGGCCAACGCGAACTTGATCTTCAGGCCCGGCGGGACGCTCTTGCCGCTGCGCACCGCGCGCGAGTGCTCCAGACCGACCTTCTCGGCCCATCGGAAGAGCTTGAGCTTCGCGCCGCCCTCCTTCTCCATCATGGCGTTCACGCCGCCATAGGCCTTCTCGAAGATGCGCGGAGCCGCGCCCATGAAGGTCGGCCGGATGATGGCGAGGTTCTCGACGATCTTCGGCACCCGGCCATCGATCGCCGATGCGTAACCCACGGCCAACTGCGCGCTCAGCAGGACCTTGCCGAACGAGTGCGCCATGGGCAGCCAACGGAACTCGAGATCGTCCTCGGCCAGGATGTCGGCCGACTTCAGCGCGTACGCCTCGTACGTCCACCCGTCATGGGCGAGGCGAACACCCTTGGGCTTGCCGGTGGTGCCGGACGTGTAGATGAGCGTCGCGAGCGCATTGGGAGTCAGCGTGGCCACGCGGTCCTCGACAGTCGTCGGCGCATTGGCCAACAGCGTGGAGCCGCGACTGGCCAACTCCTCCAGGCTGATCACCCAGTCCTCGCCGAGCGCGCTCGGCTCGAAGGTGACGACCGTGGTCAGGTTCGGCAGAGCGGCACGCTGCTCGACGAGCTTCTTGACCTGATCGTCGTCCTCGGCGAACACGATGCGGCTGTCGGAGTCGGAGAGGATGTACGCGGTGTCCTCGGCGCCGGTCGACGGATAGACCGTCGTGGTCGCGGCGGCGGCCGCATTGATGGCAAGGTCGGCGAGGATCCACTCGTGCCGCGTGCTGGCGGCGATTGCGACCCGCTGGCCGGGCTCGATGCCGAGAGCCACCAGGCCGGCAGCCAGTCGCGTCACCTCGTCGCCCACCTGGCGCCACGTCATCGAGTGCCACTTCTCGTCGGCATCGGGATAACGGATGGCCTCACGGTCACCGGACTGGTTGACCCGGTCGAAGAACATGTGCGCCACGCTCGGCGGGCGGCCGTTGATGGTCGCCAGTTGCTCTGGTGTTACGACCGCTGCATTCATGCATGTCCTCCGTGACGGGTGATCACGGTCACCCTAAACCACCTGTTCACGGCGAATTCAGCGGAATCAGGCCTTCGGGCCATCCCCCGTTGAGAGGGCGGCGATGAAGGCTTCCTGCGGGACTTCGACCCGTCCCACCATCTTCATCCGCTTCTTGCCTTCCTTCTGCTTCTCCAACAGCTTGCGCTTGCGGGTGATGTCGCCGCCGTAGCACTTGGCGAGGACGTCCTTGCGCATCGCGCGAATGTTCTCGCGAGCGATGATGCGCGCACCGATGGCCGCCTGGATGGGAACCTCGAACTGCTGTCGCGGGATGAGTTCCTTCAACTTGCCGGCGAGTGCAACGCCGTACGCATATGCGTTGTCGCGATGGACGATCGCGCTGAAGGCATCGACGACTTCGCCCTGCAACAGGATGTCGACCTTCACCAGGTCGGCCGCCTGCTCGCCGGAGGGCTCGTAGTTCAGGGATGCGTAGCCCTTTGTCCGGCTCTTCAAGGCATCGAAGAAGTCGAACATGATCTCGCCCATCGGCAGCGTGTACCGGATCTCGACGCGGTCTTCGCTCAGGTAGTCCATCCCGCCGAGGGTGCCGCGCCGGGCCTGGCAGAGCTCCATGATCGTGCCGATGTACTCCGCCGGCGCCAAGATGGTGGCGTCGACGATCGGCTCATAGACGTGCGCGATCTTGCCGGCGTTCGGGTACTCGCCGGGATTGGTGAGGGTCAGTTCGCTGCCGTCTTCCATCTCCACCCGGTAGACGACGTTGGGCGCGGTGCTGATGAGGTCGAGGTTGAACTCGCGCTCCAGCCGCTCCCGCACGATCTCCAGGTGCAGCAGGCCGAGGAAGCCGATCCGGAAGCCGAAGCCGAGCGCGCCGGACGACTCCGGCTCGTACTGCAGCGCGGCGTCGTTGAGCTGCAGTTTCTCCAGCGCCTCCCGCAGGTTCGAGAAGTCATCCCCGTCGATCGGGTAAAGGCCGGAGAACACCATCGGCTTGGGGTACTGGTACCCACCGAGCGGCTCCGACGCGGGCTTGACCGCCGAGGTCACGGTGTCGCCGACCCGGCTCTGGCGGACTTCCTTCACGCCGGTGATGAGGTAGCCCACCTCGCCAACGCCGATCGAGTCGCACTTCGTCGGCTCCGGTGAGATGACGCCGACTTCGAGCATTTCGTGCACGGCGCCGGTCGACATCATCTTGATCCGATCGCGGTGCGTCAGCTTGCCGTCGAACACCCGGACGTAGGTGATGACGCCGCGGTACGTGTCGTAGACCGAGTCGAAGATCAGCGCCCGTGGCGACGCATCGGCATCACCCTGCGGCGGCGGCACCTGCTCGACCACAGCGTGCAGGAGCGCTTCGACGCCCTCGCCGGTCTTGGCCGAGACCCTCAGCACGTCGTCCGGACTGCCGCCGAGGATGTGCGCCAGCTCTGCGGCGAACTTGTCCGGGTTGGCACTGGGCAGGTCGATCTTGTTGAGGACGGGGATGACGTGCAGGTCCGCGTCCATCGCCAGGTAGAGGTTGGCCAGGGTCTGCGCCTCGATGCCCTGGGCAGCGTCCACCAACAGGATCGCGCCCTCGCACGCCTGCAGGCTGCGGCTCACCTCGTAGGTGAAGTCGACGTGCCCGGGAGTGTCGATGAGGTTCAGGACGTGGCCCTCGAACGGCAGCCGCACGGCCTGGCTCTTGATCGTGATCCCGCGCTCGCGCTCGATGTCCATCCGGTCGAGGTACTGCGCGCGCATCGCCCGTCCTTCGACGACGCCGGTGTGCTGGAGCATGCGGTCGGCCAGCGTCGACTTGCCGTGGTCGATGTGCGCGATGATGCAGAAATTCCGCAGCAATGACGGTGGAGTCGCTCCAGGGGAGAGC
>DATEDT010000024.1:0-102989 GCA_035281505.1 Aeromicrobium sp. | reverse complement strand
GGTCTTGCCGATCCCGAAGATGTACGTCAGTGCGATCTCGACGCGCTTTTCGCGCGGGAGATCCACTCCGATGAGGCGAGCCATTGTGGCCTTTCGTTCGTGCGAGGTGTGGTCGTCCGAGGCGTCCCGGCGGCCTCCCTGGTTCTTGTGACCAGGCACCGGGCTGCGGCCTTCGCTCCGCAGGTAGATCTTCCGAATTTTGTGGACTTTGGCACCTTTTCCAGCCGGAATTCGGTGCTCAACTCCCCAAACTTCGGAAGATTGCGCTCAGACGGTGTGCGTTCTCCCGCCCATTTCTCGGGCGGCGGTGAAGAACTGTGGTCAGCCCTGCCGCTGCTTGTGGCGGGGATTCTCACAGATGACCCGGACCGTGCCATGGCGACGAATCACCTTGCACTTCTCGCAGATCCTCTTCACGCTCGGGTTGACCTTCATTGCTTGTCCTTCTGTAGGTCAGTGAACGTGTCTGGATTATTCAGTTGTGCGCTTACTTGTACCGGTAAACGATCCGGCCGCGGCTGAGGTCGTACGGCGACAGCTCCACCACGACCCGATCCTCAGGAAGGATGCGGATGTAGTGCTGGCGCATCTTGCCGCTGATGTGCGCGAGAACCTTGTGACCATTGGTCAGCTCCACGCGGAACATCGCGTTGGGCAGCGCCTCAACCACGGCGCCTTCCATCTCGATGACGCCTTCTTTTTTCGCCATGTACCTCTACTTTGTCCGGTGTCAGTCTTCCGGGGGAAAACCGACAGGTCAGTTTAGTCAGCGGACACCTGTGGAACCAAATCGAGTCATCCGGGCCAGAATGGGCGGATGCAATCAGCCGGGCGGTTACGTGGCCGAGTTGGCGTCATCACGGGCGCCGAGTCGGCGGCCGGCACCGACATTGCCCGCGCTCTCGCGGCCGAGGGCATGTCCTTGATGCTCATCGCTCAGCCCGGCGAGCACGTACGCGCGCTCGCCGAGGAGCTGAGCGCCGCGCACGACCTCCGCTGCTTCCCGGCCTCGCTCGATGTGGCCGATCCGGCCGCCGTCGACCGCATCGTGATGCACGCCGAGCAGCACATCGGCACCGTCGACGTCCTGGTGAACACCATCCCCGGAGCCATGACCGAGGCCCTCGAGCCGACGATGGCGCAACGGGGCCGCGGCCACATTGTCAACGTCGCATCCGCACCGCCGGCAGCAACCGGCTCCGCGGCCGTGACCGTCGTCAACCTCACTGCCGGTGGCAACGCCATCGCCGCCGCGGTCGTGGACGCAATTGTCAGCGAGCCGACGTAGCGTCGAGCCATGACTTTCGCGAATGTCGGAACGCTCGGTGTGCATCCTGGTCGGCGCGACGAGTTGGTCGCCCATCTCTCCCGATCGAGTCCCCACCTGGCGGAGGTCGGGTGCCTGCTCTACGAGGTCGGAACCCACGACGACCACCCCGACACCGTGTTCGTGATCGAACTCTGGACTTCGGCCGACGCGCACCGGGCATCCCTACAGCAGCCTGAGGTTCGGCAAGCCATCGCCGAAGCGCGTCCGCTTCTCACCGGCGAGTTCGGCGGGTTCGAGTTCGACGTCGCCGGATCACCTTTGCGCTGAGGCTCAGGCGATCGTCAGGACTTCCACGCCGTCGTCGGTGATCGCGACGGTGTGCTCGAAGTGCGCGGCCACCGATCCGTCGAGCGTGCTGACCGTCCATTGATCGGCGAGTTCACGCACGTGCGGCGCGCCGAGGACGATCATCGGCTCGATCGCCAACACGAGGCCGGGAACCAGCCTCGGCGTGTGGCGGCGCCCGCCGATGTTCGGGACGTCCGGGTCCTGGTGGAGCGCCGACCCGATGCCATGCCCGGTGTACTCACGCACGACGCCGTACTCATCACCCTGGCTCTGCACGTACGCGCTGATGGCCTGGGTGACGTCCCGGACGCGCCGACCGGTCTGCATCGCGGCGATTCCGGCCGCGAGCGCCTCCTCGGTCACCCGCATGAGTTCACGATGCGGGGGCGGGACGTCGCCGATTGCGACCGTGGTGGCGGCGTCGGCATGCCATCCGTCGATCATCGCGCCGCAGTCGATCGACAGCAGGTCACCTTCGCGCAACAGCCGCTCGCCCGGGATGCCGTGAATCGTCTCTTCGTTCACCGACGTGCAGATGACGCCCGGGAACGGCGGACCGAACTCGGCGCCGTAGCCGAGGAAGTTGGATTCGGCGCCCAGCGAGGCGATCGTCTCGGCCGCGAGGGCGTCGAGTTCGCGGGTCGTCACGCCGGGTGCGGCCGCCGAAGAGACCGCCCGCAACGTGGCCGCCACGACACGACCGGCTGCCCGCATGCAGGCAATCTGGTCAGGCGTCTTGAGTTCGATCTGCAAGGTGTGTCCGAGCCCGAGCGACCGGGCCCTAGAGGCCCAGTGCGGCGTCGATGCGCCGGGCGATCTCGTCGATGTCGCCGATCCCGTCGACCTCGCGCAGCAGCCCTCGCTCGCGGTAGATCGGCACCAGCGCCGCCGTCTCCTGGTCGTAGACGTCCTGGCGATGACGGATGACCTCTTCGGTGTCGTCCGCACGGCCGCTGGTCTCGGCCCGCTTGATCATGCGCTGGACCAGTTCCTCGCGGTCGTCGACCACCAGCAGCAACACGGCATCCAGCTGTGCGCCGATCTCGCCGAGGATGGCGTCGAGCTCGTCGACCTGGTCGGCCGTGCGCGGGTAGCCGTCGAGGACGAAGCTCTCGGCGTCCGGCTGGTTGAGCCGGTCGCGCACCATCGCGTTGGTGACCTCGTCAGGGACGTACTGGCCGGCCTCCATGTACTGCTTGGCCGTCTTGCCGAGTTCGGTCTCGTTGGCCACGTTCTCGCGGAAGATGTCGCCGGTCGAGATGTGTGCACCACCGATGCGCTGCGCGAGTCCGACCGCCTGCGTCCCCTTGCCCGCACCGGGCGGACCCATGATGAGGAGACGGGTCATCGCAGGAATCCTTCGTAATTGCGCTGCTGAAGCTGGCTTTCGATCTGCTTCACGGTGTCGAGGCCGACGCCGACGATGATGAGAATAGTCGTGCCACCGAACGGGAAGTTCTGGTTCGCGCCGAGCAGGGCGACCGCGATCATCGGGATGAGCGCCACGATGCCGAGATACAGCGAGCCGGGCGCCGTGATGCGGCTGAGCACGTACGCGAGGTAATCCTGCGTCGGGCGTCCGGCCCTGATGCCGGGGATGAAGCCGCCGTACTTCTTCATGTTGTCGGCCACCTCCTCCGGGTTGAAGGTGATGGCGACATAGAAGTACGTGAAGAAGATGATCATCGCGAAGTACAACGCCATGTACAGCGGGTGGTCGCCACGCACGAGGTAGGCGTTGATCCACCTCGACGCACCGGCCTCCGGCTGGAACTGCGCGTACAGCGCCGGCAGGTACATCAGGCTGGAACCGAAGATGACCGGGATGATGCCGGCCTGATTCACCTTGAGCGGGATGTAGGTCGACGAGCCGCCGAACATCCGGCGACCGACCATGCGCTTGGCGTACTGGACCGGGATCCGGCGCTGCGCCTGCTCCATGAAGATCACCGCTGCCACCACGACGAAGCCGACGAGCATGACCACGACGAAGGTCGTCCAGCCCTTCTGCTGCTTGATCAGCCACATGGCGCCCGGGAAGGTCGCGACCACCTGGGTGAAGATCAGGATCGACATGCCGTTGCCGATGCCGCGGTCGGTGATGAGTTCGCCGAGCCACATGATGACGGCCGTACCGGCGACCATCGTGAGGACAACCAGCAGGAACTGCGGGATCGAGTCCTTGTTGTACAGCAGGTCGCCGCATTCGGTGCCGCCGAAGAGCTGGCCGCTGCGCGCCAGCGCCACGATGCCGGTGGCCTGCAGGATGGCGAGACCGAGCGTCAGGTATCGCGTGTACTGCGTGATCTTGGCCTGACCGGCCTGGCCTTCCTTCTTGAGCATCTCAAGCCGCGGGATGACCACCACCAGCAACTGCAGGATGATGCTCGCGGTGATGTACGGCATGATGCCGAGCGCAAACACGGTGAGCTGCAGCAAGGCGCCGCCGGAGAAGACGTTGATCAGTGCGAACAGGCTGCCCTGCTCGCCTTGGGAGGCAAGATCAACGCAGCGCTGCACGTTGGGGACATTGACGCCAGGCGCCGGGAGCGTCGAACCGAACCGGAACAGGACGATGATCCCGAACACGAACAGGAGTTTCCGTCGCAAATCCGGGGTTCGGAAGGCATTGACAAAGGCGCCGAGCACGTCGGCGAGCCTACCCCCCCACGCCCATCGGGCGCGGGCGGTGCCCCCAGCCGGTCCCCTATGGTTTCCGGGTGACCGAAGTCGCCATAGATGTCGCCGACCTTGCCAAGAAGTCGTCCGTGGCATGGGTCCGGGTGGGCACGCAGACATTCCCGGTGTGGCACGAATGGGTGGAGACCACTGACGAGACGGGCAACACCGCCGGAGCGATCTGCATCGTTGGCAGCCCCGGAGCAGATGGCTCGGAGCAACCCCTGCCTCCGCTCGAGGACGGCGACAGCGCCGTCGTGCTGCTGCGTTCAAAGAACGACCGGCAGCTCGCCGCGGCCGTCCCCGTCGTCACAACGGTGGTTCAGACCGGTTCGGAGCTGTGGGAACCGGTGACCACGGCACTCAAGGCCGGACGACTCAATGCGCCGGACCTGCCCACGATGATCGACCGGTGGGCCGGCGAGTGCCGGGTGCTCCGCCTGGTCCCGTCCGGGAATGCAACGTCGGCCGCCGAGCTGCCGGAAGACCACCGGCGGACGTCACCGCGGCTTTCCTGACCCCCGTCGCGCACGACGAGGCCTCAACCCCGTTCCACGAGCTCCTTGAGGCCGCGCAGCATCGTGTGCCAACTGTCGGCGGCCGCGTCCGCCTCGGCTGCCGACGCGTTGTTGTCCTGCGTGAACGTGACATGGGTCGCGGGGCCGGCGTGACGCAGCCTGAACACGAGTTCGTGGTAGTTCTCCGGCCGGTCGGGCTGTCCGGCCAAGGGGCTGAAGTGCGTGACGCGCAGCCGTTCGTGCGGCACCGCCTCGATGACCTCGCCCCGGTCCTCGAACGGCTCCCCTTCGTACTCGCCGCGCCAGGTGATCGTGCTACCCGGCCGGAAGTCCGACTCGACCGTGGATCCGAAGAAATAGCGCTTCACCTTGGCCGGATCGGTGATGGCGCTCCACACCTGGTCAGGCGAAGCGCTGATGTCGACCTCGGCGGTCGCAACGTGATCTGTCATCTCGTGTGACCTCCTTCGCTTCGTCGATGCCTACCCGGGAATACTGGCCTCATGCGCAATCCTCGAGCTTTCCTGCGTCCGCTCGCCGTCGGAGCCCCGAAGCCGGCCGCCGACATCCCGTTCCGGCCGAGCCGCATGATCCATTTCTTCGATCCGAGCAACGAGAAGATGGCGGCCAAGGTGCCCGACATCGCGGCCAAGGTCGACATCATCCTCGGCAACCTCGAGGACGCGGTGAAGACGGAGATGAAGATCCCCGCCCGTCGCGGCCTGATCGAGATCGCGAAGAAGACCGACTTCGGCGACACCCAGCTGTGGACGCGGGTCAACAGTCTCGACTCACCGTGGGTGCTCGACGACTTCATCGAGTTGGTCACCGAGATCGGCGACAAGCTCGACGTGATCATGGTCCCCAAGGTCGAGGGCGCCCAGGACATCCACTACGTCGACAGACTGCTCGCGCAGCTTGAGGCACGTGCCGGCGTGGAGAAGCCGATCCTCGTGCACGCGATCCTCGAGACCGCAGAAGGCGTGGTGAATGTCGAGGAGATCGCCGCGGCCAGCCCCCGCATGCAGGGCATCAGCCTCGGCCCGGCCGACCTCGCGGCGTCGCGTCGCATGAAGACGACCCGCGTCGGCGGCGGTCACCCCGGCTACCTGGTGCGCACCGACCCCGTGAGCGAAGACCTCAACGAAGGCCGCACGACCTATCAGCAGGACCTCTGGCACTACACGATCGCCCGCATGGTCGACGCCTGCGCGGCAAACGACATCCTCCCCTTCTACGGCCCGTTCGGCGACATCAAGGATGTCGTCGCCTGCGAGGACCAGTTCCGCAATGCGTTCCTGCTGGGATGCGTCGGTGCCTGGAGCCTGCACCCGGTCCAGATCGACATCGCCAAGCGGGTGTTCAGCCCGTCCAAGGAGGACGTCGAGCACGCCAAGGTCGTCGTCGAGGCCATGGGCGACGGATCCGGCGCCGTGATGATCAACGGCAAGATGGAAGACGACGCCTCCTGCAAGCAGTGCCTCGTCATGCTCGACCTGGCCAAGGCGCTGGCCGAGCGCGACCCGGAACTCGCCGAGCTCTACGACCTCTGAAAGACAGCCATGACTGACATCCGACCCCGCCGCAGCGTCCTGTACATGCCGGGCGCGAACGAACGCGCCTTGGAGAAGGCCAAGACGATTGACGCCGACGCGCTGATCCTCGACCTCGAGGACTCGGTGGCACCCGACGCCAAGGAACAGGGCCGGGCAAACGTCGTCGCCGCTGTCACCTCCGGCGAGTACGGCCACCGCGAACTTGCCATCCGGGTCAACTCCATCGGCACCGAATGGCACGACGACGACATCAAGGCTGCTGCTGCCGCCGGACCCGATGCGATCCTCGTGCCCAAGGTGGAGTCGGCCGAGCAGGTGCGGGATCTGGTCGCGGCCATGGAGGCCGCCGGCGCTCCGGCACACACGCAGCTCTGGGCCATGATCGAGACGCCGCGCGCACTGCTGCATGCCGAGGAGATCGCCGCCGCGCACGAGCGGCTGACGGTCATCGTCATGGGAACCAACGACATCGTCAACGAGACGTACGGCCTGCATGTCCCCGGGCGCAACCCGGTGGTCCTGACCGCATTGTCATGGACGCTCATCGCCGTCCGCGCCGCCGGCAAGGTCGTCATCGACGGCGTCTACAACGACGTCCGCAACGAAGAGGGCTTCCTTGCCGAAGCACGTCAGGGACGCGAGATGGGCTTCGACGGGAAGACGCTGATCCACCCGTCGCAAGTCGAGCCGTGCAACGAGGCGTTCAGCCCCTCTGAGGCCGACATCGAGCGGGCCCAGGGGCTGATCGCGGCGTTCAACGAAGCCAAGACAGCAGGCGCCGGCGTGGCCACCTACAACAACAAGCTCGTCGAAGAACTGCACGTGCGCGACGCCAACCGCATCCTCGCCTTTGCGGAGGCCCTCGCCTCCCGCTGAGCACGCGGCGCCGGCCGAGCGGAGGCGCGCGTGACCCGTGCCACGCGCCAGACTCACCCCTGAAGTCACCCGAAGGGGCACCGCATGTTTCGACCGCGTACTCGAGCCCGCTCTGTTGTCGCCGCCGCAGCCGTCGCGCTTCTCACCGGATGCAGCAGCCTCACCACCTCGACGCAGTCCAGCACGGGCGACATCAACCGCCTGACGTTGATCGTTCCGGCTGACCCGGGCGGCGGGTGGGACCAGACCGCACGGGCCATGCAGAAGGTCCTCGAGCAGGAGGAGTCGCTGTCCACCGTCCAGGTGGTCAACATCGGCGGTGCCGGCGGGACGGTGGGCCTTGCGAAGCTCGCGAACGAGCGCGATCCGAACACCCTGATGGTCATGGGCTACGTCATGGTCGGCGCCGTCGAGACCAACTTGGCCGAGAACACCCTCGCCGACACCGTGCCCATCGCCCGACTCACCCAGGAGTCGGAAATCGTTGTCGTGCCGGCCAAGTCGCCGTACAAGTCGATCCAGGATCTCCTCGATGCCGCCGAGGCGAAGGGCCGCGGCGTTTCGATCGCCGGCGGTTCGGCCGGTGGAGCCGACCACATCCTCGCCGGCCTCATGTACAAGTCCAGCGGCCTCAGCCCCAGGAAGCTCAACTACATTCCGTTCGCCGGTGGAGGCGAATCGGTCGCCGCGCTGCTCGGAGGCAAGGTGAGCGCCGGCATCTCCGGGGTTGGCGAGTACGTGGAGCAGATCAAGTCCGGGAAGCTGCGAGCCCTCGCGGTCTCGGGCGCCAAGCGAACCCCTCTCCTGCCCGACGTGCCCACCCTCACGGAGCAGGACGTCGACGTGAACCTGACGAACTGGCGCGGTGTCGTCGCACCGGGGTCGGTGGACAAGGCCCAAGCCGAGCGCCTGACCACCCTGGTCACCGACATGCATGCCACGCCGGCGTGGCGCACGGTGCTGAAGGAGAACGGCTGGGACGACGCGTTCCTCACCGGTCCGGAGTTCGACTCCTTCGTCGATGACGAGGTCAAGACCGTCCAAGCCACGCTGCGGGAGATCGGACTCATCAAATGACAACGTCGAAGCCTGAGTCACGGGCCGGGCGATCCTTCGCCATTGGCGAGTTCCTGTTCACCCTGGGCATCACCGCGCTGGGGGCGATGACACTCGCGACCGCCGGCTCCATCAACGTTCCGCTGGGCAACACCGACATTGGGCCGCGCGGATTCCCCTACGCGATCGGCGCGATGCTGACCGTTTTCGGCACCCTGCTCTGCATCCAGGTCCTGCGCGGCAAGGTCGGTGAGGAGGAAGTCGACGAGGACGTCGACACGTCGGCGAGCACGGACTGGCGCACCGTCGGACTGCTCATCGGCGCCATCGTGCTGCACGTGTTCCTGATCGTCCCGGCCGGCTGGCCGATTGCCGCATTCGTCCTCTTCACCGCATCGGCGTGGATACTCGGCGCCAGACCGTGGTGGCGAGCCCCGCTGATCGGCATGGTCCTCGCGCTGGTGCTCCAGCTCGCGTTCGGCGGGCTTCTGGGCATCTCACTGCCGCCGGGGCCCGTTCTCGACCAGATCGGGATCTTCCATGGATAACTTCGCCAACCTCCTGGGCGGGTTCGCCACGGCCCTCCAGCCCGAGTACCTGCTCTACGCCTTCCTCGGCGTCCTCGTCGGGACGGCCGTCGGCGTCCTGCCGGGCATCGGCCCCGCCATGACGTTGGCCCTGCTGATGCCGATCACGTACACCCTCGACCCGGCCGCGGCGATCATCGTGTTCGCCGGCATCTACTACGGCGGGATGTACGGCGGATCAACCACGTCGATCCTGCTCAACACACCCGGTGAATCCGCGTCGATCATCACCGCCCTCGAAGGCAACCGAATGGCCCGCGCCGGGCGCGGCTCGGCGGCCCTGGCCACGGCAGCGATCGGCTCCTTCGTCGCCGGCACGCTCGCCACGCTGCTGCTCACACTGGTCGCGCCCACCGTCGCGCAGGTCGCCGTCAAACTCGGCCCGGTCGACTACGTCGCCCTGATGGTGGTCGCGTTTGCGACGGTGGGGGCCCTGCTCGGGTCGTCGATCCTGCGCGGACTGGCCATGTTGTCGCTGGGTCTGTTCATCGGGCTGGTCGGTGTCGACCTGATGAGCGGGCAATCGCGCTACACGTTCGGCGTCTCGGTCCTCAGTGACGGCATCGATGTGGTGTTGGTGGCCGTGGGGCTCTTCGCCGTCGGCGAGACCCTGCACATCGCGTCCAAGCTACGTCGCGGCCCCGTTGAGGTCATTCCAACCACAGGTTCATGGCGTTCCTGGATGACCCGCGAGGACTGGCGGCTCTCTTGGCGGCCATGGCTGCGCGGCACCGCGATCGGCTTCCCCATCGGCACGATCCCAGCCGGCGGCGCGGACATGTCGACCTTCCTGTCCTACGCAGCCGAACGTCGCGCAGCCAAACCCGAGCGCAAGAAGTTGTTCGGCAAGGGAGCCATCGAGGGCGTCGCCGGGCCCGAGGCGGCCAACAATGCCGCGGCAGCCGGTGTGCTGGTTCCGCTCCTGACGCTCGGCCTGCCCACCACGGCCACCGCAGCCATGATGCTGACGGCCTTCCAGCGCTACCAGATCCCGCCGGGTCCACAACTGTTCGATCAGCACGCAACCCTGGTGTGGGCCCTGATCGCCAGCCTCTACATCGGCAACGTCATGCTGCTCGTGCTCAATCTGCCGCTGATCGGCATCTGGGTGCGCGTCCTCCAGATTCCGCGGCCGTACCTGTACGCCGGCATCCTGGCCTTTGCCTGCCTGGGCGCGTTCGCGGTGAACTTCACGCCGGCCGACGTCCTGATCCTGCTGGCGTTGGGGATCGTCGGCTTCTGGATGCGGCGGTTTGGGTACCCCGTCGCTCCGTTGGTGGTCGGGATGATCCTCGGCCCGATGTTCGAAAAGCAATTGCGCCGTGCGCTGGCCATCTCCCAAGGAGACTGGACGACGCTGGTGTCGTCGCCGTTCGCGATTGCGGCCTACGCGTTCCTGGTCCTCATCTTCGGGCTGTCGAAGTGGGCCGGTAGGCGGCAGAAGGCGCTTGAGGCGGCGGCGCCGACGGACTGATCGGCTCAGGTGCCGTTGCCCGCCAACCGCTTGTCACGCACGGCCAGTGCCGAGGTGCCTTCGTCACGGAAGTCGAACAACTCCGAGGCGGCGAGCAGCTTGGTCAGGGTCGCGTAGCCATAGTTGCGCGAGTCGAACGACGACTGGTTCGAGATCTGCTGTCCCAGCCGGCCGACCTTCGCCCAGCCGTCATCGTCGGCAGCACTCTGGACGGCGCCGCGCAACAGCCGGACCAGGCCGGCGTCCTGGCGCAGTTCGGCCGTGGTCTTGCGGACCGGGGCGGGCGCCGACTTCTTGGCCACGGCCTTCGCCACCTTGCGTGCAGTGGCCTTGGCGGCCGGCGGGGCATCGGCACGGTCGTCCGGGCCAGCGAGTTGGTCGAGCAGGAGAAAGCGAGTACACGCCTTCTGGAACGCCTCTGGCGTCTTCGCGTCGCCGAAGCCGTAGACGGCTGCGCCCTTGCCGCGCAGGTGCGTGACCAATGGTGTGAAGTCGGCGTCGGAGGAAACGATGCCGAACGCGTCGGGACGATCGTTGTAGAGCAGCGACATGGCGTCGACGACCATCGCCATGTCGCTGGCGTTCTTTCCTCGACTGAGGTCGAACTGCTGGACCGGGCTGATTGCCTGCGTGTGAAGAATGGCGACCCAAGGGTTCAGGTTCGGTTTGGTCCAGTTCCCGTACGCGCGCCGAATGCTGGTTTCGCCATGCACGCTGAGCTCGTTGAGGATCAGGTCGATCTTGCTCGCCTGAGCGTTGTCCGCGTCGATGAGCAGTGCGATGCGCGGCCGAGGATTCGGGGTCATGGTCGTGACGCTACGGCACCGACGACGCCAGTAGCCGTGGCGCGATCCGTTCGCGACGCGGTCTAATAGCCGAGTGGGCATCGAGATCGGTTGGGTCGACCACCGGGTGGCAGCGGAGTTCCCCGAACTCACCCTGCGGTACACCTCCTTCGACGGCGCGGTCGAGCCCACACCGGCAGACCTGTGGAATCAGGTCCTGGACCTGTCGACACGGTTTCGCGGCGGACCCGCCATGGCGCTGCCATCGAAGCCGGCACCCTCGGCCTACCGGGCCTTCTTCCGCCAGGTCGGACTCGACCCCGACGTGGTCCGCAATCCGGTCGAGGCTATTGCGTACGACCGGATCATGCGGGGCACATTCCCCCGTGTGCATTGTGTCGCGGACGCTCTGACGGTGGCGATCGTGGAAACGCACATTGCGCTGTCCGTCATGGACGCAGACTCGATCGCCGAACCACTGGGGATTCGCTTGGACGACGAGGGCAACCTCGTCCTGGCCGACGCCGACCGGACGATCGGCCCGCTGTTCAGCCCGCTGCCCGGCGATGTGGCACCGGGGCTCCACACCAGCAGGCTTCTCGTCACCGCGATCGGCGTCGCTGGGATCCCAAGGTGGCTGGTGGATTACGGGCTATGGAGGGTCGCGGATCTCCTTGGTGTCGTCGTAGACTCCGAGCAGGAATCGTTCCGAGGTGAGTCATGACGATCGTCGATACGTCCTTGAGCAGCGTCGACCTGCACAGCGCGCCCACGGCCGCCGGGCGGCACGAGTTCTACGCGCAGATCGCCACACTTGAGCGTGAACTCAGTGCCGCGCTGGCCAAGCTTGAGCCCAGGCGCCGGCCCCGGCCATCCACCACCGCGGCGACCCGCCCCCACCTGCTGTCGGGCCAAGAGCTCGAAAGCACTCGGGATGACTTGGTCGCGAGGATCTCGGACGTCCAAGGTCTCGTGGCACTGCAGTCGGCGGCCCGTTCGGGTGCTCGTGCGCTGCTCAAGCGCATGACCGACGTGCCCGCCGATTTCCGGTGGGCGACGGTCACGACCAAGGACTTGGGCAGCACCGAATGCCGGGAGTGGCAGTCGGTTCCGGTGCTCGGCCCGATCGGGATCTTGGCCAACTGGTGGCGCATCCGGATTTCGTCCGGTTGCCCTTGACTCCGTCAGGGAACGAACGTCCTTTCACATGACCGACAGAGCCAGGTTCGCCGCCATTCAGCGTGGGCGATCATCCATTCGTCCCAAGCGGCGATCTGATCTGCTGTGGGCTTCGGGCCGTGGCCCGCAAGCCAACTGAGGTGAAGCAGCGCGCCCGTACCGGTGATCAGGGCGCCGCGCAGCACAGCCTCCGGCCGAGCCGCGACGAAGGTGCACAGGTACACGCCGACGAGCATCCATACCAAGAGCGCAACGAAGTTGCCCAGATAGAACCGGGCGGCGTGACTGCGGGCGGGTCGCGGCACCGGCGGACTGACCTGCCGCGCCAGACCTGACGGAGTGTTCGCGGCATCCAACTCGCCTGAATCCCATACGATCTCGGCAAGTTTGGTGTCGAAGCCACCACACGTCGGGCAGGCGATGCCTAACGTGTCCATACAAGTGAGGCTAGTCGGCGCCGACCGGTCTAGAAATCCAGGCGCTGGTCGATCTCGTCGCGGGTGTACCCGCTGGCGTACATGAGATCGGCGGCCAGCGAACGGATCTGCGCGGCAATGGCCGCGCTGTTCATCGTCGCTGCCTCGGGCAGGGCGACCGAAGCCATCCGCGCCGCCTCGACGAGTTCGCGCCGCGCCTCGTCGAAGTCGTCCCGCTCGGACAAGTCGTCGGCAAAGATCTCGACCGCTGACGCCAGCGCGTCGATCGCGTCGTCGAGCCCATTGGGAACCAGTTCGCCGTGGCGCAGGGTCGCCGAGATCTTCCGGCCCATCGTCCGGGCGTCCCGCACAGCGTTGTCCAAATCGATGACTGTGGCGGTGTAGAGCTCGACGTGCGCACGCTGGCGCCACCGGATCGGCGAGATCCGGGCCACCTCCGAGACATTGGTCGCCGTCGCCGTCAACGTCGTGATCATGGGCGTCAGCTTCTGGGCGTCGGCCATGCTGTCGTCGGCCAACCGGCTGTCGCGATCGCGAAGTGCCCCGGCCTGCTTGCGGAGGATCGCCGCCAACGCGGTGAGGACGTGCTGCACCTCCCGATCGATGTCACGGACGACGTTGCGGGGAACGAGCAACACCATTGCCATCCCGCACACGCCACCGACCAGGGCGTCGACGAAGCGGGAGACCGCGACGTCTCCACCACTTACGGGTACGACGGCAGCCAGGAGCACCGAGGACGTCGCGGCCTGGTTGAGTGCCAGCCCGGTGAGACCCACCAGCGTGCCGACCGACACCGCCAACACCACCACGAGCGCCACCTGCCACGCGCCGCGTCCGATACCGAGGATGAGAAGCTCCCCCACCAGCACGCCGATGGCCACGCCGGCCACCAGCTCGACCATCGTGCGCAATCGGCGCGATGCGCCACTCGCGATCAGCGTGATGACGGCGGCGATGGGGGCAAAGAATGCCTGCTCGTGGCCCAGCACGCTGCTGGCGATGTAGTACGCCGCTCCGGTCCCCACGCTCAGCCGAATGAGCAGCCGCCACCGATGGCGCAACACGTTCAAGCGCGCCGCAAACGAGACATCCGTCGACCGGATGACGCGCCGCCCACGCAGGATGTCACGGGCCGGGTGGTTGGGGGTACCGCCCGCTTGCGGGCGTGGACCGTCACTCATCGGCGCACCTCACAGGTAGAGGCCGGTCTGGCCTTCCTCGATGCGCTCCGACGCGACCGCATGCAGGTCGCGCTCACGCAGGAGGATGAATGCCTCACTTCGCACCTCGACCTCGGCCCGGTCCTCGGGGTCGAAAAGGACACGGTCACCGACCTGGACCGAACGCACCTGCGCTCCGACGGCTTCGACACGTGCCCAAGCGAGGCGTTTGCCCATGGCGGCCGTCGCCGGAATGAGGATGCCGCCGTTGGAGCGACGCTCCCCCGCCTCGACGTCCAGCGTGACCAGCAGCCGGTCGTGCAGCATTCGGATCGGAAGCTTGGTGCTGTCGTCGAATGCTCTGCCGGAGCTCGAACCTTCACTCATGATGTCCGCTCAGCGCGTGAGACGACGGATCAGAACCATGCCGGCCACGACCGCGGCCACACCGGCGACGACCGGAACGATCGTCTCCATGCGCGGCGACCCGGTCTCGTCGACGAACCTGGCCTTGACGCTGTCGACCGCTCGGGCAGCGATGGCCCTGGGGTGAGCACGCTCGACGAGTTCGTCGACCGTGCCGGCAAGGCGCAGTCGGATCTGTTCAATTTCCTCGACGAGCGCGTCGGTGTCGGTCTGGCTCACATACGCAAGGATAGGCGGCATGACAGTTCCCCTGCAGGCTCGCCTGCAACCCGGAGACCCAGCACCCGACTTCAGCCTCCCGAGTGACACCGGCGAGACGGTCAGACTGTCCGACCTGCGCGGCCAGCGCGTCATCGTCTACTTCTACCCCGCCGCCATGACACCGGGGTGCACGAAGCAGGCGTGTGACTTCACCGATTCCCTCGACCGGCTCAAGGCCGAGGGCTACACGGTGCTGGGCATCTCGCCGGACAAGCCGGAGAAACTGGCCAAGTTCCGCGAGCGCGACGGCCTGACGATCACGCTGCTGTCCGACGTCGACAAGGAGGTTCTCGCCGCGTGGGGTGCCTTCGGCGATAAGAAGCTCTACGGGAAGCTCGTCCAGGGCGTCATCCGTTCGACGTTCGTCGTCGACCCGGAGGGTGTTCTCGAGTACGCCGCGTATAACGTCAAGGCCACTGGTCACGTCGCAAAGCTGCGCAAGGACCTGGGATTGGAGACAGCATGAGCCCCGCCACTTCGAGCACTGCGCCCGTCCGTGTGAACGTGACGCACACGTACACGTCCGACCCGAAGACGGTCTTCGAGGCACTGTCCGAGCACGAGAACCTCGGCCCGGTCTTCGGCGCCAAGATCACCCGGACGCGCGACGGCGACAGCCATCGCAACGGCGTCGGGTCGTCGCGCAAGCTCAACATCGGCCCGCTGCCCCCGATCACCGAGACGGTGGTCGTCTGGGAGCCGAACACCCACATCGAATACCAGATCACCAAGGGTGGGTTCCCGCTCAAGGACCACTACGGCATCCAGCGACTGTCACCGACCGACGACGGCGGCACGCGGCTCGACTACACGATCGCCTTCAACACCGCGATCCCCGGGATGGCCGGTGTCGTGGCCAAGCAGCTGACCACGGCGCTGAGCAAGGGCCTGCCCAAGCTCGTTCCGTAGGTGAGTCTCCGTCTCCTACGCTTGGGAGTCGGCCGGAGTGACGGAATTGGCAGACGTGCGTGGTTTAGGTCCACGTGCCTTCGGGTGTGCGGGTTCGAGTCCCGCCTCCGGCACCCGCATTGAATTGAGGCGCCATGTTTCGCATCCTCTTTCATGAGCCGGCGATCGCCGGGAACACGGGCAACTCGATTCGGCTGGCCGCGGGGACCGGTGCCGAACTCCATCTCGTCGAACCCCTCGGGTTCGACTTCTCCGACGCCAAGCTGAAGCGGGCTGGTCTCGACTATCACGATCTGGCGGTCGTCACGGTCCATCCCAACCTGGAGAGCGCCTTCGACAAGCTCACCGACGGCAACGTCTACGCCTTCACCACCTCTGCGAAGACGCCTTACACCGACGTCGCCTACCAACCCGGCGACATTCTGCTGTTCGGCACCGAGCCCACCGGTTTGCCTGAGGACGTGTTGCGGCATCCGCGCGTCACCGGTCAAGTACGCATCCCGATGCTCAACGGACGACGTTCGATGAATCTGGCCAACTGCGCGGCCATCGCCGTCTACGAGGCTTGGCGGCAGCAGGGCTTCACCGGCGCGGTCTAGGCCCTCAACGCCGCGACGATGTGCGGCGCAAGCGCCCGCAGCGCCTGGCCACGGTGACTGATCGCGTCCTTCTGCTCCGGCGTGAGCTCGGCGTTGGAGACCTCGTTGCCTTCGGCCGCGAAGAGCGGGTCGTAGCCGAAGCCTCCCTCGCCCCGTTCGGCGCGCAGGATCCGTCCGGGCATCCGCCGGGTCTCGACCAGCTCTCCGCCTGACCACACCAGCGCCACGGCGGCGACGAAGGCGGCCCCCCGACGCTCGTCCGGGACGTCGGCGAGCTGGCTGAGCAGGAGCGCGTTGTTGGCATCGTCGCCGGCGCCGCTCCAGCGCGCCGAGAGCACACCGGGCATCCCGTTCAGCGCATCCACGCAGATGCCGGAGTCGTCGGCCAGCGACGGCAGCCCGGTCGCCGCAAAGCACGCACGCGCCTTGATCAGGGCGTTGCCCTCGAACGTCGGCTCGGTCTCGGCCGGCTCGTCGAACGGGGCGACGTCGTCCAGGCCGAGCACTTCGAGGTCGGGCACCAGCGGCGTCAACACTCGCCGCAACTCGACCAGCTTCTTCTGGTTGCGCGACGCGAGAACAACTCTGGGCGCACCGCCCGCTGGGACGCTTGGTTCGGCCAGCGGGGGTGTCACGAGCCGAGCGCCTCCGCCTGCAGCTTCGTCAGGTCGGCGCAGCCCTTGGCGGCGAGGCTCAGCAGCGCGTCGAGCTCATCGCGGTCGAAGGGAACCCCCTCGGCGGTGCCCTGCACCTCGACGAATTTGCCGGACCCGGTCATGACGACGTTCATGTCCGTCTCGGCGCGCACGTCCTCGACGTACGGCAGGTCCAACATGGGAGTGCCGTCGATGATCCCCACGCTGATTGCAGAGACCGAGTTGATCAACGGCTCCCCGGCCAACGCGCCGGCGTCCCGCAAATGCGCCACGGCATCGGCGAGCGCCACGTACGCACCGGTGATCGCTGCGGTGCGCGTTCCGCCGTCGGCCTGCAGGACGTCGCAGTCGATGGTGATCGTGTTCTCGCCCAACGCCTTGTAGTCGATGGCAGCACGCAGCGAACGCCCGACCAGACGCGAGATCTCATGGGTCCGGCCGCCAATGCGGCCCTTGACCGACTCCCGGGCCGATCGGTCGTGCGTGGCCTGCGGCAGCATCGCGTACTCCGCGGTGACCCAGCCCAAGCCGGAGCCCATCCGCCAACGCGGGACGCCCTCACTCGCAGCGGCAGCACACAGCACGCGGGTCTTTCCGAACTCGATCAGGCAGGAGCCCTGCGCGTGGTCGAGCCAGTTGCGGGTGATCTTGACGGGACGAAGCTGGTCCGGCGCACGGCCGTCCTCACGAGTGGTCACGCGACGAGGCTATCGAGTGCCCGAAGAGCTTGAGCTTCGAGGCCGAATGGCCGAAGTCAGTCGGCCGGTGCGTCAAAGCCGCGAGCGGCTGCCAGCTCCCTCAAGTCATTCCGATCGACGGAGGACTCACCCATGCTGGCGATCGTCGTCGGAACGACAGCCGTCAGCGTGCCCGTACGTTGGCGGTTCGCGAGCATCGCCATCTCGCCGAACACGTGGCCCGGGCCGAGCCGAGCCACCTCCGCACCGTCGACGGTGACGGAAACCTCGCCCTCAAGGACGAGGTGCACCGCCTGGGCGAAGAAGCCTTGCTCGAAGACGTTGGCGCCCGCTTTCCACTCCGTGATCGTGGGATCCAGCGAACCGTGGAGGATCTGGTCGATCAGTCGCTTCTCAACCTCGGACTGTGCGGCGATCACATCGGCAGACAACCACTCATGCCGGGGCCTGTGTAGGAAACTCACGAGAGCAGCCTCCCACCATTTGTCCGGTGGCGACGATTGTCGCTGCGTCCAAATCGGAGGGAAATCTTCGTGCAGACGGCACACTCCCCCGCGGAGCCGTTCAGATCTCGTAATCGCCGCGCCGGGCTCAGATCTCGTAAACCTCGCCGGGCTGGACGATGTCGAGCGGACCGTCCCAGGCGCCCTTGGTGTCCCGCTCAACTTCGGCGCGGTCCGTCCACGCCGGGATGTGCGTGATGAGCAGCCGGCCAACGTTCGCGTTGGTGGCGATGGCCCCGGCCTCCGCACCGGTGAGGTGGAGATGCGGCGGGTTGACCTTCGACTCGACAAACGACGCCTCACACAAGAAGACGTCGGCGCCCTCGGCGATCCGATCGAGAGCGTCGTACGGACCGCTGTCGCCGGAGTAGACCAAGGTCCGGCCGCCGGCTTCGATCCGCATCGCGTATGCCTCGACCGGATGGTCGACGGCCACGAACGTCACGGTGAAAGGACCGAGTTCGGCGACGAGCCCGTCCGACAGGTCGCGGTAGTCGAAGTGCTGCAGGATGCCCGGATCGGGCTCCGGGCCGTAGGAGCGGGACAGGAATCGATCGGCCCCGGCGGGCGCGAACAGCGGCAGCATCGGCATCGAGCCGTCCGGGTGATACCGGCTCACCACGTAATAGACCGACAGGTCGAAGCTGTGATCGGCGTGCAGGTGGGAGATCGCGGCGGCATTGATGTCACGGATGTCGACGTAACGCTGGAGCGCGCCCAACGCGCCGTTGCCCATGTCGAGAACGAGCCGGAAGACGCCGCCTTCGTACGGCTCCTCGACCAGATAGCAGCTGGCAGCCGAGTCCGGCCCCGGGTACGACCCCGCGCAGCCGACGATCGTGAGTTTCATGCCGGAGACCCCACCCAAGAGAACTGTTCGACAGATTGAACCTCAGGTCCGAGAAAACGTCGACCGAGCTTGCCGAATTGATCCGGACGGCCGGTCGTCAGGAAGCGGTGGACCGGCGGACCGGCCGCCGGGCTTCGCTGCAGGTCACTGCGCACCAGCAGGGCGTAGACATCCCGCGCCGTCTCGTCCGCCGATGAGACCAGCGTCACACCCTCACCCATGACAAGAGACAGTACGCCCGCCAGGAGGGGATAGTGCGTACAGCCGAGAATCAGGGTGTCGATGTCCGCTTCGCGCAACGGGGCGAGGTACTCCTCGGCCGCGGCGAGGACCTCGGGGCCACTCGTCACACCGGCTTCGACGAACTCGACGAACCGCGGGCAAATCGACGTGAACACTTCGACGTTGGGCGCCACCGAAAGGGCATCCTCATACGCCCGTGACGTCGCCGTCGAACGCGTGCAGATGACCCCGATGCGTCCATTGCGCGTGGTGTTCACGGCCCGACGTGCGGCCGGGACGATGACCTCGACAACCGGTACGTCGTACCGCTCCCGCGCATCCCGCAGCACGGCGGCCGACGCCGAGTTGCATGCGATGACCAGCGCCTTCACGCCCTGGGTCACGAGGTGGTCCAGGCAGTCGAGGGCGTACTCCCGCACCTCGGAGATCGGCTTCGGCCCGTACGGCTGACGTGCGGTGTCGCCGAGGTAGATCACCGACTCGTGCGGCAACAGGTCCATCACCGCCCGGGCCACGGTCAGGCCGCCGTACCCGGAATCGAAGATGCCGATGGGGAGTTCGTCCGTCACAGCGGCAGCTTCCGATGTGCTGAATGCGACGCAAGGCGTCGCGAGCCTGCGCTGCCGCTCACAGCGGCAGCTTCGGCTGGGGCGGAGCGTGGGCCGGGTCGACGCCGTCGAAGAGGCTCGACACCGACTCGCCGGCATGGATGCGGGCAATCGCCTCGGCGAACAGCCGGGAGACGGTCCGGACCTGAAGTTCGGGCCAGTCCGCCGGTGGGGGCACGGTGTCGGTCGTGACAACCTCGATGATCCCGGGGTGGTCGCGCAGCCGCTCCACCGCTTTGCCTGTGAAGAGTCCGTGCGTGCAGGCGACGGACGCCTCCAGGCACCCCTCGTCCTCGAGCTTGTTCATCAGCTCGATGATCGAGCCACCGGTGGCGATCTCGTCGTCCAGCACGATGGCGCGCTTGCCTCGGACGTCGCCGACGATCGCGTCGATGATGACCTTGTCGTCGGCCTGCCGTTGCTTGCTGCCGGCCGCAACCGGCACGCCGAGCAGCCGCGCGAACAGCGACGCCGTCTTGGCGTTACCCAGGTCAGGCGAAACGACCACCGTGTCGGTGAGATCGCGGTCCCGGTAATGATCGGCGAGCTCACCGATCGCGGTGAGGTGGTCGACGGCCGTGCTGAAGAACCCGTGGACCTGCGGGGCATGCAATGTCATGGTCACGACGCGATCAACGCCGGCTGTGCTCAACATGTCGGCCACCAAGCGGCCACCGATGGAGATGCGCGACGCGTCCTTCTTGTCGGACCGGGCATAGGCGTAGTGCGGGATCACCGCCGTCACCGAGGCAGCCGAGGCACCCTTCGCCGCATTGATCATGAGCAGCAGCTCCATGAGGTGATCCTGCGTCGGCGGGACCAGCGGCTGAATGATGTAGACGTCCTTCTTGCGGCAGTTGGCGAGCAGCTGAACCTGAAGGCAATCGTTGCTGAACCGGAGCGTTTCGGACTGTGACACAGGCTGGCCGAGCTCGGAGCAGATGCGCTCGGCGAGGGCCGAATGGGCGCTGCCGGAAAAGACGACGATCTCACTCACGGGCACGAGACTAATGCCCGCACGGCCTCAGGCCCAGATCTGCCCTTCGAGCCGGTCCTCTGCCTCGTCCAGCGTGCCCTCGTAGGCGCCCGTCGAGAGGTACTTCCAGCCGCCATCGGCGACGATGAAGACGATGTCGGCGCGTTCACCGGCGTCGTGGCTTCGTTTGGCTTGGGCCAAGGCCGCGTGCAGGATCGCGCCGGTCGAGATGCCGGCGAAGATCCCTTCCGCGCTGATGAGCTCGCGTACCCGCCGAACCGCGTCGCGCGGGCCCACCGAGAAACGGGAGTCGATGAACGACTCGTCGTACAGCTCCGGCACGAAGCCCTCATCGAGATTGCGAAGACCGTAGACGAGCTCGCCGTAGCGCGGCTCCGCGGCGACGATCTTGACGTCGGGCTTGTGCTCGCGGAAGAACCGCCCAACGCCCATCAGCGTCCCGGTCGTGCCCAGCCCGCCGACGAAGTGCGTGATCGTCGGCAGGTCGGCAAAGATCTCCGGCGCGGTGCCGCGGTAGTGCGCCTCGGCGTTTGCCGGGTTGCCGTACTGGTAGAGCATCACCCAATCCGGGTGCTCGGCGGCGAGCGCTTTGGCGACGCGAACGGCCTCGTTGGATCCACCGACAGCCGAGGAGGAGATGATCTCTGCACCCCACATGTGGAGCAGCTGACGGCGTTCCTCGGAGGTGTTCTCCGGCATGACGCAGATCAGCTTGTAGCCGCGCAGCGAGGACACCATCGCCAACGAGATGCCGGTGTTTCCGCTCGTGGGCTCCAGGATCGTGCAACCGGGCGTCAACAGACCCTCCGCCTCGGCACGCTCGATCATGGCCAAGGCGGCCCGGTCCTTGATGGAGCCGGTCGGGTTGTGGTCCTCGAGCTTCGCCCACAGCCGCACGTCGGGCGACGGCGACAGCGTCGGCAATCCGACCAACGGCGTGTTGCCGACCGAGTCGACCAGGTTGTCGAAGCGCATGGGGAAAGGACTAGCCCCCGGCCACGGCCGGCAGGATGACGATCGTCGCGCCATCGGCCACGGTCGTGTCCAAGCCACCGGTGAAGCGGATGTCCTCGTCGTTGACGTAGATGTTGACGAACCGGCGCACTCCCCCGGCTTCGTCGACCAGCCGCTCGCGAATCCCGGCGAACCGGCCCTCGAGGTCGTCGATCACGGCACTGACCGTCGAGCCGTTGCCGTCGACGGAACGCTCGCCCCCGGTGTACGGGCGCAAAATGGTCGGGATCCGAACGTCGATGGCCATTAGTCGGCTTTCCTCAAACTCTCAGGGGTGGGCACGGAGTCATAACGCTCGACAACGCGCACTTCTTCCTCCGTGACCTGCCCGTCAACGATACGGAACGACCGGAAGTCGACGTCACCCGACTGGTCTGCACCGTCCCGGGTGGACACCAGGACGTAGTGCGCGCCCGGTTCCTGCGCGAGCGAGATGTCTGTGCGCGACGGGTACGCCTCGGTGGCGGTGTGCGAGTGATAGATGATCACCGGCTCTTCGTCGTTGTCGTCCATTTCGCGGTAGAGCCGAAGCAGGTCGGTGGAGTCGAACTCGTAGAACGTCGTCGACATGGCCGCGTTGAGCATCGGGATGAAGCGCGAAGGCACGTCCGATCCCACCGGCCCGGCGACGACGCCGCACGCCTCGTCCGGGTGGTCGCGTCGCGCATGGTCGACGATCGCGTCCCGGATCGCGCGGTCGAGTGTCAGCACGGGGGAAGTTTAGTGCGCGCCGGCCGCCGACGGATTCTGGCTAACTCAGCGCCTGGACCAGCGTCTCCTGGACGTAGCCGAGCCAGTCGTACAGCTCACCCATGGCTACGAGCGCCTGGTCCGACGAGTTCTCCAGCAGCATGGCGTCCTCCTCGGTCTCGATGCCGAGTCGAACAGCCAGCGAGAGGCGGACGTCGGTCAGCGACCTCAGCCACGCCTGGACCTCGTCCGGCCCCAGTTCGATCTCCACCTGAGTCGCCGACTCGTCGGTGAGGTCGAGCCCGCCGGCCACCAGGGTCGCCAGGACCGTTTCGGCGTTCGCAACCTTGGCCGACGTCAGTGCCGACTCGGTGAACCGACGGAACTCAGCGGAGTCGTCGGGATTGTCGCGGTAGGCGTCGGGCAACAACCGTTGAAGCACCGGGTCTTCCGGTGGCTGCGAGGGACCGCCGAGCCCCAGCTCGCTGACCAACGGGTCGGCATCGGTGACCTGGGCGCCATTGCGGTCCCGCAGCAGCTCGATGACCTGGCCGGCCAAGTTGGCGATGACGCCGGCCTCGGCCGGATCGAAGGTGGCCGTCATCCCGCCGCGGCGCCGCGCCTTGAACGGCGTCATACGTCGGCCCGCTGCAGCGTCGCCCACAGGCCGTACTCATGCATGGCCTGGACGTGGCGCTCCATCTGCTCGCGGCGACCGCTCGAGACGACGGCCTTGCCCTCGTTGTGCACCGCGAGCATCAATTTCGTCGCCTTCTGTTCCGAGTAGCCGAAGTAGTTCCGAAACACGTAGGCCACGTAGGACATGAGATTGACCGGGTCGTTCCAGACGACCGTGACCCATGGATTCTCCAGCTCGACGACGTCGCGGACGTCGGGCTGGTCGATCTCGATCGGCGTGGGGGCGGTCACGCCTCCATCATGGCGCAGTCTTGGTTTGGTCGGCGACGGTCGGTCGCCGGTCAATCACCGCTCCTCAGTGCTCGCCTCCGCGGACTGGCGACGCCGGATCAGCTCGATCAGCCGTCCTGCCCAGCGTCGCCGCCATTCGACCCGTCGGCTCCCGGGTCGAGGGACTCCCAGATGTCCTTGCATTCCGGGCAGACCGGGAAGCGCTGTGGATCACGGCTGGGCACCCAGACCTTGCCGCAGAGGGCGATGACAGGGTTGCCCATGACCATCGCCTCAGTCAGCTGATCGGCCGGCACATAGTGCGAGAACCGCTCGTGATCGCCGTCCTCGGTGCGCAGGTCAGTGCGCTCATCGTGAACGGTCTGCGTGCCACGTCCGCCAAAGATTGCCACCCGACCACCCTAAACGCCCGGCCCGGCCCGGCCCACACCTA
Organism: Aeromicrobium sp.; assembly: GCA_035281505.1. Taxonomy (GTDB): domain Bacteria; phylum Actinomycetota; class Actinomycetes; order Propionibacteriales; family Nocardioidaceae; genus Aeromicrobium. The sequence continues at coordinate 79,244 of DATEDT010000024.1, read as the reverse complement.
GTTCATGTCGGGATCGGGCGGGAATGACGCCATGAGCCGCAGGTCACCGGGCTGGCGCAGCAGGACGTCGTGCCACAGCGTCTCCGGGTTGGACGAACTCAGGTCGGACTCGACGGCATCGACGATGAACCAGGAGCCTTCCTCGATCTCGCCCTCGAGCTGGCCGACACCCCATCCGGCATACCCGGCGAAAACCCGGAGACCGGCGAACTGTCCGGACGGCGGCACCGGACCATCGAGGTCGACCAGACCCACGCGGTCTGTCATCTGGTGCCAGCCGCTCGGCGCCAAGCCGTCGCGGACAACACCGAGCGCCAGTGCCGCGTCGCTGCCAACCGGGCCGCCATCGAACAGCTGCGTGGGCGCGGTGACCGCATCGGCCCAGTGCGGAAGCACATCGGCAACGGCGGCATTGAGCGGCCGGTTGACGATGACCCCCAGTGCGCCCTCGTCACCGTGATCGAGCACGAACACGACGCTGCGCCAAAATGGCCCCGCGCCGATCAGGGGCGAGGCAACCAGAAGACGGCCGCGCAGCAACGCCATACCTCCATGATGCACGGCAACGGGGGTACCTCCACGCCGACGTGGCGTGGCGCGGCGGTGCTGCGTGGCCGACCTCACGGTCGGCGCGGCGTCAGTACTTGACTTCGCCTCCGCGCGTCGCTGCTTCGAGGAAGACACGACCGGGCTTGATCGTGATCGGCTTGCCCGACTTCTCGGACGTGAGGATCATCGTGCTGGCACGAGTGGACTTGCGCCACGTCGCCTCGACCGCCGAGTCGCCACTGAAGACGACCGCACGACCGGACCCTTCGAGCACCGTCTCCGGCACCGGGTTTCCGGCTGCGTCGTTGTAGCCGGCGTCCTTGACCGGGGCGAAGATGACCACCAGCGTGTCGGCCTTGAACTCCTGGCCGGGCGCGGCCCTGTTGGTGGTCGGGGTCCACTTGCCACCGGCGTACCGCCAGTCGGTGGTGGTCGCCGGCGAGAAGGTCACACTCACCGACGTCGTCCTCTTGTCGACGTCAGCGGCAGTCGGCCCGGCGCCGAACTGGAAGTAGCCCTTGTGCGGGATCTCGCCGTTCGGAGCAGTCTCGTTCAGCTTCTTGAGGTCCCACAGGACGTGGTACGGAGCGCTCTTCGACGGGTCCTTGCTGAACCCGGGCGCGCCGGCGTCGTAGGTGAAAATCCGGACCTTGGCGGCCTTGATCTTGTCGAGCGCCCGCTTGTCGCCACCGGATGCCACGATGGTGCCGTTCACCGGCAGCGCGAGACCGATGTCGGTCGTCCGGGTGGACCGGACGTGCCCGACCTTGGTCGGCAGCTGCGAATAAAACACGGCCGCCAGGCGGGTGAGGCCACCCTCAACGAGCTCTTCGACCACGAAGTCGGCCTGGTTCAAGCCGTACTGCGGCTGGCCGGCTGCCGTGTTCTCGATCTTCACGACGAAGGGCGGATTGTTCGGCGGCTGCTCCTGCGGCAGGCCCGTCAGCGGCGAGAGACGGCCCTCAACCTTCTCCGGCGGTTCCTTCCCGCCCGGGCCCCCGAGCGAGCATGCGGAAAGTACAAGCACTGATGCCGCAGCAGCGGCGAGGTGACGCAATCGCATGCACACCAGCATGCCGCACGTGGCTTTCAAGCCTCACCACCACCCCACGTGGTGGAGCGACCTAGGATCGATGTGTGACTGACTCACCGGCCCCGGCAGAATCGCGGGCACCAGCGCTGCTCCTCGTGATCACCGGAGCCATCGGACTGTTCGCTTCGCTCCTGCTTTCGGTCGACAAGGTCACGCAATTGCAGGACAAGATCGCGGGGAAAGATTCGGTCTTCGCCTGTGACTTCAGCGCCTGGGTGAGCTGCAGCAGCGTGATCGCGTCGCCGCAGTCAGAGGCATTCGGATTCCCGAACTCGTTCATCGGGGTCATCGGGTTCGCCGTGGTCCTGACGCTGGGCGTCGTCTGGCTGTCCGGCGCTCCGACGAAGGGCTGGATCTGGGGCGGACTGCAGGCCGGCACCGTGTTCGGCATCTCGTTCGTCACCTGGTTGCAGCACGAGACCATCTACGAGATCGGCGCGCTGTGCCCGTACTGCATGGTGGTGTGGGTGGTCATGATCCCGCTGTTCGTCGGGGTGACGGCCCATTCGCTGCGCCTGATCGCGCCGGAGGCCGGCATCACCCGGTTCCTCTCCAACTGGACCGTGCTCATCGTCGCGCTCTGGTACGTCGCCGTCGCGGCAGCCATCTGGTTCGAGTTCGGCAGCCGAATCTGGGCGTAGGTCAGTACCGAGCGAAGTTCTGCGTGAAGTAGGTCCCGTACTTACTGCCCGGTTTGCTCACGTACCCGATTCCGATGTGGGTGCAGCTGCACAACAGGTTCGCCCGGTGCGGAGCACTGTTGATCCAGTTCGCCACGACCGTGGTGGGCGTGTAGCCGGCCGCAATGTTCTCCGCGGCATACGTCCAACCGGCTTGGTAATGGTCGTAGAAGTTGTGGGCGTCGTAGGGCTTCACATGATGCTGAAAGTCGCTCGCCGTCGTGACCGTGTCGGCCAAGTGCTGCGACCAGCCCTGCGCCACCGTGTCCAACGAGCTCAATCCCTTGAGTGCGGGCCGGCCCTGCTGCTTGCGGTACTCGTTGGTCTTGTACAGGATCATTCCCCGCGCAGACAGTCCGTACACCTTCACCGACTTCGAGTAACCGGTGGCGATCTTGGATCCATAGGCCTTGGCGAGAAACGCGTTCCCGCCGGCCGTCACCGTGACCTTGACGGCGTACTTCCTATCTGACTTCACGGTCGTTTGCGCGGCATAGTTCCAGGCGCCGTTCGTGTACTTCAGGATGCGCACGGTCGCACCGGCCGACGAGCCGGAGACGGCGCCTTGAATCCACACCGGTCCATTGCTCAGGGCGACTTGCGGAGCAGCGATGGACACAGTGGTCGCAGCCGACGCCGGGCTTGCCGAGGCGACGAGTAGGCCCAACGTCAACAAGCCGGCCGACATCCGGGCAGGAAACCGGGCTGGGAGTTTGTGCTGCAGCATGGGAGTGGCCTCCGAGGTGTGGATAGTCCACCCCAATCGTGCGCCAGAGTTCCTCACGACGGCAGCAAAGCAACCGAACTGTCGCCGAACTTCCGGTAGCTCGCACTGACCGAAACGCGACGATGGCCGCACCCCTACGGGGCGCGGCCATCGTCACAGTGGAGCTGCCGGGAATCGAACCCGGGTCCTCTGGCGCAGAGTCAGGACTTCTCCGGGTGCAGTCCGTCTAACGCTTTCTCAGCCCCGGTGCTCGGACGGACACGTCACCGACAGGCTCAGCTGCAGAAAAAGTCCCAATCACGCTCCGCAGCAGACGTGATCAGCAAGTCCCCTTGATGAGACAGAGGATCCGGGACGGGGACGCTCCCGGCTCTGCCCTTCACCAGTCGCTGTCAGGCAGCGAGGGCGAAGTCAGTGCGCTTAGCTTCGGCACTTATGGGTTTCCAAGGCACGTTTGAGAGATGACCTTGGGTTCTCTACCCGCTTCTCCTGAATCGAACGACCAAAGTCGAAACCGATCAGCCCCTCTTGAGTTATCAACTACGTAAGTCTACAACCGCGGACCGACCTCAATCCTTCCCGAACAGCGAGGCCCCGTTGCGCCAGAGCACGTCACGCAGCCAGTCGTCACCGGGTTCGAGGCGTGCGAGCGCGCCCACCTGGTGCGCGTACTGGTACGGGATGTTCGGGAAGTCCGAGCCGAACAGAAGCCGCTTCTGCAGGTCGGCGAGGCGGGACGGCAACCGGTCGGGCAGTTCCTCGCCGAACCAGCCGGTGAACTCCATCGTGAGGTCGAGCCGCAGTTCGTCGTATCGGTCGGCGAGGTCGAGGAACTCGTCGGTTTCCGGGGACCCCAGATGTGCGATGACGAGCCGCAGTTTCGGGAACCGGGCCAACACCCGCTCGACGCTCTCCGGGCCCGTGTGGTCGCCCGGGGCCGGACCCGAACCGGCGTGCAGGACGACCGGCGTCCCAGCCGCCTCGATCGCGGACCAGACCGGATCCAGCAACGGGTTGTCCGCGGCGAAGTTGCCGACCTGCATGTGCGCCTTGAAGATCTCGACACCGGCATCGATCAATGTCGGGACGTAGTCGGAGGCCTCCGGCTCGGGGTAGAACGTGCCGGACCAGAGGGTGTCGGGCGTCTGCGCCGCGAAGTCGGCCGTCCAGTCGTTCAGGAACTGCGCGATGCCCGGCTTGTGCGCATAGGACAGCGAGGAGAACCAGCGCACGCCCATGCGGCGAAGCTGCTCGACGCGCTCGTCGTCGGTGCCGCGGTAGGTGATCGGCCACGGGCGCCCCAACAGCGGTCCGACTGAGTCGAAGTAGGCCTGCACCTTCGCGAGCACCGGCGGTGCCATGAAGTGCACATGCACATCGAAGAGCCCCGGGATGCCCAGGTCGGCGAGGAACGCGGGCAGTTCGTCGTCGGTCAGGGAGTTCGCGATCACTCGCGCCCCTTGAGCCGCCGGCCGATCTCTCGCTGCGCCTCGGCCTTGGCCTCCCGCTCGGCGATGGCGTGGCGCTTGTCGTGCTGCTTCTTGCCGCGGGCAAGGGCGATCTCCACCTTGGCCCGACCGTCCTTGAAGTACAGCGAGAGCGGGATGACCGTGAGGCCCTTCGTCTGGACCCGCTGCTCGATCTTGTCGATCTCGTGGCGGTTGAGCAGCATCTTGCGCCGCCGACGCGCCTCGTGGTTCGTCCACGTCCCCTGCGAGTACTCCGGAATGTGCACGTGCAGCAGCCACGCTTCGCCGTTCGCAATCTCGACGAAGCCGTCGACCAACGAGGCCTGACCGGCACGCAGCGACTTCACCTCTGTTCCGGTCAGCACGAGACCGGCCTCAAAGGTGTCCTCGATGTGGAAGTCGTGACGCGCCTTGCGGTTCTGCGCAATCAGCTTCTTCCCGGACTCCTTCGGCACCCCGTCACGTTAGCGGGTTACAGCCAGCCCATCGGGTCGGTGGTGCGCCCGTCGACCAGGACCATGAAGTGCAGGTGGCAGCCGGTGGAGTAGCCGGTGGAGCCGACGTACCCGATGACGTCGCCACGGTTCACCTTGTCGCCGACCGAGCGGGCGTAGTTGCTGAGATGGTTGTACGTCGTCACGATGCTCTTGCCGCGCATCAGGCCGTTGTTGAGGATCACGCGGTTGCCGTAGCCACCGTTGAAGTACTGCTCGAGGACGACGCCACCGGCTGCCGCCCTGATCGGCGTCCCGCATGAAGCACTGAAGTCGGTGCCGTCGTGCAGCTTGTACCGCCCGGTGATCGGGTGGACCCGCATGCCGTAGCCCGACGTGATGCGGCCGGAAACCGGATGCGAGAGTCCGCCACCGCCGTCACCCGAGCCGGCACCGCCGAGGGCCTTCTCGGACGCAACGAGCCCAGCGATACGGGACTCCAGCCGGGCGCGCTCCTGCTCGAGCTCGCGGAGCTTGCGCTCATCCTCGGCACGGATTCGGGCAGCTCGCTCTTTCGCCGACTCGCGGACATCGACGAGCTCATCCACCCGTTCGGTCTGCACCTCGGCCTGCACCGCCAGGGACTGTTGCCGAAGGACGTTGCGCTGTGTCTCGGCCTGCGCGGCCGCGACCTGGTCCCGCGCCTTCTTGACGCGGTTCGCGTTGATCTTGAGCATCACCTTGTCGGCGTCGAGCTGCTGCATGCGGGCAACCTGAGCTTCGCTCACCGCCGTGGCCAGGCTCATCCGCTCGGCAAAGCGCATCGGGTCTTCGCCGTGCAGCAGCTCACCGAATGCCTCCAGGCGAGCGCTGCCGTCGGTGAGGTTCTGGAGGGTGAACTCGCGAACGGCCGCGGCGGACTGCCGGTGCGCCTTCTCGCCCTGCTCCAGGTTCGTGCGTGCGGCGTTCAGGTCGCCCTCGGCCTCGCCGAGCTTGACCTTCAACGTCGCGTCCAACGCCTTCGCCCCGGAGAGCGCCTGCCGCGTCTGCCCCAGATGAGCACGGGCGGAGCCGAGCTGCTCCTGTGCCGACTTCAGGGCGTTGTTGGCTTTGACGAACGCCTTGGACGACTCGTCGAAAGCCTTGCGGGCGTCTTCGATCCGACCCGCCACGCCCTTGCGCTGCTGCTCGAGGTTGGCGCGGTCATCGGCGGCGGCCGGTGCCAGAAGTGCACCAACGGTCGCCACGGCGGCGATGCCGGCTGCGGCTGAGGTCGCCGCACCCCACCGTGTCCTGCGCTGGCTCCAGCTCATGGCCTCGACTTAAGGGGAAGGTGTCGATGTCATTGTGACGAAAGTGACGTACGTGACTTGACTCTAGGACATGACCACCGGACGCTGAGGGATTTACGCGCGGGCGTGTGGACGCCGCGCGCCGGACATGGCTGAGCCGGTGGTGGCCGTGCTGGACAAGCGGCACTCCGTCATTCCCCTGCGGTGCAAGGCGTTTGAGTTCTAATCTCCCCTCAATGGATTGATCGGAGCGGGCCCATGCGTCGGATTCTTGCTGCTGCACTCATGGTCATGGGGATATTGGTGAGCGCGGGTTCACCGGCTCAGGCGGCCAGCGGACCGTGGTCCGTCGTTTCGGCTGGCAACGAGCACACCTGCGCCATCAACACCGGCAGATCTTTGTACTGCTGGGGCAACAACAACGGCGGGGCGGTCGGTGACGGCACCAGCGGCAATCATCGGACTTCGCCGAAGAAGATCGGCACGAGCGGAGTCTGGGCCTCCGTGTCCGCCGGCGGAGCTCACACCTGCGCGATCAGCACCGGCAACTCGCTGTACTGCTGGGGCTTCAACAACAACGGACAGATCGGCGACGGCACAGCCGGCAGTCCCGACAACAATCGCCTCTCACCGAAGAAGATCGGCACCAGTGGAGTCTGGGCCAGCGTTTCCGCCGGCGCCGCTCACACGTGCGCGATCACGACTGGCAAGTCGCTGTACTGCTGGGGCTTGAACGGCGACGGGCAGGTCGGTGACGGCAGCAGCGGCAACCAACGGCCATCGCCGAAGAAGATCGGCACCAGCGGCGTCTGGGCCAGCGTGTCCGCCGGCACCATTCACACCTGCGCGATCAGCACCGGCAAGTCGCTGTACTGCTGGGGCGACAACCAAACCGGCGAAATCGGTGATGGAACCAGTGGATTCACCGCAATCCAGCCATCGCCGAAGAGGATCGGCACGAGCGGAGTGTGGGCGCTGGCCGTCGGCGGGGATTACCACACCTGCGCGATCACGACTGGCAAGTCGCTGTACTGCTGGGGCTTCAACGGCTTCGGGCAGGTCGGCGACGGCACCAGCGGCAACCAACGACCATCACCCAAGAAGATCGGCACCAGCGGCGCCTGGGCGGTGGGGAGCGCCGGCGGCACGAACGGCAACGGTCACACCTGCGCGACCACGACCGGCAACTCGTTGTACTGCTGGGGCTACAACCAGTACGGGCAGATCGGCGACGGCACCTCCGGCAGCCCCACAAACGACCGTCACACGCCAAAGAAGGTCGGCACCAGCGGGGTCTGGGCCGGATCCAGCGGCGGCGCAGCGCACACGTGCGCGATCAGCACCGGGCAATCGTTGTATTGCTGGGGCCGCAACGATCTAGGACAGATCGGCGACGGCACGTCCGGCAACCAACGGCCATCACCCAAGAAGATCCCCTAGACGTCGAGATACTTGCGCGTCATCACGAGCGTCGGGATCAGCGCGAGGACCAAGGCCAGCAGTGTGGTCCAGCCAATGACCGCCCCGGCCTCCTGCCAACGCACCCACGTCGTGATTTGCCCGAGCGTCTCCCGCAGGTAGCCGTAGACCACGACGTACATGAAGGCAACGAGCCCGAGCGCCGCGAGGCAGGCCGAGATCAGGGCGGCCAGCATCGACTCCAGGACGAACGGCAGCTGGATGTGCCAGCTGGATGCGCCGACCAGCCGCATGATGCCGATCTCACGGCGACGGGCGAACGCCGTCATCCGGATCGTGTTTGAAACCTGGAGCACCGCGGCCACGATCAGCAGCAGCGACGTGCCGAGTGCGGCCCAGCGCATCTTCTCCAGAATCTCGAAGAGCGGGCCCAGCAGGCGGCGCAGCGACGTGACGCTGCCGACGCCGTCCATCCCGGACAGCTCGCTCACAACGCCTTCGGACTTCTGCGGATCGGTGAGCGTGACGAAGTACGACTCGGGGAAGACGTCCGGGCCCAGCGTCTCGAGTTGCTTGCGACCCGTGCCCGTCTGGCCGAGGAGCTGCTTGGCCTGTTCGTAGTTCTCGGCCGGCGAACGGACCTCGAAGCGCTTGACCTCGGGGTTGGTCCGAAGCGCCTCCTGCACGGCGCGCTTCTGCGCGTCAGTGGCGGTGCCGCCAATACACGTCGCCGCCGGTGAGTTCTTGGTGCAGAGGTTGACCTGGAGCTGCAGCCGGTCGCCGAAGTACTTCTCGGTGCGGTCGGCCTGCGCCTGAATGAGCAGGCCCAGCGCCGCCAGCAGGAGCGAGACGGTCATGGTGACGACCAGGGAGATGGTCATCGACTTGTTGCGCGACAAGTTGGTGAGGAGTTCGGTGAACGTGGTCCGCATCGCTCGTCTCAGCTCTGGTATCCGTAGATGCCGCGCGCCTCGTCACGCACGATGTGACCCTCGTCGAGCTCGATGACGCGCTTGCGCATTTGGTCGACCATGGTCGCGTCGTGGGTGGCCATGACGACCGTGGTGTCGGTGCGGTTGATCCGGTCGAGCAGCTTCATGATGCCGACACTGCTGGACGGGTCGAGGTTTCCGGTGGGCTCGTCCGCGATGAGAATCATCGGGCGATTGACGAACGCGCGGGCCACGGCGACGCGCTGCTGTTCGCCGCCGGACAACTCGTCCGGCATGCGGTGGCCCTTGCCTTCAAGACCGACCAGTTCCAGGGTCTCCGGCACCAGCCGCGCGATCTCGTGCCGTGGCTTGCCGATGACCTGCAGCGCGAACGCGACATTCTCGGTGACCGTCTTGTCCGGCAGCAGCCGGAAGTCCTGGAACACGGTGCCGACCTGGCGCCGCAGCTTCGGAACCTTCCAGCTCGGAAGCTTGTTGATCTCCTTGCCGGCGACGTAGACGCGGCCCTTGCTGGGCCGGGTTTCGCGCAGCACCAGCCGCAGGAAGGTCGACTTGCCTGACCCCGAGGCGCCGACCAGGAAGACGAACTCACCCTTTTCGATCTCCAGGTCAACGTCCTGGAGCGCCGGACGCTTCTGTCCCGGGTACGTCTTGGAGACGTGGTCGAAGCGGATCACTCGATCCAGTCTAGGTATGCCGGTGTGCAGATCGGGGAGCGGCCGTCCCCGCGCGCCTGTCGAATCCTCAGGAGCAAGCCGGACGCACCTTGGCGTGGCTAGCCTTGGGCAAACGCGCCGCGTCCCAGGGGGTAACCATGTCCGACATCGACAGCCTGCTCAAGGCAATTCCGCTCGACCAGGTGGCCTCGCTCCTCGGTGTCGACGCGGCCACGGCTCAGGCGGCCGTGGAAACCGCGGTTCCGACGATCTTGGCCGGTCTCCAGCACGAAGCCGCGACCGACGTGGGTGCGGGCAATCTGGCCGAAGCCGTCGGCAGCAAGGACCCGAGCATTCTCGACGGCCTGTCTTTGGACCAGATCGACATCGCCGACGGCGAGAAGATCCTCGGCCACGTCTTCGGCGGCAACCAGCAGGACGTCACGTCGGCGGTCGCACAGCAGCTGAGCGGCGCCGATGTGCTCGGCTCCGTACTCGGCTCGATCCTCGGCGGCGGCAACGTCCCTCAGGCGCCGGCTCCGTCACCGCCCGACGCGACCAGCCCGGGCGCGCCCACGACTGCGGGCTCGGAGCTGGCCAAGAAACTCCTCCCCCTGCTGGCACCGATCATCCTGGCGTGGCTCGCCCAGCAGGCCACCGAGAAGGGCGGCCAGATCAATCGGAGCAACGGCGGACTACTTCAGGAGATCCTGGGCGGGCTGCTCTCTGGCGCCGGCCAAGGGGCCGGCAACCGAAGCACGGGCAGCGTCGTGACCGACATCCTGGGCCAGATCCTGCGCAACCGCTGACCGTTCGGTCGCCCTACCCCTCGTGGGCGCGTCGCCAGCGGATCCCGGCCTCGATGAAGTCGTCGATCTCGCCATCCAGCACCGCCTGGGTGTTGCCGGTCTCGTGTTCGGTGCGCAGGTCCTTGACCATTTGATACGGGTTGAGGACGTAGTTGCGCATCTGGTCGCCCCATGACGCCTGCACGTCGCCGCGCAGCTCGTCGAGATGGGCGCGCTCCTCAGCCTTCTTGAGGGCGAGCAGCTTGGCCTTCAGGATCACCATCGCGCTGGCCTTGTTCTGCAGCTGGCTCTTCTCGTTCTGGCAGCTGACCACGACGCCGGTCGGGATGTGCGTCAGCCGCACGGCCGAGTCGGTGGTATTGACGCTCTGGCCGCCGGGACCGCTGGAGCGGTAGACGTCGACGCGGATCTCTTCCTCGGGAATGTCGATCTCGTCGGTCTGCTCGAGGACCGGCACGACCTCCACGGCCGCGAACGACGTCTGGCGCCGGCCTTGGTTGTCGAACGGCGAGATCCGGACCAGCCGGTGGGTGCCCGACTCGACCGAAAGGGTGCCGTACGCGAACGGCGCCTTGACGGCGAACGTCGTCGACTTGATGCCGGCCTCTTCGGCATAGGACGTGTCGTAGACCTCGACGCCGTAGTTGTGCCGCTCGGCCCAGCGGATGTACATGCGCTGGAGCATCTCGGCGAAATCGGCGGCATCGACCCCGCCGGCGCCCGAGCGGATGGAGACGAGGGCGTCGCGTTCGTCGTACTCGCCCGACAGGAGCGTGCGCACTTCCAGCGATTCGATCGCCGTCTTGAGCTTGACGAGCTCGGCCTCGGCCTCAGCCATCGAATCGGCGTCGTCCTCTTCCTGACCGAGCTGGACGAGCACCTCCATGTCTTCGAGACGCTGCCGGAGACTGCTGACCCGCTCGACGTCGGACTGCAGGTTCGACAGCCGCCCGGTCACGCGCTGAGCGTTGGCCTGGTCGTCCCACAGGTCGGGCGCCTCCACCTGCTTCTGCAGGTCGGCGATCTCCGCGCGCAGCGAGTCGAGATCGAGCACCTTCTCGATGGACGTCAGCGTCGCATCGAGCGCTCGGATCTCCTCGGCAAAGTCGGTCGCGGCCACGCCGTGAGGTTACCCGTAGCGAACGAGGGGCGGTACGCACGCCTGCGTGCCGGCACCGAGCGAGCGAGCGTTCAGCGTCGCACGCCAACGCGAACACCCGTCGATGCCATGATCACCGTCATGAGGCCAATGGGAACGCTGATCGGTGCCGCAACGCTTGTCATCCTCGCGGGCTGCGCCACGACCGAGCGCACAATGCCCGAACCGAGTCCTGCGGCGAAGCCCATCACCTTCGGTGCGAACGGTGTCGCCGTCAAGAAGCCGGTCGACGTCCGGAAGTTGGCGGGTGCTCCGGAGGACTTCCAGCAGTTCATTGCCGGACGCCTCGACGAGGCGGTGTCCACCCGGGATCCCGAGTTCCCCGAGTGCGTTCCGACGGTCAATGTCAATGTCTACGACCCCACGGGGTTCGCCTCCGGGTCCCGCACCGACTGCGGCGGCTACGCGATCATCTGGGCCAAGAAGGGCGGCGCCTGGCAGGAAGTGTGGGGTGGCCAGGATCTCGCGGCCTGCTCCGAGCTCGAGGCGCTGCACGTCCCGCCGAGCGTGGTCCCCGACCAGAAGTGCTACGCGAAGGGCGCACAGAAAGCCGAGCGCTATACGGGTTGATCGTGAGTGACCACGGACGGTCCGAGATTTTTTCGAACTTCGTGGGACGTGGGACTTGTTGTTGTCGGAACCCCCTAGTATTATCGAACTATCGTTCGGTAGTCGGATGGAATGATCCCTACACACCAGCAGGAGGGCGATGACCGCAGAGCTCATCACCGAGACCACGCTCGCTGACAGGCTGGCGCGGATCAACATTGAGCTCAATGCGATCGCGCTGTCGGACTACCCCTGTCAATCCCATGCTCAGGCGCGCGAAACTGCGGCCGCGTTGCGGCGACTGCAGTCCCGCCTGGCCACGCATGTGGGTGCAGCAGTACGCGCGGTCGAGTGGACCAGTCCCGGTCGCACCGCCGCCCAGAACATTGCCCGCGACTTCGGCAACGACAACCGTGCGGCCCAACGTGAACTCAATGATGCCCAAACCACGTCCAAGGCCTCCATGGCCGAGCAGGCCGCCGCCGACGGGACCATCAGCCACCGGCACGCCACCGTCATCGGTCGCGCCCTGGCCGACCTGCCGGCCGACACCACAGCCGAACAACGCACCTGGTGCGAGAAGGCCCTGATCCGTGACGCCGCCCACTACTCCCCCACCGACCTGGCCACCCGGGGCCGTCGGATCACCGACCAGTTCAAACCCGAACCCGAGGTCGACACCGACGAGGACGCCCTGCTGCGCCGACGCGAAGCAATGGCCCGAGCCAAGACCAGCCTGTCCCTGTGGGACAACCACGACGGAACCTGGTCCGGGCGCTTCACCATCCCAGAACTGCACGGCCGCATCCTGAAGACGGTGACGGACGCCCACACCGCACCCCGCCGCTCCCACCTCGACCCGACCGCCGACCCGTTCGAACCGTTGGACAAGCGTCAGGGCAAAGCGTTCTGCTCCATCCTCGAACACATCCCCACCGATGGGCTGCCCACCTCGGGCGGAACACCTATCCGCATCGTGGTCACCATCAGCGAGGACAAGCTGCGCTCGAAGGTTGCGGCCGCCACCTTGGCCACCGGCGAACGCCTCTCGGCCGGCCAGCTGCGCCGACTGGCCGCCAACCACGGCATCATCCCGGCCGTCCTGGGCTCAGACTCCATCCCAGTCGACCTCGGCCGCACCCAACGACTCTTCTCCAAGGCCCAACGCGACGCCTTGGCCGTCATGGACGGCGGTTGCACCGCCCCCGGTTGCGACCGGCCCCCATCCTGGTGCGAAGTCCAACACACCCGACCCTGGGCCCACGACGGAAACACCGACCTCAGCAACGCCACCCTGCACTGCTCAGCCTGCCACCACCGCGCCGACCAAGAAGGTTGGAAGTACAAGCGGGTCAAAGGCCGCATGCACATCAACCGCGGCAAGGGCTGGGAACTCAACCACCGATACCGGCCCTAAGTCGACCGGAACTCCCTACCCGTTCACCACGCGTCCGACAAGGTCGGCCCATCCGGAATGGATCCGATCGAGATCCAGTCCTTCTGCCTCGACCTGCTGCTGGATGACCGCCGGAGCCAACGGGGCAATCAGCGCCGTGGCGAGAACCTGGAGGTCGCCCCGCACGCCGAGCTGCCCCAGCAGGTGCCTGGTGTGCATGGCGATGAACGAGTCCGCAGCTGACCCCTGGGTGAGCTGCCAGCCGGCCGCCTCCATCAACTGAGCGTGCGTGAGGTTCAACTCCATCCGGGACCGGCCCATCGCCAACAGCCGGTCCATCGGCGGCGCTCCGGGCCCCAGCGGCGGTGGCCCGCTCAGGACGGCCTGCTGCCAGTCGATCTCGAAGTCGTTGACCAGTGCTGCCATCAGCCCGGCCCGGCTCTCGAACCGCCGGAAGACGGTGCCCTTGCCGACGCCGGCCGCCTCGGCCAACGCATCCATGGTCACCGCGTCGACGCCGTCGGCCTCCACCATGCGGCGGGCCGCACAGAGCAGGGCCTCGCGGTTCCGCGCTGCGTCGCTGCGCTCCCGCGGCGGTTCACCAAGAAGGGGGAGCGGGACGGGCATGCGTCCAGCGTGGCACGGCGAGCGAAGCAGAGAAAGTTCGACGCCCCGGGAATAGAAACGGACCTCAGTCCGCTTGAAATCCCCAGACTTGCCAGGCCGGAGGGAACGACATGACCGCGACGCTGACCGCTCTGATCGAACTCGCCGTCGAGCACGGCTGGGGCGTCGCCGTCCTCATCATCGGCGCCCAGATCGTGCTCGACCGCTTGCTGCCGGTGGAGCGCATCGCGGCCCTCCTGTTCGGCTTCCGTCGGTCCACCCACGCACCCGGAGCTCACCGGCGGGAGCACGAGAGCCGAGCGTCCGCTGCGAGCAGGTTTGCGGTGAACCTGACCCGCGACCGGAACAACGGATTTGGATGCGCGGGAATAGAAGCGGACTGCAGTCCGTTTTAGCCTTCAAGACCACAACCTTGGAGGAAATGACATGACCACCACCGTGACCGTCCTGGTCGGAAGCCTGCGCGCCGACTCGGTCAACCGCCAGCTCGCCGAGACGCTCCCCAGCCTCGCCCCAGACGGCGTGGAGCTGCGGATCGCCGAGAACCTCGAGCAGATCCCCTTCTACAACGAAGACCTCGACGGCGCCGATGCTCCGGCTGCGGCCGTGGCCCTGCGTCAGCAGGTGTCCGAGTCCGACCGGGTGCTCGTCGTGACGCCGGAGTACAACGCCACGATCCCGGCCCTCGTCAACAACGCCATCGACTGGCTGTCCCGCCCGTACGGCGTGGGCGCGATCGTCGGCAAGCCCTTCGGTGTCATCGGTGTCACGCCGACTCCGTACGGCGGCAAGTGGGCACACGAGGATGCCCGCCGGTCGGCAAAGATCGCCGGTGCCCACGTGGTCGAGGACGTCGACTTCTCCCAGTCGTCCCTCGAGGTGGACGTGCTCACCGACGAGCACGTGCTGGCCAACCTGCGGAACGCCCTGGCCACTCTGGTCGAGGCCGAGCCGGCGCTCGTCGCCTAAGGGATCAGCACGACCTTGCCGGTCGCGTGGCCCGACGCCTGATACGCGTGGGCGTCGGCCACGTCGGCCAGCGGGAACGTCCGGTCGACAATCACCTTGAACCGGCCGGCGGCCGCAAGGTCGGCGAGCTCGGACTTGGCGGCCGCGCGAATCTCGGTGCCGGGGTCGGCCCCTGGCCCGCCGCCGAGCACCTTGATCCCCGCCTCGGCGCCGCCGACGAAGTTGGCGATGGTCGCGATGCGGTCGCGGTCCGCGACCAACGCGAGTGAAACGTCGAGTGCCTCCTGCGAACCGACGGTGTCGAAGGCGGCGTCAATGCCGTCCGGCGCGAGCTCCCGCACCCGCTCGAGCAGTCCGTCGCCGTAGGCGACCGGTTCTCCGCCCAAAGCCCGAAGATCCTCGTGCTTGGCAGGGCTGGCCGTGACGATCGGGCGAGCTCCGCGCGCCACCGCCAGCTGAACCGCAGCCAGGCCCACGCCACCGGCGCCGTGGATGAGAACGGTGTCCCCGGCCTTCACGTCGGTGACGGTCAGCGCATGGACTGCGGTGACGCCGACCAGCATGAGTCCGGCTGCTTCGTCCCAGCCGATGTTGGCCGGCTTGCGGACGAACGACGACGCCGGCGCGACGACATGCTCCGCCGATGCGCCGGGAATGGGGTGGCCGATGACCTCGTCGCCCACCGCGAAGTCCGTGACATCCGGGCCGACCGCGTCGATGACGCCCGCCGCCTCGAATCCCAACCGGATCGGCAGCCGGTCCGGGTTTTCGCCGAAGAGGCCGCTGTAGACCTTGTAGTCGATCGGGTTGACGCCGGCGGCGCGCACAGTCACGCGGACCTCGCCCGAACCCGGTTCCGGCGTCGGCTGATCGATCAACGTTGCGCTCTCCGGACCGCCGTACTGCGTTGCCACTGCCACCTTTGCCATGCGCAGAGAGTACGCCGGGCCCAATCCGTCACGGGGCGCGTCTCAGCCAAGCGTTCGCGTCGGCGACCACCACGGTCCGGGCTGTCCATCCCGGCGGCACCAGCGGCAGGTCCATTGGGCGGGCAAGCCGTACGCGGACCCGGTCACCGGCCACCTCCAGGGCAGTGAGCCGCGCCTCGGAGCCGGCGATGTGCTGCGTCACCAACCAACGAACGTCCGACTCGCGCAGTACGACTTCCCGCCGTTCGTAGAAGGCAGCAGCGTCCAAGCCGTCGGCTGCGGCCAGTGCAGCCCCGTCGGCAAGGTTGTTCAACTCCTGACGCTGGAGGAATGCCGCCGAGGCATTGACCACGACCACGGTCAGGGCGCCGATCAACATCAGGAAGCCGATCGACATCACCGTGATCGAGCCACGCTCCCCCGCCCCGGTCATTCGTCTGCCGCCCGAAACGCGCCAAATGACTCCTCATGACTCGAGTCGACGACGATGCCACCCAGCCGCTCGCCCAAGGCCGACGGCGTCAGGGGCAACGCCACGGTCGTCCGCACGACGACGCGAACGCGCGAGCCGGGCTCCCGGCACGCGTCGGCCGGGAGGCATCGCAGACGCACGTGTGCACGCACCTCCTGGTCGGCCAGGGCGACGCGCGCCGCGAGCTGTGCGCGGTCGGCGGCCGTCTCGTTGGTCGGCGCCAACAGGTAGGCGCGCGCAGCCGAACGACTGGCGACCGAGACTGCGTAGGCGGCGCGCTGAACGTCGAAGACGCAGATCAACGCGTACACGAACGGAACGAGCAGGAGCAGGCTCATCCAGACGAACTCGACGGAAGCGGTCCCGACCTCCGCACGGCGAATCACGGCACGATCTCCTTCACGGCATGTCCATCGACCCGCAGATTCACCGCCGGCCCGAGCAGACCCAGTGCCGGCACCTCGGCGGCGATCACGACCTCCATCGTGGGGATGCCACCGAGCGTGGTCTCCCGAGCCGAAACGTCGCCGGCAAAGGAGTCGGCCAAGGCCGCGGTGATCAGCTGACGGGTCCGCGCAACGGCATCCTCGGGGCCGGCTTCGAACCGCGCGCCCGCTCGCGCGCCGTCGGAGGCCGCGGCAGTCAGTGTGTTGCGCACATGCAGGACCAGACCGGTCTGCACGATGCCGAGCACGATGGGCATCAGCAAGACCATGACGAGGACGAAGTCCACGACGGCCGAACCCCGCTCCGGCGCCCGGTCAGCCGCCGACAGCGGCCAACGCATTCTGGAGCATGGAGCTGAGCCGTGGCCCGGCAACGGAGCTGAGAATTGCGACGAGTCCGGCGCTCATCACGGTGATCATGACCCAGCCGGGCACATCTCCCCGTTCATCGCGAGGCCGCCGACAGGACCGGAATGGGTTGAGTTCGTTCATGGGTCTCCTCACGACAGATGTAGGCCGACATATCCGGGGAAGAAGGCAAAGACGATCGTCACCGGAAGCAGCAGGAAGACCACCGGGATCATCATCGCCACCTCCCGTCGACCACCGGTCTCGATCAGGTCGCGGCGCGCCGCCTCACGGACGTCGGCGGCCTGCGCGTGCAGGACATCGACCAAGGGGGTGCCGCGCTCAAGCGCGACGACCAGTCCCTCGGCGAACCGCGCCACGTTCGGCACCCCTGTGCGAGCTGCCAAGCCGCCGAAGGCCGACGTGACGGCCGTCCCGGTCCGAATCTCGGCGAGCACAGCGGCAAGCTCGTCCCCCAACGCTCCATGCACGACGCGGACGACGCGTTCCAGCCCCGCCACGGGCGATTCTCCGGCGGCGACGGCGAGCGCCAGAAGGTCGGCCACCACGGGCAATTCGGCGCGAATGCGCCGTTCGCGCCGGGCGACCCGCACCGAGAGCTCCTGGTCACACAGCACCGCACCGCCTGCTGCACCGAAGACGCAGAAGCCCATCAGACCGACGACCGATCCGCGGCCGAAGGTCCACGCCACCAGCGCAAGGCTGGTGGCGATGGCGAATCCGGCCGCGACCCACACCAGCTGCAGGGCACGGAAGCCTTCAACCGAACTGACCCCGGCGTCCGAACCCAAGCGCGCCAGACGCCGTTCGACACTGCGCCGGCCGCCCACCATCCGATCGAGGGCTGCCGAGGCGCGAGCAATCAGCGGGCTCGACTCGGGGGCCTCGGCCAGATCGGGACGCACGTCGCGGATGTAAGGAACGACCCGGATCCACGGACGAGGACGACGCCGGCGCGACCAGCCCGATTGCACCAACCATCCACCGGCCGCCACCGAGCCGCCGAGGAGGGCACCGACGATCGGGCTCACGCGACGAGCCCCCGAGCGCCGCAGGTATGGAGAGCTTGGGGGCGGATCATGCCAGAATCCGCGGCTCGATCGGCAACCGTCCGATGCGCAGCATCAGGCGATACGCCGTCACGCAGGTGACGGCGCCGCCACCCAGGACGAGCGCGCCGTCAGCCGAAGCGAACCGGCCGACCACGTCGCGTTGCAGGCTCATCGCCATCAGGACGAGCCACGGCGCCGCGACGGCCAGCCGCGCGCCGTTGATGGTCCAGGACTGGCGCGACTCGAGCTCACCGCGGGTCCTGAGATCGTCCCGCAGGAATGCCGACAGCGAGCGCAACATGCGACCGACATCGCCGCCGCCGACCTCCCTGGCGATCCGCAACCCCTCGATGACCCGGTCGCCGACCGGGTCGGCCAGCCTCGCCTTGAGCAGGTCCAGGGAGTCGTCGAACCGTCCGGTCGCGCGGTAGTCGTGGGAAAACCGCACGAACGCCGGCCGCAGCGTGTCCGGGCCGCGCTCGCCCAGTTGCATCAACGACTCCGGAAGGGACATGCCGGCCCGAATGGCCGACGCGAGATTGTCGACGGCATCCGGCCACAACTCGGCGTGCTCGCGGAGTCGTCGCGACACCCGTCCCTGGATGACGACCACTGGCGCGGCCGCTGCGGCGAGCCCGACGATGACGCCAATCGCCGGCACGCCGGTCAAGCCAAGGGAGATGACGGCGCAACCCGCGCCGAGCGCCGCGCACAGCGCCACCAGCCGGCCCGCCGTCAATCGCACGATGCCGGCTGCGCTGAGCATCTGCGCCAAGCGGGACTTCCGGGCCGGTCGTTTGGGCGGGCGAACCGGCTCGATCCGCGCCCACGCGATGAGCGCCAGACCGAGGCCAAGACCCAAGCCGATCAACGTGCCCATGGACCCTGCTCCCCGCTCTTGCGCAAGCCGGCGAAGACCGTCTCGGTTTCTATGACATCCCCTTCAACCCGGCCGGTGACCCGCACGACCTCCCGCACCCGACGTCGCCCGTCGCCCTCCAGCGCAAGGTGCACGACGACGTCGACGCACGCCGCGACCGTCGGAACCACGAATCCGGCGCCGATGTTGCTTCCCGCCAGGAGCGGGAGGGTGCATGCCTTCACCAGCGCCTGCCGTGCGGAGCTCGCGTGGATGGTGGCCATCGCCGGCAAACCGGAGTTCAGTGCCAGCAGCAGGTCAAGACATTCCGCGCCACGCACCTCGCCGATGATCAGCCGGCTCGGTCGCATGCGCAGGGCCTCCTTGATGAGGTCCCGAAGAGTGATCTCGCCGGTGCCCTCCAAGCCGGCCGAACGGGTCTGGAGCGCCACCCAATCCGGGTGGGCGCATTTCAGCTCGAAGACCTCCTCCGCAGAAACGAGACGCTGGGTTCCGGGGATTGCTGCGGCGAGACAGTTCAGCATGGTCGTCTTACCGGCTTGGGTTCCGCCGGAGACCAGGATGTTCGCTCCGGCCGAGACCTGGGTGTCGAGGTAGGCAGCGATCTCGGCATCGACCGTCCCCAGGTCGATCAGGTCGTACAACGACTCGGCCCGGGCCACGTACTTGCGAATGTTGACGGCCGCGAAGTCGCGACTGATCCCCTGCAGCACGACGTGAAGCCGGTGGCCGCCGGGAAGGGTGGCATCGACGAAGGGGCGGCTCACGTCCAGCCGCCGACCGCTGCTGGAGAGCATGCGCTCGACCAGTTCACGCACCTGCGCCTCGGACATCACGATGGACGTCAGCTCGGGACGCCCGTCGCGCGCGATGAACACCCGATCCGGCTCGTTGATCCAGACCTCCTCGATCTGCGGGTCGTCGAGCAGCGCCTGGAGCGGGCCGAAGCCGGCGACATCGGCCATGATCTGGCTGACCACCAGGTCCGGCTGGTCAATCGGCCCGACCGCGCCCGACAGGCTGCGTCGATCGTGATCGGCGACCACACCGACGGCAAGGTCCCGGACGGCGTGCGCCTGGGAGCGCGGATCGATTCGCTGCTCACGCACGAGCGCGCGAACGCGCTCGGACAGTGCCTTCGTCTGGCCACTCGTCTGGGTAGACGCGTGCGCCGGCGCCGGTGATTCCATCCCCCGATGGCCTCTCCTAGAAGCGGATGTCGCGATCTTGCCGGAATACCGCGCCGGGCGGAAGACCCTCGGCTCATGCTGTGGACATCGATGCCCGTGCGGAGGACCGTGAGCATTCAGCCTCTACGATCGGAACCGTGATGAGGCGCGCGCTTGCGGGAGCTCTGGCCGCTGTTGCCCTGTCCGGCTGGATCGGGGCGCCCGCCTCGGCGACCGATCCGCTCGACATCGACCAGCAGATCACCGACCAGGCCGAGGTCCTCGGTGATCGTGAGCCCGAGGTGCAGCAGGCCCTCGACCGGTTCTTCGACCGCACCGGTGACCGGCTCTACGTGATCTATGTGCCGTCGTTCGGGTCGGCCACGCCGGCCGAATGGGCCGCGGCGACCGCGGAGAGGTCCGACCTCGGCCCGACCGCGGTCTTCCTGGTGTTCGCCACCCAGACCCGGGCGTTCGGTCATGCCGCTGCCGACCCGAAGTACACCCCGGACGGGCTCGACGCCGTCGACCGCAACCAGATCCGGCCGGCCCTCCGCAACGACGACTACGCCAAAGCCACGGTCGACGCCGCCGACGCCTACGGCGACCTCGCCGAAGCGCAACCGCTGCCCTGGGGCTGGATCGTCAGCGCCATCGCGGTGGGCCTGCTGACGCTGCTGATCTTCGTCCGGCGGTCGAGGCGCCGGTTCGAGCACACGCACCACGTCCTGGACGAACACGGCAATCCCGTCGACCCGGCCGCCATCCTCAGCCTCGACGAGATCGACCGAACCTCGGCCGCCGCCCTCATCGCCGTGGACGATGCGCTGCTCACCTCCGCCACCGACGTGGCGCACGCCGCCAACCAGCGCGGTGACGCAGCCGTCCAGCCATTCGCAGCCGCGGTCGCCGACGGCCGGGCCGCCCTCGACGACGCATTCCGTCGCCGCCGCAAGCTGGAGAAGCTCCTCGCGAAGGACCGCTCCGATGAGGAGTCCGAGCGCAAGGCGCGCAAGCGGGGCTCCCGAATCCTCGCCCTGTGCGAGCAGGTGGATGCATCACTCGATGCCGGCACCGCAGAGTTCGACCGCCTGCGCGACCTGCGACCGGCAGCCGAGGGCCTACTCGAAGCGCTGGCGCCGCAGGTGGCGGCCGCCACCGCTCGCCTGGCCGGCACCAAGGAGACCTACGCCCTGCTGCCGACCCGCGCCGCGGTGGCCGTCGAGGGAAACGTGGAGCTCGCCGACAACCTGCTGCGCGCGGCCACCCGACAGTTGGAGAAGGGACCGGACGCGGCACCTGTTCGCCTGCGGGCGATCGAGGACGCGCTCCTGACCGCCACGGACCTGATGGATGCCGTGGCCGCGGCCGAAGCCGTCCAGCAAACCGACGACAACGCCCCCGACAGCGTCGCGCGACGCGTCGAGGCGACCGAACGGTACGTGGCCTCGCGCCGCGGTGCCGTCGGCGTCCGGGCACGGGTGTTCAGGACCGAGGCGCGTCGTCAGCTGACGGCCGCACAGGCCAGCGACGCCGACCCCGCGGCGGTTGCGTCCGCCCTCGCCAGCGCGGCCAAGTTCGCCGACGTCGGACTGGCGGCCGCCCGTGACGACGTCGCGGCATGGCAGCGTGGCCGCGAAGCCAGTGACGACCCGTTCAGCCGGACGTTCGACGCCCTGGTCCTGGCCGGGATCCTGGTGGACGAGACCGACAGCGGCGGTCTCAGGACCCTGCTCGGCGGTTCCTCGCACGGCGGCGGCTCGGGCGCGCCGTACCGCGGCATCGAGCACGACGGAACCCCACGGACGGCCGGCAGCTACGGCGGAACGACCACCCGAGGCCGATGGGGCGGGTTCTAGCTGACGCTCTGAACTGCGAGGATGACGCCATGAAGCTCAAGGAAACCTTCAGTTACCCGGCCGGCGTCGAGGCTGTCTTCGCCCTCATCTCCGACGACGCCTTCCGCACGAAGGCCGCGGAGGACAGCAAGGGACGAAATGTGTCGACCACGGTCGAGAAGGACGGCGCCGACACGGTGGTGACCCTCGTGCGTACGCAGCCGGCCGATCTCCCTGACTTCATCAAGAAGTTCGTCGGCGACGCCGTCAAGGTCAAGCAGGTGGAACGGTGGCATGCGCCCGGCGCCGATGGAACCCGCACCGCGACGGTTTCGATGAAGGTCTCCGGCCAGCCGGCCGGGTTCAAGGGCACGGCAACGTTGGCGGCCGACGGAACCGGCGCGGCGTTCGTCGTGGCCGGTGACGTGAAGGTCGACGTCCCGTTCCTCGGCAAGAAGATCGAGCCGGTCATCGCGAAGGCCGTCGAGGCTTCCCTCCGGTATGACGTCAAGGCAGGCGTCAAGCGCCTCTCCTGACGCGGCTCAGCCGCGCAACAGCTCGAGGACCTGGTCCAGCTCCTGCGGGGCGTACCACGCCAGGTCACCGGATCCGTCGGCGTCGAGGTGGAACGACGCAACCCGGTTGAGGCCGACCGGAGCATCCGGACGCTCGATGTCGGCTGCGATGACCACGTCGCCCTGGTCGGCGGCCGCGGAGAGCGCGTCGAACTCGTCGAGCTCGTCGTCGCTGGCCGGCACGACGGCGCTCAGCTCCAGCTCCTGCCCCTCGCGCAGCTGGAGGAGCTCACCCAGCCCGGCCGGCAGGTAGACGCGCATCAGCCCGGATTCCTCACTGCGGCGTGCTCACCGTTGTGGCCGCTGCCGCCCGCGGGGGGCGCGACTCTTGGTGTGCACGGTCTCGACCAGCTCGGCGAGCGCGTCGTCGATGCACTGGGCGAGCACGGCCACGTCGGGCACGGCCTCCCGGTCGGCGGTGATGCCGTAGAACACCCGTCCGCGGTACGACGTGACACCGATGGACACGGTGCGATGCTCGGTCAGCGGGATGCACGGGTAGACCTCGGCCACCGGCTCGCCGGCCATGTAGACCGTCTCCTGCGGGCCGGGCACGTTGGTGATGACGATCTGATGGCCGCGGTTGGACTCGGCCTCGGCAACCCGCGCGCCCACCGCGTGGAACGTCGACGTGGCAAAGCCCGGCAGGCCGGCCAGCTTGTTGGCGGCCACGGCTGAGCCGGTCTCACGATGATCCTTCAGCGCGTACGAAACCTGGTGCAGGCGCACGACCGGGTTGGACTCCCCGACCGGCAGCGACAACAGGTGTCCGCGCACCTTGGAGCCCAGGGACGTCGGCAGGCCTTCGTCGGAGACCACCGACATCGGGACCATCGCACGAAACGCCGTCTTGGCCGTGGCCCGCTCGGCCCGGGTGAGCATCCAACCCCGGATACCACCGGCAATCGCTGCGAGGATGACGTCGTTGACGGTCCCCCCGTGCTCGTCGCGCACCGTGCGGTAGTCGGCGAGATCGGTCGACAGCGACCAGAAGCGGCGGTGCCGCGACAGCGTCGCCGACAGGATGCCCCGGGGCGGTGCTTCGCCTGCACCCACGAGCGGGAGCGCGCGCCGCAGCCGTCCGAGCTGCAGTCCGGCCGTTGCCAAGGCCTCACTGGGGTGACGCAGATGGCGGTCCAACGTCCCGGTGAGCAGGCTGAGCCGGGCGGGCTCGGGCCGCGCCGTCCACTCGTGATGCGGGATGTCCCGCACCCGATCGGTCTCCTCCAGGAGCACCTGCGCGAGATCGATGGTCTCCGAGCCGTCCACCAGGGCCTGGTGCGCCTTGAACAGCAGCGCCTCGGCGCCGTTCTCCAAGCCGTCGATGTAGTACAGCTCCCACAACGGCCGATCCAGCTCGAGCCGTCGGGCCACGAGCCGCCCCACCAGCTCGTGCAGTTCGGCACGACCGCCGGGCTTGGGAAGGGCAGAACGGCGCACGTGGTGCGCGATGTCGAACCGCGGGTAGTCGCGCCACACCGGCGTTCCGACCCCACCCGGGACCTTGTACGGCACCTGCCGGTAGCGCGGCACGATGTCGAGGCGTTCGTTCAGCGCCTTGATCAGGCCGTCGAACGTCAGCGGCGAGCCATCCGGCTCGAAGACGACAAGGGACGCGATCTGGCGTGGCTCGTTGGGCGTGTCCCGGCTCAAGAACAGCGCGTCCAAGGGGCTCAGGCGGTCCACGATGCTCCTCCTCGGATCGTCACCCGAGAACGTACCATCGTCACCTTCGCAGGTCAGACGAACCTTCGGCCGTTCAGAAGCGGCTGAGCAGCGTCGAGACGGCGGCCACGAACGGTGAGCCGGATGCGACCTGAGCCGGCACCTTTCCGCGCAGCGCCGCGGTGTCCAGCGTCTTGAAATCCGCCGGGACGAAGACGTCCGGACGGACACCGGCGAGGCGCTCGACGGCATCGCGCACGTCGTGTTCGCTCCAGACCGCTGTCGACCGCAGGTGATTGATCGCGATCACCGGCGGCACGTGGGCGACGGAGCGAACGGAGCCAAGCTCGTGCAGTGACCGGACCAGGCGGGCCAGGCCGACCGGGTCGGCGCGTCCGACGACCAGCACCTGATCCGCGGCACCGAGTGCGTGCCGGGCCTGCGCATCGAGCCCGGGACCGAGGTCGACGACGACGGCGTCACTGTTCTGCGCCACCGTGCGAAGGACGATCTGGAATGGTCCCTCGCGCACCTGGTCCCACATCTCGGCGCGGGTGACGCCGGTGAGCAGGTTCAGCCCGGGCTCGACGGTGACCGTGTGCTCGGCGAGGGCGACCAGGTCACCATGGTTGGCACTGCGACAGGCGGCCACGAGTCCACTGACCTCATCGAGGACCGCAAACATCTGGGCCTGGGCGCCCCCGCGCGGATCCGCGTCCACCAGCGTCACCCGCTGCCCGGACTGTGCCCACGCCGACGCCACCGAGGCGGCGAGAACGCTGCGGCCGGGCGCACCGTGCGGACCCCACACGGCCAGGATCCGACCCGACGGCTCAGCTGGCGTCGGCGACTCGGGTTCGCGCAGCTCTGCCTCGATCTGCCCGGGCACGATGATCGCGCCGATGCCGAGCTGGCGACCGCGCTCCTCGGGACCCACGCCGAGCAGGCGCACACCGTCGCGCTGCAGCGTCAGGACCGCGTCGGCATCGAGCCCGGCCAGGTCCGTGGCCACGACGGCGACATCGCACAACCCCGACAGCGCCAGCAGCTCCGCGACGTCAAGGCAGCGTCGGTGCAGCCGCAACCGGTCGGACTGGCGAATCTCGTCGAGCACGGCTGCCTCCCACGCGGCGCCACCGGCGGCGACGACCACAGTCAGGCTGCGACCGTGGCCGGCAGACTCTGCTGTCATGACACCCGCACCACGGTGAGCCGCTGCGTGGACAGCGCGCCCATCAGGGCCGCATCGAGCTTGACGCCCGCGACATCCACGACCATGGTCACGCCGGGGCCACCGCCGATGCCGCTGGTGCTGGAACGGGAGACGACCCGAACTCGCGACAACACCCGCCGAGCTCGCACAGACGCGTCCGCATCCGACCCCGCCCGGTCCGGCACGGCCCAGACGTCAACGCGGTCGCCACTACGCAGATCGGCCGGGATACCGCCTGCACTCACCGAGACGGGCAGCTCGACGACCCGACTGCGCGGCACGAGGGCAGCCGACGTGACCAACGTCCCCGCGCGGGCGTCGGTCGCCCAGCGCAAGTCGTCCAGCCGAGCCGGGAGCGGCTGATCGGTGCGCAGGAGGCCGCGCGCAGTGCGGCCGGGCACCTTGGCTCGCACCACCACGAGGTCGTCCTGCTGGACCGGGGCGCCGGCGCGGACGCTGGTTCGGGTCGACCAGTAGCCGACGGTGTGATCGGCTGCAGCAATCGCCCACCCGCCCAACGCCGTCGATGCCAGGACGATGAGTACGCCGGCGATGAGTCGCGGATCGCGCCACGGCGACGCATTGAATCGCCGGACCGACGCGGCCGAGCCACTGCCAGCCGTCTCCAGAACGTTTGCATCCCCCCGAATGCGCATGGTCGTTTCTAGCGCGGATCGGGCCGTCCCGTCGAGAGTCATCCACACCCGATTTCTCGGCTTCGGCTGTCGAACCGTATCCGTGGAAAACTGTCAGGGTGTCCGACGACCGACAGCGCTTCCTCAAGCTGACCGATGTCGCCGACGTTCTCAACGTGACGACGCGGCAGGTGTACGCGCTCGTGCGCAGCGGAGACCTGCGCGGCATCCAGGTCGGCGGACGCAACCAGTGGCGCGTCGAGGACATCGAGCTCGAGGATTACATCAAGCGCCAGTACGCGCGATCGAGTGTCCGCGACTCCGACCAGGATGACGCCGACACACATTCCCGCCAAACCCGCACCTAACCTGCCATTGCTGGGCAGAATGACGGGCGTGACAGGCACGAGCAAGTCCCGATCCGGCTTCAAGGCCCCGTTGGACCTCAATCGCGACGGCGTGGTGAACCTCTGGGACTTCCTGGTCAAAGGTGGCATCGCGGATACGACCCGGACGCCGTCGGACATCATCGACACCGGCCGGACGCGTGAGGTTCACCGGTACGTCAGGGCCAAAGGTGTGCGCGCCAAGGGACTCCCCCTGCTGTTCATCCCACCGCTCGGCTCGCAGTCGTCGTGTTTCGACCTGCGCCGTGGTCTCTCGCTGGCCGAGGACTTCGTCAACCGTGGGCGCCCGACCTACCTCGTCGACTACGGCCCGCTCAAGGGCGAGGACCGCAAGGTCGGCATCGAACACTTCGTCAACGACGTCATCCCCGACGCGATCCGCGCCGTCGCCAAGGACGCCGGCGACCGCCCGGTGCACATTCTCGGCTGGTCGCTCGGCGGCATCATGGCGCTGACGACCGCGGCCGTGCACGCGGACCTCCCCATCCAGACGGTGACGATGGTGGGCAGCCCGTTCGACTTCTCCAAGAACCCGACGCTCGCCCCGGTTCGCGCCATCGGCAAGTTCACCGGCGGCCGACTGATCGGGACCGGCGTGAAGCTCGCCGGGTCGATCCCGGCCCCGATCGTCAGCATCGGGTTCAAGGCCACCTCGCTGCCGACCTACCTGAAGAAGCCGCGCACCCTGTGGTCGCGCCGCAACGACCGGGAGTTCCTCGAGCAGATTCAGGCGGTCGACATGATCATGAACAACATGCTCGCCTACCCCGGACGCGCGACGCTGCAGATGTACCACCGCATCGCGCTGCGCAATGAGATCGCAGCCGGGCACTTCCAGGGGCCGACGAAGTTCGTCGACTTCGCCGACGTGCGCGTGCCGGTCCTGAACGCCGCCGGAAGATCCGATGTGCTTGCGCCCATTCCCGCGGTGCAGCACGTTGCGAAGATCCTCCCGAACTCCCCCGACGTCCGGCTCCCGATCGTCCCGGGCGGCCACCTCGGCATGCTGACCGGGACCAAGGCGCCCGAGACCACATGGGTCGAGATCAACCAGTTCCTCGCGGACTACGACCGCAAGCGGAAGATGGTCGCTACTTCCTGAGTGGTCGGTCCGGCGGAAGCCGGAGGGTGTTGATGAACGTCGCGAGCATGTCGTAGTGCCCGACGAGCAGCAGGAACTCGACGACATCCCGCTCGCCCAGGTGGGTCCGAAGCGCCGCCCACTCGACGTCGTTGAGGTCACGGTTGGCGACCAGCGCGTCCGTCGCCCGCAGGAGCGCAGCCTCCCGCGCCGTCCACCCGGTGGCGCCCGGACCGTCGGCCACCCGGCCGATCTCCTCCGGGGTGAGCCCGGCTCGGCGGCCCAGCCGCCGATGGTGCTCGGTCTCGTAGGTGCAGTCGCGCTGGTGGGCGACCCGCAGGATGACCAGCTCGCTCTCCCGCCGCGGCAGCCGGCCGCCCGGCATCAGCTTGCCGGCGAAGTGCAGCCACCCGCGGAACAGCCCGTGCTGGCGACCGATGGTCAGGAACAGCAGCGGCGGCTCGGTGCCGGTCACCCGCCCGCTGAGCCGGGAGAACCCCCAGGCCAACGGCCCGGCCTCGCGCAGCGTCGGAACCGGGAGACGACTCACCGCCGGCTCCCGGGATCAAGTTCGGCAGCTTCGGACTTCTTGAGGGCGCGGACGAACCCGTCGTTCATCACTCGCATCAGCAGGCGATAGCCGGGCTCGAAGAAGCGCTGCAGCCAGAACAAGAACCGGATGTCCTGCGAGGTGTAGACCCAGTAGGTGCCGCGCTCGACGCCCTTGACGATCTGCTTGGCTGCCTTGGCCGGCGTGGCCGCATGACCGGCAAAAGTGTCGCGGAGCTTGGTGAACGAGGTGTTGGTCGTGTCGACTCCGGCGACGTTCAACGTCTGCACCAGTCCGGTGTTCACCGCTCCCGGGCACACCAGACAGACGTCGATGCCGTACCGCCGCAGGTCGAACCGGAGCACCTCCGAAACGCCGCGCAAGCCGAACTTGCTCGCGCTGTAGGCGACATGCCACGGGAACCCGGCGATACCCGCGGCCGACGACACATTGACGAGCGCGCCGCCTCGATGCGCGCGCATCATCGGCGGAATGAACTCCTCGATGACATGGATCGGCCCCATCAGGTTCACGTTGACAATGGCCTGCCACTGCTTGTGCTCGAGCCGGTCGACACGGCCCCAGGTCGAGATGCCGGCGATGTTCATGACGACGTCGACAGCATCGACCTGCTCGTGAACCTCGGCGGCCAGCGCCTGCACCGCCTCGTACGAGGAGATGTCGGCCGCCCGCGCGAGACGCACGGTCCCGCCGGCGGACTCGATCTCGGCGACCGTGGCCTCGAGCGCCGCGGCGTTGACGTCGGTCAGGAAGAGCTCGCCGCCCTTGGCCGCCACGGCCTGGGCGGTGGCCTTGCCGATCCCACTTGCCGCGCCGGTGATGAACACGCGGGCACCGGACAGATTCCGGCGACGAAACAGACCCATGGCGGTCTCCCTAACCTACTGCCGCGCCACCTACTGCAGCGCCTCCTGTGCCTGCTCGATGAGCCGGTTCATCTGCTCGATCTTGCTCTGGTACTCCGCCAGGTTGCCGGACTTCAGTGCGTCCTGCGCCTCGTTGTACCGCGCCGATGCGTCCTCAAGGTACTGGCTCGGCGTCCTGCCCGCAGCCGGTGCTTCCTCGTCGCCGCCGGTGTCTTCGTCCGGAGTCGAATCGACGTCACCGCGTTCCAGCTTCAATGCGACCCTGAGCGCCTCGTCGAGCGTCTGACCGAAACCGACATCCTTGCCGAACGACGCCGCCACGAACTGCAGCACCGGATAGGTGCCCTCGGCCGCCTGCCGCCGGATATACACCGGCTGGACGTAGAGCAGCCCATCGCCGACCGGCAGGGTCAACAGGTTCCCCCGCTGGATGACGGCGTCGCTGCCTTGCGAGAACGGCAGCAAAGCCTGCTTGAGGCCCTGATCGGAGCTGAACGTGTTGGCGATCTGGCTGGGGCCCCCGACCTGGGTCTTGCTCGGCAACTGGAGGATCTGGATCTTTCCGTACTCCTTGTCGGTGGCCTCGGAGTTGACCGAGACGAACGACGCCAGGTTCTGCCGGCTGTTGGGCAGATAGACGGTGGTCAGCGAGAAGTACGGACCGCCCTTCTGGCCGGGACGGCTGATGGACAGGTAGTACGGCGGCTGCAACGAGCTGTTCGTGCCGGCCGGGTCCTCGGGGACCTTCCAGCGTTCGCCACCCTCGTAGAAGGTGGACGCGTCGGTCACGTGGTACTGCGCGAGCACGTCGCGCTGCACCTTGAAGAGGTCGACCGGGTAGCGCAGGTGCTCCAGCAACGGCTGGCTGATCGCCGCCCGCGGCTTGACGACGCCGGGGAAGACCTTCATCCACGACTTCAGGACCGGGTCCTTGGCATCCCACTGATACAGATCGACCGAACCGTCATACGCGTCGACGACGGCCTTGACCGAGTTGCGGATGTAGTTGACCTGATCCGTCGGCAACACGGTCGTCGATCCGTGGGTGAGCGTGTCGTCGGTGGCTTCGCGCAACGAACGATGCTGCGAGTACGGGTAGTAGTTGCTGGTCGTGTAACCGTCGACAATCCAGACGACCCGCCCATCGACCACGGCGGGGTAGACGTCGCCGTCGATCGTCAGCCAGGGCGCGACCTTCTTGACCCGGTCGCGGGGATGACGTTCATACAGGATCCGCGACGCGTCGTTGACCAGGCTGGACAGGACGATGTTCGGTTCGGCGAACTTGAACGCATAGAGCGTCTTGGCGAACAGCGAGCCCACCGGCACGCCGCCGGTGCCGTTGTAGGTGTTCTGCGTCGAGGTGTCCTTGCCGCCGGTGTCGCCGCGCGGGATGTCGACCTCGATGGGCGACGCGCCGGCCGGGCGGCCGACGATCGAGTAGGCCGGCGAGAACTCACCGAAATAGATGCGCGGCGGGATCTTGAACTTCAGGTTCCCGACCGGCGGAATGTCCTTCTCCACCCACACCGGGGCGCCCTGCGGGCCACGCAGGTTGCCCCGCGCGGCGACCACGCCGTAGCCGTGGGTGTAGACCGTGTGCTCGTTCGCCCAGTTGCGCTGCGACGGCTGCAAGCCGTCGAGGTTGAGTTCGCGCGCGGCGATGATGAGATCCTGCGGGGTCTCACCCTTCTTGAGCCGATAGCGGTCGACGTCGAGCGTCTCGGGCATCGTGTAGTAGCCGCGCACCTGCTGCAGCTGTTCGAAGGCCGGCGCGATCAGTGTGGGGTCGAGCAGACGTGAACTGACCCGCGACGCCGCAGAGCGACTCAACTCAGGTGCGGTCAGCGAGGTCTTGGCCGAGTACGGACGTTTTTCGGCGTCGGAGATGTCGTAGGCCGCCCGCGTCGCCGCGATGTTGCGCGCGATGTACGGGCCCTCCTTGACCGGCTCGGACGGCTTGACCTGGAAGGACTGCATGACGAACGGCCAGATGCCGCCGATGAGCACACCGGTCAGCACCAGCAGGGACAGGCTGATGCCGGGCAGGATCCACGAGCGCATCAACGCACCGGCGAAGAACAGCAACGCGCAGACGATGGCGACGCCGACCAGGATGTTCTGGGCCGGAATACGCGCATTGGCGTCGGTGTACCCGATGCCGTCGAACAATGTGGACGGCTGGACGGCGAGGCCGAACCGACGCAACCAGTAGGAGAACGCGCGCACCAGCACGCCGAGCCCGACCAGGGTCAGCAGGTGCATCTGTGCGCCGCGGGTCAGGCTCGGACCGCGTCCGCCCAGCCGGATGTTTCCGACGATGTAGTGGACGAAGGCAGCGGCGAGCACCGAGAAGACGACCATCGCGAACAGGTAGGACGCGATGAACTGCAGCCACGGGTAGTCGAAGATGAAGAATCCGACGTCCTTGCGGAAGTGCGGATCGCGCAGGCCGAAGCTTCCACCGTTGCGCCACAACTGGAAGGAGTCCCAGCGACTGGCCGACACCGAACCGGCGAACAGGGTGAGGACGAGGCCGAACACCGCAATCACCGGGCGGGCAATGGGCACCAGGCCCACGCGGTACCGGAAGGCGGGGTCGTCGCGCCGCGTGGGCAGCACGTCAGGACGCAGCCGCCAGGCCAGCAGCGCGTTCGCAAGGACCACCACGGCGAAGAGCAGGCCCATCACGACGAACAGACTCACCTTGGTGAGCAGGATGGTGGAGAAGACGCTCCCGTAGCCGACCGAGCGGTACCACAACCGGTCAGTCCAGACGTTGGTGAAGATCGAGCCCAGGAAGAGCACGGCCGCGAGCGTGATCAGCGTCGGGACGAGGACACGTCGACGACGATCGAATGCCGGGCCGCGTGGCGGCACCGGCCGGCCCGGTGCGCCGAAGATGTCAGTCACATCGTCACCCTAGTCGGCGCGCTCACATGAGGGCACGCTTGCCGCCGAATCCCTGGCCAATGCATCCAGGGCGACGATGGCCTCCTTCAGCTTGGCCACCCGCACCACCTGCATGCCGTGCACCCGGCCCTGCCGGTCGGCGTCGAGCATCGCGTCGGCGCAGTTCTTGGCCGGGACGAGGAAGATGGTCGCACCACCGCTGGCTGCGCCGATCGTCTTCTGCCTGATGCCGCCGATGGGACCGACCGTCCCGTCGACCTTGATCGTGCCGGTGCCGGCGATGTGCTTGCCGCCGGTGAGCGCCCCGGGCGTGAGCCGGTCGTAGATGGCCAGCGCGAACATCATCCCGGCGCTCGAGCCGCCGATGCGCGAGCCGACATGGAAATCGATCTTCATCGCCTTGCCCGGCTCGTACATCTCCACCGGCGAGATCCCGATCCGCGGGTTGTGCGGCGGCTTCGGGTCGCGACGGGTCGCCACCTCGACGGTGCCGGTCTTGCCGTTGCGCTCGTACTGGATCGCGACGCTCTGACCGGGCTCCTTGGCGCGCACGAGCTGGACGAACTGCGAGACGGTGAGGTTCTCGCGACCGTCGGCAGCCCGGATCAGGTCGCCGACACGCAGCTTCCCGTACGCCGGGAAGCCCTTTTCCACGACGTAGACCGCCGGCACGGTCGGAACCCGGCGGTCCATCGCCCGCAGCGCAGCCACCTTCGCCGCATCCTGCGCGGACTTGAACATCAGCCGGGACGCCGCCGTCGAGTCGGCCGCCGACTCGCCCTCGGGGTAGATACTGCTCCGGCGCACCACTTCGGAGCCTTCGGAGAAGTACCCCGCCATCGCCTCGGCCAGCGAGACGTGTGCACCCGGTTGGCTGACCAGGACGGTCGTGAAGTCGAGCGCGCCCGTGGTCTCGTAGGTCTTGACGTTCTTCGGGAAGGTGATCATCTCGCGGCCGTTGAATTCGCCGAGCGTGTTGAACGCCGGTGACGGCGACAGAATGACGTAGGGCACCGGAAGCAGCAGCGTCACGCATGACAGCGCGATCACCGACAAGGCTGCGACCAGCAGATTCACGTACCGCCGGTGCACGCGCGCATGGGAGTCCCGTGGCTTCATCTCGTCAAGCACCATGCACCCACGCCGATTCGCCGTCCACGAACACCTCGTGCTTCCAGATGGGAACGGCAGCTTTGAGCTCGTCGATCAAGCGCCGAGACGTGCTGAATGTCTCGGCTCGATGCGCGGCGGCCGCGGCGACGACGACAGCCGCCTCGCCCACCGCCAACTCCCCGACGCGATGGACAGCCGCGACGGCGATTGCGCCGGACTCAGCGCCCACCCGCTCGGCCACCTCGCGCAGCGTGTCGAGCGCGCTCGGGTGACTGCTGTAGTCGAGACGCACCACGGTGGCCTCCGGGTCGATTGTCGGATCGACGTCCCGCACGGTCCCGACGAAGAGCGCCGTACCGCCGGCCGCCGGATCCTGCACGGCCTGGAACACCTCGTCAACGCTCAGCGGCGTTGCGCGGATGTCGACCAACCGGACCAAGGGCAGCACCCGGCAACGCTACTTCACGAAGCCAACGATGATCTCCACCACGTCGTCCGGGGCTTCCACCTGCGGGCTGTGGCCGGCCCGCGCGACGATCTCAGGCGTCAAGCCGGCGTTCTCGTAGGCCGCGACGTTGGCGGCCGTCGGCGTGAGGGTGTCGCGCCCGCCCCAGATGACCTTGACCGGCTTGCCCAGCTGCGCCAGCTGCAGCGCGATCGGGCGCTTCGCATTCATCTCGTCACCGGCGGTGGCATCGCACACCCCGCGGTGGATCATCTGCTTCAGCGAGCGGAACGCGAAGGTGGGCACCTCGAAGTCAGCGGCGAAGCCGGCCTGGAGGGACGACTTGGTGACGGCGTCGATCGAGCGCGCGCGATCCAGGGCTGCGCCCACCACGGGCCAGCAGGTGGCGTCCTGGAGCGGCCCGAGGTCACGCAGACCGGCTGAACCGAACGTGTCGATGACGACGACCCGGTCGACGAGGTCGGGCTCACGCTGGGCCACCGCGGTGGCGATGTGTCCACCCATCGAGTGACCGACCAGAACGACGTCGTCGGCCTTGACGGCCGCGAGGGCGCGTCCCACCGCCAATGCCTGTCCTTGGGCGCCGTATGCATCGGAGTCCAGCGGCGACTCCGAACCCC
The DNA here is from genome assembly GCA_035281505.1 of Aeromicrobium sp. Lineage (GTDB taxonomy): Bacteria > Actinomycetota > Actinomycetes > Propionibacteriales > Nocardioidaceae > Aeromicrobium. The sequence continues at coordinate 45,183 of DATEDT010000024.1, read as the reverse complement.
CGTGCCCGACGAGGTCGACGGCGATCACCCGGCGACCGGTCTCCTCGGCGAGTTTCGGGGCGACGTCGGCCCACCACTCGATCGACGACGCGTATCCGTGCAGAAGCACGATCGCCCCCGCACCCGAGGACGCCCCGTATTCGCGGACATTGAGGTCCGGTCCGGTGATGCTCACGACACGCCCGCCCCCGAATGTGGCGGCCTCGCGCGTGTCGCGGGAGACCACCCAGGCGTTGACGAGCATCGCCGGAAGGACGATGAACACCAACAGCTTGGCCAGTTTTCGCACGGGTCGACGGTAGTCGCTGGATGTGGAGCGGCTGGTTAGGCTGGCCGCATGGGTGACGACATCCAACCCGGCACCGGCCCCGATCCGCGCGACGACGACGGGGACGGCAACGCGGGCGATCCCTTCAAGGGCACCCCGATGGAGGGTCTCTTCGCGGCCTTCAGCGGCCCGGGCGGTGTCATGGGTGGGCCCATGGGTGGGGGCCAGATGCCCGACTTGAACGTTCTGTTTTCCCAGATGCAGCAGATGTTCCAGCCGCACGACGGTCCGATCAACTTCGCGATGGCCAAGGATGTCGCTCGGCAGGCCGCCGCTGCCGCCGGCACCGATCCCAGCCCCACGTCCGGCCAGGTCGGCGCCATCAACGACGCCGTGCAGCTGGCCGAGGGGTGGCTCGACCGCGTCACGTCCATGCCGGCCGGCGCCACGTCCGCCGTCGCCTGGAGCCGCGCGGACTGGATCGATCGGACCTCCGACACCTGGCGAACACTCATCGAGCCGGTCGCCACCCACGTCATCGGCGCCATGGGAGAAGCACTCCCGGACGAGGCCAAGACGATGGCCGGTCCGCTCGTCGGCATGCTGACGCAGGTCGGCGGCGCCATCTTCGGCCAGCAGATCGGTCAAGCACTCGCCGGGCTGGCCGGCGAGGTCGTCTCCTCCACCGACATCGGGTTCCCACTCGGGCCCGAGCGCACCGCCGCGATCCTGCCGACGAATGTCACCGCCTTCGGCGAGGGCCTCGAGCACCGACCGGCCGATGTGCTGCTCTACGTGACGTTGCGCGAATGCGCCCACCACCGACTGTTCCACCATGCGCCGTGGCTGCGCGGTGCCGTCCTGAACGCGATCGAGGAGTTCGCGCGCAACACGCGCATCGATGTCTCCGGCATCGAGGAGAAGCTCGCCGGCCTCGACCCGACGCAGCTGCCGCAGGCCATGGAATCCGGGCTCTTCGAACCGGAGCGGACACCCGAACAGCAAGCTGCCGTCGAGCGGCTCGAGACGCTCCTGGCGTTCATCGAGGGCTGGGTCGACGACGTCGTCGCCCAGGCGACGGTTGAGGTCATGCCGTCGGCGGGCGCACTGTCCGAGGCGATGCGGCGCCGTCGCGCGGCCGGTGGCCCTGCCGAGCAGACGTTCGCCTCGCTGGTCGGTCTCGAGCTGCGGCCGCGCCGTCTGCGCGATGCAGCGACGCTGTGGGCAGCACTGCGCGACCGTTTCGGCGCCGACGCCCGCGACGCGGTCTGGACTCATCCGGACCTGATGCCGACGGCGGCCGATCTGGACGACCCGCTCGGCTTCACTCCGCCCGGCTCCGACGCCGAGTTCGACGCCGCGCTCGGTGAGCTCCTTGACGACGGGGCAACCGGCGAAGCCGGCCAGGACGAGTGAGTCTCCATGCCGACGCGCGGGCAGTCCTCGCGGCCTGGGCCGCTCCCGACGACGAGCAGGAGGCGCTCCGTCGCCGGTTCATCGGACTCCTGGACGCGGAACCCGAGGCCATGCTCCGGCACTGCCAGCCCGAGCACCTGACCGGAAGCGCTCTCATCGTCCGCGGCCAGGACGACGGTGACGACGAAATGCTGCTGGTCCGCCACGCCAAGGCGGGTAAGTGGCTCCAGACCGGTGGACATTGCGAACCGACGGACGCCACCCTCGCCCAAGCTGCACTCCGCGAGGCCCGCGAGGAGTCCGGCATCGACGGCCTGACCGTCGACCCGATCCCGCTCCGGCTGTCCCGCCACCACGTCCCGTTCTGTGGCCCGCCTCCGCACGGCGGGCATCACCTCGACGTTCAGTTCCTCGTCCAGGCACCCGTTGGCGCCGAGGTCCGGATCGGCGCCGACGAGGACGCGGCGCACTGGTTCGCACTCGACGCGAATGCGGCCCCGGAGCCAACCGATCAGGACGTGCGCAACCTCATCGCTGCCGCCAGGAGACGCCTTCGAGGAAGCCCTTAGCCCGCTCCGTGTACGGGAAGTCGGCCAGCAGCGCGTGGAACCGCGGTCCGTGGTTGGGCTCGATGAGGTGTGCCAGCTCATGCAGCAGGACGTAATCGACCACCCATTGCGGCATTCCGTGCAGGCGATCGGACAGCCGGATCGATCGATCGTGCGACGAGCAGGAGCCCCAACGCTTGTCCTGGTTCGACACCCAGCGCACCAAGGTCGGCTGCGCCCGGCCACCGAGCCACTGCTGGCTCAGCAGACCGGCCCGCTCCATCAGCTCGGCGTCGGTGAGGCTGCGCTCCTTGCGCCGGATGGTCGCGACGAGACTCTCGACGTGGGCGGCCTCCTCGTCCGGGCTGAGATGCTCCGGCATGAGAACGACGATCTTGTCGCCGTCGCGGTAGGCCTTGACGGTGCGCTTGCGCCGCGCACTCCGCCGGATTTCTACCTCGTCCACGGATCTCACCGTATCGCCGCACGTCAACGACGTTGCAGCACCGCGCGGACGTTCTTCGTCCACCGGCTATCCACCGGCTGTCCACATCTGGGCTCGGCGATCCCCACAGGTTGTCCCCAGCCTTATCCACAGGGGGTGGAAATCAAAGTTCCCGAAACGGTTGACCGCTGTTCGAGCCGCGGCCTAGGTTGGCCGCGAATCGGGTCCCTGGCCGGGCCCGCAGGGGAAGGCAGGCCCGGCCGGGGCCCGTCCAATGAGGAGATGAACATGGCGGAAACCTGGAGTGGCGAGTTCTACTGCGTGAAGTGCAAGGCGAAGCGCGAGGCCACCGGCGAGATTCATGTCAGCGACAAGGGCACCAAGATGGCCAAGGGCGTCTGCCCGGTGTGCTCGACGAAGCTGAATCGCATTCTCGGCAAAGCCTGACCGAAGGAGCCCGGCGGCAGAGCGTCGACTTCGGGCACTGCTTGTGGACGGCCGGCTCGCCCGCCGGCCGTTCATTGGTCACAGTGCCGGAGTGAGACCTTCGGTTCGAGCCGGTGCGGCGCTCCTGCGTCGCGACTCCACACATTTGCAGGTGGGTACAAACCCGGGCGTCGTCATTCGTGACCGCCCCGGCTTGTACCCACTATTGCTGTCCCTGGACGGCACCCGGGATCTGGAATCACTGCGGCGGCGGGCGCGGCGCGACATCCCGGAGCTCGAGGTGGACGTGGCCGAGGCCTTGGCACCGCTCATCGCGACCGGCCTCGTCGTCGACGCCGCACCACCCGTCCGGCCGGCCCTGCGCGTCGAAGTCGCCCACGACGGGCCGACGACCGGCTTGGCCCGTACCGTCACCCTGCTTCTCACCGAGGCAGGTCTCGCGGTCGGGCCGGACGGCGACCTCGTCGTCATCCTGTCGTCCGGCGAACCCGGCCGCACCGCGCTGGCTGATGCCGTGCGTTGTCGCGTGGTCCACCTGCCGGTTGTGCTGGACGGCGACGGGGTGCGCGTCGGTCCACTCGTCGTCCCGGGCCAGACGCCCTGCGTCGGATGCGCCGACCTGCATCGGGCCACGTGGGATCCGGGGTGGCTGGCGCTGGTCCCGCAGTTCGGCCGCGCCGTCCCGACCGACGTATCGATCCTGACCCAACACGTGGCCGCCGCAGAGGTGGTCGCGATGTGCCTGGAGTCCGGAGAGACCGAGTACGGCCACCCGCGGCAGATCCGGAAAGTCGGGCCCGACCGCACGATCCACCTCGACGGATACACCGCCTTTCATCCGCGCTGCCCCTGCGCGCTACTCGCCGCTGCGTGAGGGTCCGTACTCTTTCGGCATGGCCGACGATCGCCCGCACGAGGGCGTCCCCCCCGAGCGGGAGGAACCCACAGCATCCAAGATGCCGGTCAATGCCCTGAGCCGCGGCTTCAAACTGGCAGCACTGCCGGTCGGCTTCGCCGGGCGGACGACGCTTGGCGTCGGCAAGCGCATTGCCGGCGCACCGGCCGAGGCCGTGCTCCTCGAGATCCAGCGGCGGACCGCCGAACAGCTCTTCTCCGTGCTGGGCCAGCTCAAGGGCGGCGCGATGAAATTCGGGCAGGCCATGAGCATCTTCGAGGCGGCGCTGCCCGATGAGATCGCCAAGCCGTACCGCGAGACGCTGCGGAAGCTCCAGGATGCCGCGCCCCCGATGCCTCCGAGCGTCGTGCATCGTGTCATGGTCAGGGAGTTCGGGACCGACTGGCGCGACCGGTTCCCGACGTTCGAGGATGTCCCCGCCGCCGCCGCATCCATCGGTCAGGTCCATCGCGCGACCTGGCGCGAATCCCCCGATGCCGAGCCCCTTGACGTCGCGGTCAAGCTGCAATACCCCGGCGCCGGCAAGGCGTTGCGGTCGGACCTTCGGCAGTTGGCACGGCTGGGCCGCGTGTTCTCCCTCATCGCGCCGGCCGTCGATGTCACCGGCATCATCGAGGAACTGCAGACCCGGGTCGTCGAGGAGCTGGACTACCGCCGCGAGGCCGCCGACCAGAACGCGTTCGCCGATGCGTTCGCCGACGATCCTCACATCGTGATCCCACGGGCCGTGGCCGGCACCGACGAGGCGCTCGTCACCACCTGGATGGACTCCACCGGCTCACTGGCCGACATCATCGCGAACGGGAGCACGGCCGAACGCGATCACTTCGGCAGTCTCTACATCCACTTCATACTCATGGGCCCTCGGCGCGCGGGGATGCTCCACGCCGACCCCCACCCGGGCAACTTCCGGATCCTTGAGTCCGGCCAGCTGGGCATCGTCGACTTCGGTGCCGTCGATCGTCTGCCGCACGGTCTTCCCGCCGAGCTCGGCCGGGTGGTCCGGCTCGCCGTCGACGGCTCACATGACGAACTGGAGACGGAGCTGCGACGCCTCGGCTTCCTGCGTCCGAACGCAAACCTCAGCGCCGAGGCGGTCGCCCGCTATCTCGGTCCCATGATCGAGCCTGGACGGACCGAGGAGTTCACCTTCAGCCGTGACTGGCTCCGCCGCCAGGTGAGCCACGTCAGCGCGCCCACAGCCGACGGCATGGGAACGTCCCTGCGGATCAACCTTCCGCGCGAGTACGTCCTGATCCACCGCGTGGCCACCGGCGGCGTGGGCGTGCTGTGCCAGCTGGGCGCCACGGTCCGCGTTCCGCAGATCCTCGCCGAATCCCTGCCCGGCTACGCCGACTGAGCCGGCTGGCTATCCCGCCGGCGAGAACGGCGAGCCGGTGCACACCGCTTCGTAGAGCGGCCACTGCCGAGCGTGCTCGGCGATGTCCGGCAGGTGCTCCGAATCCGCACCGGTCAGGAATGCCAGCACCTGGCGGTACAAGCCCGGCTTGAACTCGACGTCATACCCGAGGTCGAGGTCGAAGACCTGCTCGGCGAAGGACGACTGGTCCTGGACGGACAGGCCCTCGAGTGGTCGCAGGATGAGCCGCCGCTCCGACGTGATGACCTCGACACCCCACCTCCCCGGACCGGCCCAGTTCGCGTGCCACGACACCAGTGCACCGGCGGTGGAACGTGCGAACCCGGCGAAGACCGCGCCCGACGGATGCCAGTCCACGCCGCCTGCGACAGCGCCGGCGGCCAGGTCGACTGGGCCGACGAAGCTGAACGCCAGATCGACCACGTGAGTGGAGTTGGCGAAGAACCATGCCTCGAGTTCCCGCTGCGGCTTGCCCATCGCGCCGATGCGGCGGGCCGGTTCGGAGAAGTCGAACTTGACGCTGAGGACCCCGCCGTCGTCGGCGATCATCTGGCGGGCCGCGATCACCGAGGACAGGAATCGGCGGTTGTAGCCGACTCGGATGTCGACGCCGGTCGCCGCCGCGACGTCGAGCAGGCTTTGGACTTCCGCGGCGTCGAGCGCCGCCGGCTTCTCGACAAGGATCCGCTTCGCACCGGCGCGGGCCACGGCGACCGTCACCTCGGCCAGATGCATGGCATTGACGGCGACGATCGCCTCGTCCGGCACGACCGCCAGTCGGCCGAGCTGCTCGTCGAGGGCGCCGGTCGTCGGCGCGACTCCGGTGACCTCGTGAAACGCATCGGCCGATTCCGACCCGCGGCCGAGCACGACGAACTCGCGACCCATGGCCTCGAGCACCCGGGCGTACTGGATGGCCATGGCGCCGGCGCCGACCAGCAGGATCGGTTCCCTCATCGACTCACTCCCAACTCATGTGCACAGCTCAGCTGATCGGGCAGGGCTCGTCGGCCTCGTTCGACAAACCGAGGTGGGGCCGAAGCGCCGTGAGGTAGGCCCGGTGCTGGCGTGCACTGTCCGCATAGGGTGTCAGGTCGCAGTCGCCGCTACGCAGTGCGTCGTCGTAGATCCAGGTCGTGGCCGACACCGTCTGCCAGGCGAAGTCTCGTGTCACGCCGCCGGCGGTGAGCTTCGCCGCGGTCTCGTCGACAAAGACAGTCCGCTTGTCCGTCTCGATGGTGACCCCGACCGAAATCGGGTCTTCGTCGCGGCAGTCGATGTCGATGCGAGACCCATCGGACAGCTCGGAACTCAGCGTGCCGAAGACCTCGACCGAGCCGGGCCGCTTGGACGGCACCAAGCCCGGCTGCAGCCCGGATGCCGAAACCGACACGACGCCGGCGCCGGTCAGGAACTCGGCGAGGTCGAGGAAGTGGACGGCGTTCGACGCGAGGCCGAACCTGTTGCCGCGCACGTCGATCCGGTTGATCTGCTCATCGGCGAGGTCGTGCCGGAGCGCGACGTAGCCGGGGAAGGTCCGCCGCCCGCAGTTGACGAAACCGGTCACGCCCTGCGTCGCAAGCCGCCGACCCACGTCGCCGAGATCTCCGATGGTTGGGAAGAGCACCTTCTCCAGGATGAGCACTTTCACGTCGTGCCGATCGAGCAGCGCATCGACCGCAGCGCGCCGGGTGTCCGTCGTGGTGGCGACCACGACCAGGTCGAACGTCTGCGGTGCGGCGGGGAGCTCGGCGACGAGGGTGACGTCCTTGCTGGACGACCCGGCCGTCTGCGCGATGTGCTCGTTGATCCGCTCGTGCGCGGCGACGTTGGGCTCGACCACGATCACCGTGGCGGGTTCGGCGCCACTGGTGAGGGCTTGGAGATGACGGAACCCGATGTTCCCGCATCCGATGAGAGCGACCGCTGCTCTGGGCACCACCCGCGGAAGCATAGCGGCCTAGGCGCCGCTGATGACCTTGAGAACAGCGTCGCCGTAACGCTCGATCTTGCTGACGCCGATGCCGGGCATCCGCAGCAAGCCGGACTGATCCGACGGTCGATTCTGGGCAAGCGCCGCCAGGGTGGCATCGGTGAAGACGACGAAGGCCGGCACGCTGGCCCGGTTGGCCTCCTCCAGCCGCCAGACCTTCAACTGCTCGAACAGTGCACGATCGGCGGCGTCCAGGGATTCGACGGCGGTCGCGACCTGCTTCTTGACCTTGGACCGGCGTGGCGCGCGCTGGTCGGCCGGCAGGAGCGGGTCGAGAAACCGCGAGGCACGTCCACGCCACGAAATGTTCAGCTGCCGCCGAGCGCGCGTGACACCGACGTAGAACAGGCGCCGCTCCTCTTCGATCTCGGCCGGCGTCTCGGCCATCGAGAACGGCAGCCGACCTTCACGGACGCCGGCACAGAAGACGACGTCCCACTCCAAACCCTTGGCGGCGTGCAGCGTCGCCAGAACGATGCCGTCGCTGACCGGCGCATGCGCATGTTCGGCACGCTGGGCCAGCTCGTTGACGAAGTCGTCCATGGACGCAGCCTCGGGCATCGACGCCGCCATCGAGACCAGAGCCTGCATGGACTCCCATCGATCGCGAACCGCGCCGGCCCCGTGTGGCGGTGCGTCGGCGTAGCCCATGCTCGACAACACACCCCGGACCTCCTGGACCAGCGGCCCGGCGTCGACAGCGGCCGCGCGCGCCGCAGCCCGCAGCAGCGCCACCGCCTGACGGACCTCGGCGCGCTGGAAGAATCCCTCGACCCCACGCAGGGTGTACGGGATCTCGGCTTCGCCGAATGCCTCCTGCAGCGGCTCGGCTTGAGCGTTGATGCGGAAGAGCACGGCCATCTGCGACCACGGCACGCCGCGCTGGTGCTGCCGCGCCGCCTCGGCGGCGATGGCGCGCGCCTCGGCGGCGTCGTCGGTGTGCGCACTGAACTGGGGCGCCTCGCCGGCCGGCGACTGCGCTGACAGCTGAACCCCCTCCGAACCCCGAGGGAAGACCGCGTTGGCGACGCTGACAATCTGCGGCGTGGAGCGGTAGTTCCGGACGAGTTCGACCCGCTCGGCGTCGGGGTACTTGCGGGTGAAGCCCGTCAGAGCCGCGGGAGAGGCGCCGGCGAACGTGTAGATGGTCTGGCGCGGATCGCCGACCACACAGATCTCGTCCCGGCCGCCCAGCCAGAGGTCGAGCAGCATCGCCTGGAGCGGGTTGACGTCCTGGAACTCGTCGACGACGAACCAGCGGTACTGCTGTCGGACCTGGGCCGCCGCCCGCTCGTCGTCGGCCAGGATCGCCGCGGTGATGAGCAGGATGTCCTCCATGTCGATGCGCCCACGCTCGCGCTTGACGTCCTCGTAGGCGACCATCAACCCGGCGACCGTGCCGCTGTCGAGATCGGCGACCTCTCGGTGGTGGCGATGGGCGGCTTGCTCGTAGTCGGCCGGACGGATGTTGCTGACCTTGGCCCATTCGATCTCGGCGGACAGGTCGCGCAAGAGGCTTTGGTCGGCACGGATGCCGACGCGGCGCGCAGCATCGGCCACCAGCGCGAACTTGGACTGCACGATCTCGGGAAACTCGGTTCCGTAGACCTGCGGCCAGAAGTAGCGCGCTTGGCGCAGCGAGGCGGAGTGGAATGTTCGGGCCTGGACCCCGGCGGCCCCGAGCGCCCCCAGGCGCGACCGCATCTCGCCGGCCGCGCGCGTCGTGAAGGTGACCGCGAGGACCTCCGACGGACGGTAGATGCCGGTGGCGACGCCATAGGCGATGCGGTGCGTGATGGCGCGCGTCTTGCCGGTGCCGGCACCGGCGATCACGCACAGTGGCCCACGCAACGTGGTCGCGACCGCCCTTTGCTCAGGGTCGAGGTTCGCCAGGAGGTCCTCCGGTTCGCTCACCGGCGGAGCCAGCTTCCGCTGATCTCGCCCTGGTGCCACTGTTCGACCAGCCAGCGCGAGATGGAAACCGGCGGCGGCAGCATGAGTTCTCCCGATGCAGTCAGCTCGGTGATCTCCCGCCTCGTGAACCAGCGGGCCTCCTCCAGCTCGTCACCGTCGACGGTGATGTCGAATGTGTCGGCCACCCCGTGGAAGCCGAGCATGAGGCTGGACGGGAACGGCCAGGGCTGGCTGCCCAGGTAGGCCACGTCACCGACCACGAGGCCGACCTCCTCGAGCACCTCGCGCCGAACCGCGTCGATCAGCGATTCGCCGGGTTCGACGAAGCCGGCCAAGGTGGAGAAGTAGCCGGCCGGCCAGGAGGGTTGACGGCCGAGCACGGCCCGTCCCCCCTCCGCGCTGTCATCGCCATCGGTGATGAGCATGATGACGGCGGGGTCGGTGCGCGGGAAGTGCTCGGTGCCACACGCTGGGCACACCCGGGCATGTCCGGCCTTGACGACGTCGGTCGCAGCCCCGCAGCGGGTGCAGTAGCCGTGTGTCTGGTGCCACCGGGACAAGCCGACGGCCTGGACGGCGAGCGAGGCGTCCTCCGGGGCGATGGTCGGGCCGATGAACCGCAGGCTCTGCGGCTCCAGCTCGTCGACGATCTGGTCGACCAGGACGGCGGCGTAGCCGATGTCGTCGCGCAGTCCGAGGAAGATCCAGAGGCCTTCGGGCGCTTCGTCCACGGCCATCCAGCGGATGCCCTTGCCACCGTGAGACGCGATGTGTTCGCCGCCGACCACCATGACCTGCACGCTGTCGGCGCGCCACAAGTCATCGCGCCGCAGATGCGCGGCCCGGTCGTGTTGGGTCTGCTCGAAGGCGTAGTTCACGAGGCCACACTCTCACCCGCGAGCACGCGCTCGAGCTCCTCCCGTCCGGGGAGGTCGTCGAACCGCTGGACCTCGCCGAGCCGCACGTAGTAGAACGCTCCGGTCACGTCGGCGAGGTCGAGCCCGTTCATCTCGGCCCACGCCAGCCGGTAGACGGCCAACTGCAACGGGTCGGCCGTGGCCGAACGGTTGGTCTTCCAGTCGACGACCTCGATCGCGCCGTCCCGCTCGAAGATCGCGTCGATGCGGCCAACGACCTGCTGGCCGGCCAGGACGAGCGAGAACGGCGCCTCGATGGCCACCGGCGCACGATCGCCGTAGGGTCCGGCGCGGAACCGTTCGATGACGTCGGCCAGGTCTTCGTCCGAGGCGAGGTTGACGTCGCCGCGACCCGGGAGGTCCGTCGGGTCGAGCAGCACCTGCTGGCCGTAGTGTGCCTCGACCCAGGCGTGGAACCGGGTGCCCAGCCGAGCCGCCGGCGACGGCTGCCGTGGCATGGGCCGCGCGAGGTCACGCGCGAGCTTGGCCGGATCCTGGGCGAGCGTCAGCATCGAGGTCGTGGACAGGGCCAGCGGCAGTGCGACGTTGCGCCGCCCCGCGTTGGCCGCGTCCGCCTCAGCCAGCAGCAGGTCGAGGTCGTGCTCCAGCGCGTTCAGGCGATCAGCCATCGCCACGTCGTCGACAACGACCGGCGCGGACGGCTGCGCGAGCGCCGCGCGGACGGCATCGGCCAAGGCGTGCCGCCGGGCCAACGTCGGCTGCGGAACTGGCCACGCCGCGGTCCGGACGTGCGCCAGATGCGGATTGACCGCGTCGGGCTCGGGCTCGTCAGCCCACACCACGGGCGAGACCCCGCGCTCGGCCAACCATTCGCGGGTCTGCGTCAGGAACTCGGAGGGACCCAGCGGCTTGAGCTGGGTACGCCCCCACCAATGCCCGGAGAGGACCAGGCGTTCAGCGGCACGGGTGTAGGCGACGTAGGCGAGGCGGCGTTCCTCCATGGCCGCGAGGTCCTTGACCTGCGCGTTGTGAACGGCCGCGGCGGCGTCGGTCCAGTGCTCCGGGTCGTCGGGCATCTGCGGCAGGCTGTTCCGGTCACCGCGCAAGGCGGTCGGCAGGGCCAGCATGTTGGTGAGCCAGTTGGGCCGGCCCAAGGCGGATGGAAATACCGTGCGCGCCATCAGCGGGACGAACACGGTGTGCCATTCGAGGCCCTTCGCGCGGTGCACCGTGAGCAACTTGACCGACTCGGCCTCGGACGGGGTGGAGACCTCCATGCCGAAGTTGTACTGCTCCTCCGCCGACAGATAGGCGAGCAAGCCGGACAGGGAGGCGTAGCGGTCGGTCTCGGAGTAGGCCGCGACCGCGTCAAGGAACAGGGCGAGGTTGTCGCCGCCGCCTTCGACATCGCCGGCCTCCAGCTCGATGTCGAGATCGAGCGCCCGGACCGCGCGGCGCGCGAGATCGAGCAGCGGGTCGCTGGTGTGCCGGCGCAGCGAGCTGATCACAGCAGCGACCTCGGCGAACCGACGGCGGGCATCGGCGGAGTACGGCAGGTCGCCCAGATCGGCCAGCGCGTCGGCCAACGAGACGATCTCGGTGGGGTCGGTGCCTTCGACCGCCTTGGCGAGCGCCGAGGCCAGCGTGAGATCGCCGTCGGCGTCCTCACCCCTGAATGCTCGACTGAGGGACGAGGCCCGTTCGCCGAGCAGTGCGAGGTCCCGCGGTCCGATGTTCCAGCGCGGTCCGGTGAGGAGCCGCAGCACGGCCGGGTTGGCGGTGGCGTCGGCCACCACCTCCAGCAGCGACAGGACGTCGAGCACCTCGGGCTGGATCAGCAGACCCTGCAGGCCGACGATCTCGAACGGGATGTGTGCCTCGCGCAGGGCCATCACGATCTCGCCGTTCTCACGGGTGGCGCGCACCAGGATCGCGATCTGCTTGAGCGGTATCTCCCCGGCGTCGCGGATGGCCCGGATCTGCTCGACCAGGGCGGCGATCTCGTCACTGACCGTCTCGTGGAGCGCGACGCTGACCGACCCGCCGGGCGGCTTGGCCGAGGTGAGTGGCTCTACGGCCTTGGTCACTGAGGCGTCCCGGTAGAAATCGCTGATGATGTCGTTGGCGGCGGCGATGATCTCGGGCCGGCAGCGTCGCGTTTCCAGGAGCGTGAGGCGGCGGCCTGGGGGTACCTCCCGCTGCGATGATTCTCCTTCGCTGCGGTGGACACCGTCGGAGAAGTCGTCCAGGAAGTCCTCGAGGTTGCCGGTGGCCGCCCCGCGCCACCCGTAGATGCCCTGGGCCGGATCACCCACAGCCGTGACCGGCATGCCATGGAACAGCCCGACGAGCAGATCGCGCTGCGCGACCGAGGTGTCCTGATACTCATCGAGCAGGACGACGTCGAACCGTTCGCGCATCGCGTCGCGCACCTCGGCGACCTGGGCGAGCGCGGCCCCCCATGCCATCTGGTCGGAGAAGTCCATGACGCCGTCGGCCGCCTTCGCGGCCCGGTAGGCATCGACCAGCGCGGCGATCTCGCCCCGTTTGCGGGCCGCGGCAGCGGCCGTGGCGATGACCTTCTGGCTGTGCCCATCCTTGGGCGGTCGTTCGCTCGGCAGCCAGTCGTCGAGCGCGATGACGCGGTTGTCGTACGCGCGGAGGTCGTCGGTGGTGACGAGGTGCTCGGCGAGCTCGGCATCGAGCTTGGGCGCGTTGGCGACGAGCCACGGCACGTACGTCGACAGCAGCTCGATCTCGCCGGCGTAGCCCTCGACCGCTCGGGCGAACCGTTGGAAGCGCGAGGCGTCCGTGACGATGCGGAGGTCGGGCTCGATGCCCAACCGAAGGCCGTGCTCGGTGATCAGGGAACCGGCGAAAGCGTGGTAGGTCGCGGTGGTCGGGTCGCCCCAACCCAGCGCGGCCGGGTCGACCTCCAACCTGGCCACGCTCGCCCGGATGCGCTGCCCCAGCTCGGCTGCCGCCTTGTTGGTGAACGTCAGTCCCAGGATCCGCTCCGGCGGTATGCCCTCATGCCCGACCAGCCACAGCACACGCGCGGCCATGACGGTCGTCTTGCCCGATCCGGCGCCGGCGATGATCGCGGTCGGAACGTCGAGCGGCGCAGTGATGGCCACCAGTTGGTGTTCGGTGAACGGGATGCCGAGCAGGTCGCTGAGCTGCTCGGGCGAGGTGACCAGCCGGTTCATGGCGCCTCCGCCGTTGGGGGCACCGCCCGCTGCGAAAATTCTCCTTCGCTGCGGGGGACGACCGAGCCGCCGGCCTCCTGAGCCGGGCAGATCCGGTGGAAGGTGCAATAGCCACAGGCGTCGCCGACTGTGGCGGTGAACTCCTCGGAGCCGATGAGACGCACCGCCGCCTGCAACTGCTCCCGCGCGACCGCCGGACCGTCGGGTGCACCGGGCTGCGTGCGAACTGTCGCCGACTTGCTCTCGGTCCGCAGGTAGACGAGTTCGGCTCCGGCCGGTCCGCCGTCGGGATCGAGCTCGGCGACAGCACCTGCCTCGACGGCGGCTTGGTAGACGCCCAGCTGCGGATTGACCTTGGCCTCCTCGACCTTGAGCGGGTTCTTGGAGGTCTTGAGATCGACCACGTGGATGCCCTCGGCCGAACGTTCGACCCGGTCCATCGAGCCGGTCAGACGCACGTCGCGACCGTCGACGTCGAAGGTGACGTCGAACTCGTGCTCGGCCGCGAGGACGGTCCGACGGTTGGCGCGGTGCCACGCGGCGAACTTCTCCAACGCCTCGACGGCCGCCCGACGTTCACGCGCACTCACCCAGGGCGCCAGGCCGAGTTCGGACCAGACGGTGTCGAGGTGCTGCGCCCACACCGCCGGATCGGGATCGGCGCCGGTGCGAACGATCTCAGCGGCAATGGCGTGCACAATCGAGCCGAAGCCTTGGGCCGACGTGGTGCCACGTTCACCCTTGGCCTCGTGTCCGGCGAACCACATCAGCGCACATTGCGTGAGGTTGTTCATCTGGCTGCCGGAGAGTCGCAGCGGCTCGTCCGGGTCGCGGACCGGCACCGCAGCCTCGGTCTGTGCCGCCGTGCCCCACCAGCGGTCCGGATGGGCGGCGGACCCAGCCGGGTGCTCGGCCAAGCGGGCCAGCAACTGGGCAGCCCGGTCGCGCACCGCGGGATCGCGGGTGGACTCACCGATGCGGCGGAGCTGGCCGATCGCCCCGCGCAACGACAGGGTCTGGTGCGGCCGGGCCAGCGGTTCGGGCACGGACCGGGCCCCGTTGCCGCTGACCTGCCCGTGCAGCTCGGCGACGAAACGGGACGGCTGTTCGCCCTCGTCCGAGCCGCTGGCCACCGCGGTGACGATGAGGCGCGACTTGGCCCGGCTGCAGGCGACGTAGAACAGCCGGCGCTCCTCGGCCACCGCCGCGGCGGCCGAGGGACGAGCCAGCACGCCGTCGGCGGAGAGCCGATCGGCCTGGAGCAGGCTGCCCCGAGCGCGGACGTCCGGCCACTCCCCGTCCTGCACCGCCGCGACGACAACCAGCGGCCATTCCAGGCCTTTGGATCGGTGGGCGGTCATGAGTTGGACCGACTCGCCGTGGTCGCCGGTCTGAGCCAGAGAATCAGCCGGAATCTGTTGTGACTCAAGGGCCCGCGCCACCTCGACGACGGACCGATGCATGCCGCGCTCCTCAGCCTTGGCGGCCTCGGCGAAGAGCACACACACCGCGTCGAGATCGTGATTGGCGCGCAGACCGGCCTCGCCGGGGAGTTCGGCGTCCGCCTGCAGGCGTTGCGGCCAGCGCGTGCCGTCCCAGAGCGTCCAGAGCACTTGCTCGGCGGTTTCACCGGCGTTGATCTGGGCGGCGGCCCGCTGCAGCAAGCGCGCCAGTTGGGCGGCGGCATCAACGGCCCAGGCCGGCGGCCCGGACAACTCCATCGTCTCCAGGAAGACCGGGTCGCCCAGCGCCTCGGCCACCAGCAGCCGTGATGCCCGCGGCCGCTCACCATCGGCGGCATCGTGCCGGCGGAGCGCGCGACCCAGGCGCCGCAGGCCCGCCGCATCGACGTTGCCGAGCGGCCCGGTGAGCAGCGCTTCGGCGACATCGGGCAGCAGTGACTCGCCTCGGGCCAGCGCATCCGCCGCATGCAGCGCTGCCAGCAACGACCGCACCGCCGGTTCGAGGGCGATGGGGAGTTCGTCGCCGGCCAGTTCGACCGGCACGCCTGCCGCGGTGAGCGCTCGCTGCAGCCGTCCGAGATGCAAGCCGGAGCGAACCAGAACCGCCATGGCGCGCCACGGGACGTCGTCGTGCAGGTGGGCCTCGCGCAGCAACAGCGCGATGTGCTCGGCCTCGGCGGTCGATGACGTGAAGGTGCGGACCTCGACGCGGCCGGGGTCGACGGCGCGTGACTCCGGGTTGCGGAGCGCCTCGAAGGCCGGCCCGTCCACCGCACCCAGCACGCCACGGTTCTCGACGATGGAGCGAACGGCGGCGCTGATGACCGGGCCGTAGCGGTTGGTGTGCGACAGCGTGATCCGTGGTGCCGGACCCCGCGACGTCGCGAACGCGTCCGGGAACCCGACGATGCCGCGCACGTCGGCCCCACGGAAGCCGTAGATGGACTGATAGGGGTCGCCCACGACGACCAGATCGGCGCCGTCGCCGGCCAGTGCCTGCAGGAGTTCGACCTGTAGCGGGTCGGTGTCCTGGTACTCGTCGACCACGACGAGCTTGAACTTCGACCGCCAGCGATCACGAACCTCCGGGTCGCCCAGCAGGCGCACGGCCTGGAAGATCAGGTCGGTGTGGTCGATGGTGTTCTCGAGGGCCGCGACCGCCGTGAGTTCGTCGAAGAAGCGGCCGGCCGCCAGCCAGTCGGCCCGTTCGGCGCGCTCGGCCACGCGTTCGACGTCGACGGCATCCATGCCGAGCCCGCGAGCGGCGCCGAGGAACGCCCGAAGTTCCGAGGCCATGCCGCGCGTGGTCAGGGCTTTGCGCAGGCCCACCGGCCAGACCTCGGGATCCGTGCCGTCCAGCAGCTCGGCGATGGCGGCGTCGAATTCGGGTGCGCTGAGCAACCGGACCGGCTGGCCGAAGGCCTCCGCCGGCTGTTCTGACCGCAGCAGCGCGTAACCGAACGAGTGGAAGGTCATGGCGGGCGTAGCGGCCATCGTGCGATGCAGCCGTCGGGCGATCCGGGATCGCAGCTCCTGTGCCGCCTTGCGGCTGAACGTGAGAACGAGGATCTCGGCGGGGTTCAGGCCCCCGTTCTCGACGCGATCGACGACGAGTTCGACGAGCGTGGTCGTCTTGCCGGCACCCGGTCCGGCGAGGACCTGGAGGGGACCACCGGCGCCCCGGGAGAAGTGGTCGAGGACGGCCTGCTGGCTGTCGTCGAGCAGGGGCGCAGCCGCCACACCGGGCGAAGCGCGACGCAGGACGAACTCAGGCACGCGCCTATCTCACCAGAGCGCACCGACACACGCCGCCAGTTGGTCAGGGATGCCACACGGCCTGGGCGACATCCACCCGTCCGCGCTTGACCGGTGTCGCCTCCCGCGCCCATTCACGTTGCGCATCGACCACGAGGTGGGGCGGCAGGGTTCCGTTGGCGCGCACGACGCGCCACCACGGCACCGCAGCGCCCTCGAGCGACATCACCCGGCCCACCTGCCGCGCGCCACCCCCGTGTCCAGCACCGGCCAAGTGATCGGCGATGAGCCCGTACGTCACGACGCGCCCCGCCGGCACTCGCTCGACGAAGGCAAGAACGGCCTCGGTGAAGTCCTCCTCCATTCACCCGAGATTAGGACTCGGTTGCGACAAGATGGCGACATGGTTGCCCTTCCCGCGCCCGGACGCCTCAAGGCGCTCGTCCCGCGCTTCCGCGAAGGCAACCTCGACGACCGTGACCCCGACACCATGCGCGAGACGCTGCCGGCACTCTGGTTGCTCGTCAGCCTGTGGTTCCGGCCCGAGGTGCGCGGCCTGCACCACCTGCCGGCCGAAGGCGCGGCACTCATCGTGGGCAACCACAGCGGAGGGCTGCAGTCGCCGGAGGTGTTCATCTCCCAGCTGGCGATCTCGTCGCACTTCGGGGTCGAGCGGCCGTTCTACCAACTCGCCCATCGGATGGTCCTGAACTCGCCGGCCGCCCGGCTGCTTCGGCGGTACGGGACGGTCGAAGCCGACCCCGGCAACGCCGAGATGGCGCTTCGCTCCGGTGCCCTCCTGCAGGTCTTCCCCGGCGGCGACTACGAGGTCTTCCGGCCGACCCGGGAGTCGGCTGTCGTCGACTTCAACCGGCGCAAGGGGTTCATCCGGCTCGCCCTGGAGCACGACGTGCCGATCGTCCCCCAGGTCACCATCGGCGGTCAGGAGACGGCACTCTTCCTCTCCCGCGGCGAGAGACTGGCGCAGCTGCTCCGGCTCGACAGGGCGATGCGCGTGAAAGTCCTCCCCATCATGGTCGGGCTCCCGTTCGGCCTGATGCCGCCGTTCGCCCCGTTCATCCCGCTGCCGTCCAAGATCGTCATCCAGTACCTCGCGCCGATCGACCTGCGCGCCACCTATGGCGACGACCCCGACCTCGACGAGATCTACGACGACCTGCTTGGCCGCATGCAGGACGTGCTGACCAACCTGCAGAGCGAACGCCGAATCCCGGTGCTGGGTTGAGGGGATCGCGGTGAGAATCGAACGAAAGGTGGCCCTGACGGCGTCGCCGGCCGAGGTGTGGAAGTCGCTCGGTGACCCCGCCACGCTCGGCGCGTTCAGCGACAAGCTGCAGGTCGAACGACGGCTCGGAACCGATGCCCCCGGCGTTGGTGCGCGCTACCGGGTCATGCTGACCGTGGGCGCGGTGCCGGTCGGCGGAAACATCGAGGTGACCGTCTACAAGCCGGAACGAGAACTGCAGTGGACGACCCTGACCGGCGTCGACCATCGCCTGCGGCTCCGCCTCCGCGAGAGCGACGACGGCGGCACCCGGCTCACGCTGCGATTCGCCTACGACTCCCCCGGCATCTTCGGCACCGCCGCAGACCTCGCGGCCTACCTGCCCGTCAGCCGGATCATGGATGAGCTGCTGGCGAACATCGCCGGCCACGTAGAGTCCCGTCGGGTGAAGCCGAGGTTGCCCAACCCGCTGACCTGGGCAGCCCGGGAGGCCGGCAACGCACTGGTCCTGACGAAGGCCGGGATCCTCGCCCCGATCAATCCGGTCAAGCTCCCGCACCTGGGGCTGTCGGCGCTCAAGTACGGCATCAGCCTCGGCACTGGCGTCAGCGCAAACGCCGTCCGCCACCCGGACAGCGCCATGCTGATCGACGAGGCCGGCAAGCTCACCTGGCGCGACGTCGACCGCCGCACCGATGCACTCGCCGCGGCGCTACGGGCCAGCGGCGTCAAGCCCGGCGACGGCGTGGGGCTGATGGCGCGCAACGGGCGCGGGTTCGTCGAGCCGGCCGTTGCCATCGCCAAGGCCGGCGCCGATGTGCTGCTGCTCAACACCGCATTCGCCGGGCCGCAGCTCGCCGACGTCTGCGACCGCGAATCGGCCGTCGCGCTCATCCACGACGATGAGTTCGCCGAGGCACTGGACATCGCAGCCGTCGGACGGATCCGGATCCGGACGTCCGAGCTCGAGCAGTTCTGCACCCAGTTCGCCGGCCAGACGCCGCCGCGGCCGGGCCGCGCCGGTCGGCTCACCATCCTGACCTCCGGAACCACCGGCACTCCGAAGGGCGCCCAGCGCGGGTCCTCCGGACTCACCCTGGACGGGCCGGCCGGCTTCCTCTCGGTCATCCCGTTGCGCGCCGGCACGCAACTGGTGATCGCCGCACCCCTGTTCCACGGTTGGGGGCTGGCGCATTTCGGGCTTGCGCTCGGGCTCGGATCGACGATGATCCTGCGGCGACGATTCGATCCGGAGCAGACACTGGCCGACGTCGCGAACCACCGCGCCGAGGTGCTCGCCGTCGTGCCGGTGATGCTGCAGCGGATCCTCGAGCTGCCCGCTGACGTCCGCGCCAAGTACGACGTGAGCTCGTTGCAGGTCGTCGCCTCGTCCGGCTCGCCCGTCTCCGGCGAGCTGGCGGCGCGCTGGATGGACGCCTTCGGCGACAACCTCTACAACCTCTACGGCTCGACGGAGGTCTCGTTCGCCTCCATCGCCACGCCCACCGACATGCGCCGGGCTCCGGGCACGGTCGGGCGGCCCCCACGCGGAGTCACGGTCAAGCTGTTCGACCGGGACGGGATCGAGGTGCCCCAAGGCGAGGTCGGCCGCGTCTTCGTCGGCAACTCCATGCTGTTCGAGGGCTACACCGGCGGTGGCGACAAGGACCGCATCCGTGGCCTGGCCGCCACGGGCGATCTCGGCCGCTTCGACGAAGCCGGTCGGCTGTTCATCGAGGGACGCGATGACGAGATGATCGTGAGCGGTGGCGAGAACGTCTTCCCGAAGGAGGTCGAGGAGACGCTGGCCAGCCATCCGGCGGTGGTCGAGGCCGCGGCGATCGGGGTGCACGACGATGCCTTCGGCCAGCGCCTGCGCGCGTTCGTCGTGCTGCGCACCGACGTCAGCGAGGACGCCTTGAAGCAGCACGTGCGCGACCACCTGGCGAACTACAAGGTGCCACGCGACATCGTGGTGCTCGACGAACTCCCCCGCAACGCCACCGGCAAAGTGGTGAAGCGTGAACTCGAGGCCGTCGACCACTAGGTGCGGCGGCTCATCACCGCGAACAGGCCCTCGGCCGTTTCAACGAGCTCGTCGCCGGTCAGTTGGACGTCACCGCTGAGCCACGACGCAACGAGCTCGGCGAACCCCGCGATGTAGACGAGCCCGTGCACCCGAGCACGGTCCATCGGCCAAGCATCCTCCCCGTAGAACTCTGCGGCTTCACGGGCGACGAAGTCGGCGAACACGGCGAGCAACTCGCTGCGGCGCGCCCGCATGCGCGGGTTCGCACTGGCGTGAATCACGGCCACGCTGGCCTTCGCGGGGGCCTCGTTCACCCAGTCGACGAAGCCCTCCATCACGGCGTGGACGCGCGCTTCCGGCGATTGGTCGACCGTTTCCTCCACCTTGGCCGTCGCCAGCGTGAGGATCTCCTGGCAGACGCTGTCGAGTGCCGCGAGCTTGGCGTCGTCGAGTCCGGAGAAGCTCTCATAGAAGTAGCGCTCGGTCAGCCCCGCGGCAGCACAGACCGCTGTCATCGTCGCGTGCGCCTCACCGCTGGCACTGAGTACCGCGATCGTGGCGTCGATCAATCGGGCCCGACGCTCGGCTGCACGCTCGCCGCCGGACTTGCCCCGGTAGCTGCGCTCGGTGACGCTCACACCCGAAACCTTGACGGGTCCGGTTCACTCCGTCAAACTGACAGGCATGCCTGTCAGATACGTCGGCGACACCGCTCCGCGACGCCGCGGCATCCCCTACGTCGGCGGAACCTTCGCCTACATGCGCGACCCGCTTGGGTTCATGACCGACCACCTCGAGCGATTCGGCCCGGTCTCGACGATGGACTTCGCCGGCAAGCGCTGGACCATCCTGCTGGGTGCCGACGCGTGCGGCGAGGCACTGCGCAACCCCGAGAAGGCGTTCGCCAACAAACCGGGGTGGGGTGAGCTCGTCGGGCCGTTCTTCGATGGCGGCCTGATGCTGCTGGACTTCGAGGAGCACCACCGCCACCGGCGGCTGCTCCAGGAGGCGTTCGTCCGGACGCGGCTGGAGTCGTACACCTCGGCGCTCGGCCCGGCCGTCGCCGCCGGCCTGGACGCATGGCAGCCGGGGCCGGATTTCCGCGCCTACCCGGCGCTCAAGAGCCTGACGCTCGACTTGGCCACGCAGATCTTCATGGGCGGCGCCGAACTGGCAGAGCCGGGCGAGATGGACCGCGTCAACCGCGCCTTCATCGACACCGTGCAGGCCGCGACGGCCCTGGTGCGCCTGCCCATCCCGGGCACCCGCTGGGGCCGGGGACTGGCCGGCCGGCGGCTGCTGGAGTCCTTCCTGACTCGCCACCTTCCGCTGAAACGTGCCGGCGACGGCGACGACCTGTTCTCGGTGCTGTGCCGACTGCGCGACGACGGGCCAGGAGACGGCACCGGGTTCACGGACACCGAGATCGTCAACCACATGGTCTTCCTGCTGATGGCAGCGCACGACACCTCCACCATCACGGTCTCGACGGCCCTGCAGTACCTCGGACAGCATCCTGAATGGCAGGAACGGCTCCGCACGGCAGCGGCCGACCTCCCGGACAGCCCGACGCTCGCCGAGCTCGACGGGCTTGTCGAGTTCGACCTGGTCATTCGCGAGTGCCTGCGTCTGCTCCCGCCGGTCCCGGTCGTGGCCCGGCAAACCGTCAAGGAGACGACGATCCTCGGCCACCGAATCCCGGCCGGGCAACTGACGTCGGTCATGGTGCACCTTCAGCACCACGACCCCGCGATCTGGACCGCACCCGAGACGTTCGATCCGCTGCGCTTCGCCGAGCCGCGACGCGAGGACAAGCGTCACCGGCACGGGTGGGAGCCGTTCGGCGGCGGGGTCCACAAGTGTCTCGGTATGTTCTTTGCATTCGCCGAGGTCAAGCTGATCCTGCATCAGCTGTTGCGCCGGTTCGACTGGACGGTCGACCCCGCGTACGACGCACCGCTGTCCTACTACTCGCTGCCGTTTCCCAAGGACGGCCAGCCCATCTTGCTCGAGCCACGAGGAGTCCGCGCATGACCAAGCACAACGACCTGACCGGGATGGTCGCCGTCATCACCGGTGGCGCCCGCGGCATCGGTCTGGCCACGGCGGAGCGGCTGGCCCGCGCCGGAGCACGGGTCGCCATCGGTGACCGTGATGAAGCCCTGGCCCGGGACGTCGCTGCCCAGTTGGCGCAGACCACCGGGAGCACCGTCGTCGCGGCCGCGCTCGACGTGGCGTCGCCGTCGTCCTGGGCGGCCTTCCTCGCGGCGGTCAGCGATCTCGGACCTGTCGACATCCTGGTCAACAACGCCGGCATCATGCCGCTGGGCGAGGTCGTCAAGGAGCCCGAGGAAGTCGCCCGTCGGATCCTGGACGTCAACGTCCACGGCGTCATCAACGGCACCAAAGCCGTGGTCCCCGGAATGACCGATCGCGGCCACGGCCACATCGTCAACGTCGCGTCCGCCGTCGGTCGGGTCGCCGTGGCCAACGGCGCCACGTACTCGGCGTCCAAGTTCGCGGTCGTCGGCTTCAGCGAGGCCACCCGTGCCGAGTTGGCGCCGGCCGGGATCGACGTGTCGGTCGTTCTGCCCACCGTCGTCCTGACCGAGCTGGCCGCAGGTGTCCCGGCCGCTCGCGGCGTCAAACCGGTGACCGCCGACGACGTCGCCACCGTCATCGAGGACGTCATCCGCCGGCCTGTCCCGGAGGCATGGGTTCCACGTTGGACGCGCGGAATCGCCCGCGCCACGAGCGTGCTGCCACGCCGAGTCGGTGAGGCGCTCACCAAGGCCATGCACGCCGACAAGGTGCTCGCCGAAGTCGACGAGGCGGCCCGCGCTGCCTATGAGGACCGCGCCCGCCACTGACTGACGGTCACGGCGACGCCCGGCGCGCCACTTGGAACGGATCTGCCTGCAGGACCGTCTCGTACTCGACACCGTGGCGCTGCTCGGCGAATTCGACCGCATCCGGTGGCGAGCCGATGTTCGACGCCGGATCGTGGTCGAGGACGATCCACTCGGGCGCACGGTCGACGCTGGGGGCACCTCCCGCTGCCCCGCTTGGTCCGGGCAGCGGGGGATCCGTGCCGATCCAGGTGACGACCCGCCCGTCGGCCACGAGGTGGTTGATCAACCCGATGTCGCTCTCAACGGTCGCCCCGGCCGGGATCAGGTCGAGCACCCGTTCGCCGGCCTGCTCGCGCTCGGTCGGCTGGAGGGCGTCCGGGCTGAGGTAGTGCACGAGTGGCGACGCCACGACCGAATTGGGCACGATGGCCAGCGTTGTCACGATCGCCATCCCCGCAAGGGCGACCGGCCGGACCCACACGATGCGCTGCATCACGTCGATCGCCGCCATCGCCATCACCGGCATCAGCAGCAATGAGTAGTGCCAGTCGGTTCCCCAGTAGTACGGGTTGTCGGCCGCGAACCGCCATGCCAGGGTCGGCACCGCGACCAGCACCCAGGGCGAGGCCACGGCGACAATGCCGCCGACCGCCAACGTCAGCAGGACGGTGAGCGCCTTGCGGCCCGGCTCGTCGGCCAAGGTCGCCAGCAGACCGTCCCCGCCGAGGCTGTAGGCGTAACCGGAGTCGTCGCCGCGCGCCCAGGGAATGAGGACCAGCACCACCACGGCCGTCGCCGCGGCACCGATTCCGGCGAGCATCATGCCGCGGCGCCGTTCACCGACGAGGAAGAGGGCGCCGCCGACTGCCGCCACCGTGAGGCCCAGGTCCTCCTTGACCAGCAACAGCGGAAGCGACCACCCGATCACGGCGGAGTACCTCCGCTCGACGAAGGCCCCGCCGGCCAACGCCAGGAGCGGGACCCCGAGCGCGACCTCGTGGAAGCCCGCGACGACCCCTGACTGCAGGCCGAACGACAGACCGTAGGCGACCGCGACCACGCTGCCCCAGCCCACGCCGAGCGCGCGCACGCCAACCGAGGCCACCACGAAGACCGAGACCGCGATGAGTGCTGCCTGGGCCACCAGCAAGGTCTCCGCATGGGGAAAAAGCCGGTAGAACGGGGCGATGGTCGCGATGGCCGGCGAGAAGTGATCGCCGAGGAGATTGAACCCCGGGCCCTTGATCGGGACGATCGGCCACCCACCCCCTGCGTATCCGCGGATGGCCTCCTCGAAGATGGCGTTGTCGTACGACGCCACCTCCATCCGGCCGAACCGAATCAAGGAGAGTGCGACATACAGCGCTCCGCACACGACCGCCGCCGCCATCGGCACGGCGACCGAAACCGCGCGCCGAGCCGTCATGGAGGCGATTAGATCAGTACGAGGGCTGCGACGGGTCGATCTGGTTGACCCACGCGACGACCCCGCCGCCGACGTGGACCGCGTCCTTGTAACCCGCGGCCTTCACGATGGCCAAGGCCTCGGCCGAGCGCACGCCGGACTTGCAGTGGAGCACGACCTGCTTGTCCGCCGGCAGCTTCTCGAGTGCCGCACCACTGACGAACTCGCCCTTCGGAATCAGGATGGAACCCGGGATCCGATTGATCTCGTACTCGACCGGTTCGCGCACGTCGATGAGGACGAAGTCGCGGCCGCCATCGGCGCGCTCCTTCAGCCACCCGTCGAGCGTCGTGACCGAAATCGTCGAGTCCGCGGCAGCCTCGGCTGCCTCGTCGCTCACCGCACCGCAGAATGCCTCGTAGTCACCGAGCAGCTCGGTCGGCGGCGTCTGGGTGGGGTCGCGCTGGATCTTCAGCGTCGTGTAGCGCATCTCGAGGGCGTCGTAGACCATCAGCCGGCCGATCAGCGGCTCGCCGATGCCGGTGATGAGCTTGATCGCCTCGGTGACCATGATCGAGCCGATCGAGGCGCACAGGACGCCCAGGACACCGCCCTCGGCGCACGAGGGGACCATGCCCGGCGGCGGGGGCTCAGGATAGAGGTCGCGGTACTGCGGGCCTTCCTGCGCCCAGAACACCGACACCTGGCCTTCGAACCGGTAAATGGAGCCCCAGACGTAGGGCTTGTTGAGGATGACGGCCGCATCGTTGACGAGATAGCGGGTCGCGAAGTTGTCGGTGCCGTCGAGGATGAGGTCGTAGTCCTTGAAGATGTCGAGGACGTTGTCTTCGTCGAGACGCAGGTTGTGCTTGATGACGGTGACGTACGGGTTGACCTCGGCGACCGACGCCGCGGCCGACTCGACCTTGGGCACCCCGATGTCGGACTGGCCATGGATGACCTGGCGCTGAAGATTCGACTCGTCCACGACGTCGTCGTCGACGATGCCGAGCGTGCCGACACCGGCCGCGGCCAGGTACAGCAGCGCCGGGCTGCCGAGGCCGCCGGCGCCGATGATGAGGACCTTCGCGTTCTTGAGCCGCTTCTGCCCGTCCATGCCCACGTCGGGGATAATCAGGTGCCGGCTGTAGCGGCGAACCTCATCAATGGTCAGTTCGCTGGCGGGCTCCACGAGTGGCGCGACCACGGTTACTCCTCAAAACAGTTTGGCTCGACGTCTGACGCAACGCCGGCAGGCACTCCATTCTTCCCGGTCAACGGCCCTCTGGACCAATCGGGCCACATCGTGGGACGCCGCCGCGCGTCGAGTCAGCCCTCGTTCACCCAGGCTTCACTGCGCTCCCACAGCTCGGCGGCGAGCTCGGGCGTCGCCACCGACGACGGCGTCTTCGGCTTGGAGTCGTCGTAGTACAGCCCGCTCTGCCCGGCCACGTCCGGCGACGTCGCGCAGTAAAGGCTCGTCTTGGCGCCGTCGGCCGTGGATTTCATGAACATCGTCATGACTTTTCGCAGTGGTCGAGGGACCTCGCGGTAGACATCGCTGGCGATGACGCCCGGATGCAGCGAATAAGTCGTCACGTTCGTGCCGGCCAGCCTGCGGGCCAGCTCCTGCGCGTGCAGGACGTTGGCCAGCTTGGAGACCGCGTACTCCTTCAGGCCGAGTCGCGAGACCATGGGCCGCCGAACGGCGTCCCAGTCGATGCCCTTGGCCTGGTAGTGCATGGTGCTGGCGACGTTCACGATGCGGGCGGCGTCAGCCTGTTTCAGCCGGTCCAGCAGCAGCTGAGTGAAGAGGAACGGCCCCATGTGGTTCGTGCCGAAGGTCATTTCGAAACCGCTGGCGGTCATGCCGGGCGAGCCCGCCAAGCCGGCGTTGTTGATGAGCCCGTCGAGCTGATCGCCGCGGCCGAGGAACTCGTCGGCCGCCTGCCGGACCGAGGTGAAGTCACTGAGGTCGATCTGGAGGTAAGCCAGATCCGCGCCCGGCAGTTGGGTCGAGATGTCCGCCATCGCGGCACGGGTCTTGTCCTCCGAGCGACCGGCGAGGGTGACCTTGGCTCCGGCCGTGGCCAGCCCGCGCGCCGTCTCCTTGCCGATCCCGGTGTTGGCGCCGGTGACGAGAAAGTGGCGTCCGCTGAGGTCAGTCATGCGTCCATCATCCCCGCCGGTCCCGAGCCCACAATCTCAGGGGCTTGTGCGTGAGGCCGTCGTCGATCATCTGCTGGAAGTGATCGCGGAGCGTGTCCTCGGCGGGCCGATAGGACAAGCCCAGCTCGGCGATGCTGCGCGCATTGTCGAAGGCCAGCGGCCAGCCGACGTTCTTGTCGACGAACTCCCGGGAGAACCCGGCAAATGGTGCGACCAGCCGGAAGACCTGCTTCGGAATCGTCGAGTAGGGGAAGGGGTAGCTGCGGCCGAACCGGCGCCGCAGCATCCGGCCGATGTCCAGCATGGTCACCGTCTGCCCATTCGTGATGTACCGACCGTGCGCGCCGGGCGTGAACCCCGCGGCGATGTGTGCACGGGCCACGTCACGCACGTCGACCATCCCCATGGCGAGGTCGGGCGCCCCGGTCGTCAACGAGTAGTCGATGAACGACTTCATCGTCGTCATCGAGCCGGACTTGCTGGCCGTGGTGAGCGCTGGGCCGAGGACAAGCCCGGGATGGATGGTGACCATGTCCCAGCGATCCTGCGCCTCAGCCAGCTCCCAGGCGGCGCGCTCCGCCACCGTCTTCGAGTAGGGGTACGGCTGGTGGTCGACGGAGCTGGTGGTGTTCCAGTCGGCCTCGGTGAAGGCGCCACGGCCCTTCATGTCGATGTTGTCTCCGTAGATGGCAACAACGCTGCTGGTCAGCACCACCCGCTTGACCGACGGCGTCGCGTTGACGCTGCCGAGCACATTGCGGGTGCCCTCCAGCGCCGGCCGGATCAGCTGCGCCTCGGGGTCCCTGACCCGGCCGATCAGGAACGGGGAGGCGGTGTGGATGACCAGCTCGCATCCGGCCATGGCCTCGGCGTAGCTGCCCTCGTCGAGCAGGTCGGCCCGGTGCAGCGTCAGCCGGCCGGGATGCGCCTCGGCCAACGCGTGCAGGTGCTCGGGCTTGTCCGGGTTACGCACGGTGCCCCGGACGGTGTGGCCGTCCTCGAGCAGGTATCGGACGATCCAACTGGCCACGTAGCCGCTGGCGCCCGTCACGAGCACGGGCTTTCCGGGATCGATCTGCGCCGTCACGACGATCAGCATCCCACTCACGCCCGACGGCCCCTCACTCGCTCCCGGTAGGCTCGTCGCGTGAGCAACCCCGTCCCGCTGAAGACGCCCAACGGACGACTGCCGCGGACCGCCCGCAAGGCCCAGTTGCTCCACGTCGCGCTCGATGTCTTCGCCGAGTCCGGCTACCACGCGGCGGCGATGGACGAGATCGCCGAGCGGGCCGGCGTGTCCAAGCCGGTGCTCTACCAGCACTTCCCGGGCAAGCTCGATCTCTACCTCGCCCTGCTGGAGACCTCGGTCGACACCGTCATCAACGGCGTCAAGTCCGCGCTGGACTCCACCCAGGACAACCGTCGTCGTGTCCAGGCCACGATGGAGCTCTGGTACGACTACGTCGCCGACCGGCGCGCCGCCTTCCGGCTGGTGTTCGAGGCCGACCTGACCAGCGATCCGCGCGTCCGCGAGCTGGTCGAACGCGTCACCGAGGAGTCGGCTCAGGCGATCGCCGAGGTCATCCGGGAGGACACCAACCTGTCGCCTCCGGCGTCGCATCTGCTCGCCGCCGGGCTGGTCGGCATCGGCCATGTGAGCGCCCGCAGCTGGATGTCGTCGGACTCCGAGTTGAGCCGCGACGAGGCGGTTCAGCTTGCTGCCGGCCTCGCCTGGCGCGGCATTGGCGGCTTCCCGATTCATGCAGAAGGAGAGGAATGACCATGGAGGTCAAGATCGGTGTCCAACACGTGGGGCGCGAACTGTCGGTCGAAACCGACGAGGCGCCTGACGCGATCCTCGAAGGGCTCAACAAAGCACTCGCCGAAACCGCCGTGTTCAGCCTCACCGACGCCAAGGGACACACCGTCGCCGTTCCGGCCCAGAAGGTGGCGTACCTCTACTTCACCTCTGAATCCGGCCGCAAGGTCGGCTTCGGCCTCGGCGGATAGGGCCACTATCGTTCTGGAGTATGACTGCAGATCTTTCCGCGGCCCTTTCAGTTGTCGAACTCGCTGAGGGCGTCGTCCAGACCGGCGCCAAGACGCTGAGCTCGCTGCCCGGCGGCGCCGACGCCAATCAGGTGCTGGCCTACGACCTCGCACACGCCGCGGCCGCCGTCGCTACCGCGCACTCGCTCCTCGAGTACGGCGCGAAGGGTGACCTCGAAGCCAAGATCACCAACGCTTTCGTGGCCGACGCAGTGGCCGAGCTGGCCAGCAAGCTGTTCGGACGCGAGGAGCTGTGGGGCGTCGAGGCCGGCGCCCTGGACGGCGCCAAGGAGTTCCTGCAGACCTACCGCTCCCCCGAGTTCCTGGCCGAACTGGCCGATGCCGGACCCGGTCCGCGGCATCTCGACGAGGACTTCGTCCCCGTTCAGGACGCCTTCCGCGACTTCACCGAAGAGCAGATCGCGCCGCGCGCGGAGAAGATCCACCGCGAGAACGCAGACATCCCCGAAGAACTGATCAGCGGCTTGGCGGAGATCGGTGCGTTCGGCCTGTCCATCCCCGAGGAGTACGGCGGATTCGGCGCCGGCGGCGAATCCGAGTACATCGGCATGGTTGTCGCCACCGAGGAGTTCTCCCGCGGCTCACTCGGCGCCGGAGGTTCCCTGATCACCCGCCCGGAGATCATGACGCGCGCACTGCTCAAGGGCGGCACGGAAGACCAGAAGAACAAGTGGCTGCCGAAGCTCGCCACCACCGAGGTGATGAACGCGATTGCCGTCACCGAGCCGGACTACGGTTCCGACGTCGCCAACCTCAAGGTCACGGCGACCCGCGACGGTGACGACTGGGTCATCAACGGCGTCAAGACCTGGTGCACCATGGCCGCTCGCGCCGATGTCCTCATGGTGCTGGCCCGTACCGATCCCGATCGCTCCAAGACGCACCGTGGGCTGTCGCTGTTCATCGTTCCCAAGGAACGCGGCGACGGTCACGGCTTCGACTTCGAGCAAGACGGCGGGGGCAAAATGTCCGGCCGCGCGATCGACACCATCGGCTACCGCGGTATGCACAGCTACGAGGTCAGCTTCGAGAACTGGCGGGTGGGCGCCGACGCGCTCGTCGGTGGCGAGGACGGTCTGGGCAACGGCTTCTACTACCAGATGGCCGGCTTCGAGAACGGTCGCTTGCAGACGGCTGCCCGCGCCGTCGGCGTCATGCAGGCCGCCTACGAAGAAGCCGTCAAGTACGCCAACCAGCGTCATGTCTTCGGCCAGCCGATCGCCGATTACCAGTTGACCAAGGCCAAGCTGGCCCGCATGGCGGTCCTCACCCAGGCCGCGCGCCAGTTCTCGTACACGGTCGCCACGATGATGGCCAAGGGCGAGGGCACGCTCGAGGCCGCGATGGTCAAGGCCTACGTCTGCAAGGCGGCCGAGTGGGTCACCCGCGAGGCGCTGCAGATCCACGGCGGATTCGGTTACGCCGAGGAGTACCCGGTCAGCCGCTACTTCGTGGACGCCCGCGTGCTGTCGATCTTCGAGGGCGCCGACGAGACGCTCTGCCTGAAGGTCATCGCTCGCCGACTGACCTCCGAGTAGTTCACGCCTCCAGGCCGAGCGCAGCCATGCGCTCGGTGTGAGCCTCCGTGATGCGGGTGAACATGCGGCCGATCGCAGTGAGGTCCATGCCCGGATGGTCGACGCCGCCGACGAGGACGGCGCTCAGGGTGTCGCGCTCGGCGACCAGCGTCTGTGCCTGGCTGAGCGCCTCACCCATCAACCGGCGCCCCCACAGCGCCAGGCGGCCGGCGAGGCGCGGGTCGGCGTCGATGGCCTTGCGGACCTGCTCGACGACGAAGTCGGTGTGACTCGTCCCGCTCATGGTCTCCACGATGAGCTGGCGCGTCTCCGGATCGAGGTAGGCGGCGATCTCGCGGTAGAAGTCGGCAGCCAGCCCGTCCCCGACGTACATCTTGACCAGGCCCTCGAGGTAGTCCGACGGTGCAGTCCGGCCGTGGAAGTTCTCGAAGGTCTTGGTGAACGGCTCCATCGCCGAATACGGGTCCACGCCCAGGCTCTGCAGGCGGTCTCGCAGGCCGATGAAGTGGTCGAACTCGGCCGCGGCCATCATCGCGATCTCGACCCGGGTGGCCAGGTCGGGGGCCATCCGCGCGTCGTCGACGATGCGCTCGCACGCGCTGATTTCGCCATACGCCAGCGCACCCAAAAGTTCGATGACGCCGGCGCGGTACGTCTCGTCGTTGAAGGCCGAAGGGCTGGTCGCGCTCGTCATGGCTCCGAGCCTACGGCTCGGCGTGGGGCGACTATTACCGCGGTCGCGGCCAACTCGGGTGCGGCCGATACCATGAAGGGGCACACACCGCCTCAGAGCAGCTTCAGCAGAACGCGTTCAGTCTCCGGGGCACCTGATCGATGAGTCCCTAGACCGTCCTTGAAGAACTGAGTAGAGCCCTGACCACCTTCACCGATCTGGGCGTCATGCCCGAGATCGCCGACGCGCTCGCCGACGTCGGCATCACCAGCCCCTTTCCGATTCAGGAGATGACGCTGTCGGTCGCCCTCATGGGAACCGACCTCATCGGCCAGGCCCGGACCGGAACCGGCAAGACGTTGGCCTTCGCCATCCCCGTTGTCCAGCGCACCGTGGCCCCGCACGATCCCGATTACAGCGAACTGGCGGCACCCGGCAAGCCGCAGGCGCTCATCCTCACGCCGACGCGCGAACTGACGATTCAGGTCGCCAAGGACATCGACACGGCTTCGGCCAAGCGCGGCACCCGCAACCTGGTCATCTACGGCGGCGTCCCCTACGAGTCGCAGCTCGACGCCCTCGAGTCCGGAGTCGACATCGTCACCGGCACTCCGGGACGCGTGCTCGACCTCGTCAACCGCGGCGCGCTCGACCTGAGCCACGTCAAGTCCATGGTGTTGGACGAAGCCGACGAGATGCTCGACCTCGGCTTCCTGCCGGACGTCGAGTCGATCCTCTCCCGGACGCCCGAACTGCGTCAGACGATGCTCTTCTCGGCGACGATGCCGGGCGCGATCGTCACGTTGGCCCGCAAGCACATGCGGCATCCGATGAACATCCGCGCCGAATCTCCCGAAGAGGACCACATGGTGCCGGCGACGGCACAGTTCGTGTTCCAGGCGCACGATCTCGACAAGCCCGAAGTCGTCGCCCGCATCCTGCAAGCCGAGGACGTCGGCCGGGTCATCGTCTTCACCCGCACCAAGCGGCAGGCGCAGCGCGTCGGCGAAGACCTCACCGACCGCGGCTTCCCCGCTTCGCCGCTGCACGGCGACATGGCCCAGACTGCCCGGGAGAAGGCGCTCCAGCGCTTCCGCGACGGCAAGATCAACATCCTCGTCGCCACTGACGTCGCTGCCCGCGGTATCGACGTCGCCGGCATCACGCACGTCATCAACTACACGTGCCCCGAAGATCACAAAACGTACGTGCACCGCATCGGCCGCACCGGTCGCGCCGGCGCATCGGGCATCGCCGTCACCTTCGTCGACTGGGCCGACCTCACCCGGTGGAAGCTCATCAACAAGGAGCTCGACCTTCCCTTCGATGAGCCGCTGGAGACCTACTCCACCTCCGAGCACCTGTTCCACGACCTCGGCATTCCACGGGACGCCAAGGGCCGGCTCAAGGACCCTTCGCCCAAGCCGCCACGCACGGATCGCCCCAGTGGCGGCCGCTCAGGTGGCGGGCGCTCAGAGGGCGGGCGCTCAAGTGGCGGCCAGCCCCAAGCCAAATCCGGCGAGGGCACCAGCAACACCGGTGGCGCCAACCGGAACCGCAACCGCCGCAACCGCAACCGCACCCGCGGCGGCGCACCGGTGAATCGCGACTAGGCAGTCACTTCGACGCGGGTGCCCACGGGAGCGAACTCCCACAGGGCCTTGGCGTCGTTGCGCCACTGCTCGACACAGCCGGGCGTCCGGGCGGTCCCCAGGTCCTCCCGCGCATAGACCAACTCGCCCTGCTTGGCCGTCACGGAATGGAACCCGATCGGCGCGTTGCGCCCCTGGGTGAACCGCACGAAGTACTCGAAGGTGCCGCTGCCCTTGTACGCCCGCGCGTACCGGGTGCGCGAATTCACCTGATACGAACCGGGTCGCACGTTGTCCCGGTTGCTGCCGGACACGAGGTAGGAACGCTCGATCTTGCCGTCGGCC
This sequence comes from Aeromicrobium sp., assembly GCA_035281505.1. Taxonomy (GTDB): domain Bacteria; phylum Actinomycetota; class Actinomycetes; order Propionibacteriales; family Nocardioidaceae; genus Aeromicrobium. Next base: position 12,631 of record DATEDT010000024.1, on the reverse strand, counting down.
GCCACCAACCACACCCGCTGTTCGGATTGATCGAAGACGATCCGGCGACCCTGGCCCGAATGCGTGGGCAACTTCGGCAGCGCCGGCTTGTGACTGGCGGATCGGGCAAGCGCCGATGCCTCCGCCGGCGGCGAGCCACTCGCGGTGAACAACCCGCCGAAAACGGCCACCGAGATCGCGGCCAGAAGAAGACTCGGCACCGTTCCACCCATGACTCTGAATACCCCAGGTGGGCGAAGGTGAATCGTCCCCATCCGCGCGGACGGGTGCGGCGCCCGGTGTCGTCCCGGACGCTGCGCGCAACGCGCGACTCCAGCGGAGCCCCGAGGACGACGAATCAGCACCGAAAGACGGTAACCCAGATCCTTCAGCCGCGCCCATTCATCAACGAAGCTGCAACCTGCCGGTAAGCCTCGGCACCCTTGTGGTTCTTGCTGGTGCCGAGGATCGACCGTCCGATCGCCGGCGCCTCGGCAAATCGAATGGTCTTGGGGATGGGCGGCTGGAGAATCGTGAGTTCGTATGTCTCCTCGATCGCCGCGATCACCGCCCGCGCGTGATTGGTGCGTCCGTCGTACATCGTCGGCAGCACACCGAGGATCACGAGCTGCGAGTTGATGAACTGCTTGACGTCGTGGATCGTGTCGAGCAGCTGGCCCACGCCGCGATGCGACAGCGTCTCGGCCTGCAGCGGGATGAGCACTTCGTGTGCGGCGGACAGGGCGCCCACGGTCAGCACACCGAGCGTCGGCGGGCAGTCGACCAGGATCCAGTCGTACTCGTCGGCGACCTTGTCCAGCGCAACCCGCAGTCGCTGCTCACGACCGGTGCGGTTGACCAACGTCTCCTCGGCTTGGGTGACCGTGATGTTGCTGGGCAACAGGTGCATGCCGTCGTCGGTGATGACGATGGCGTCGTCCGGCCCGGCCTTGCCCAGCAGCACTTCGCCCACCGTGACGTCGACGTCCTCGGGGTCGATCCCCACCGAGAACGTCAGGCCACCCTGCGGGTCGAGGTCGACCAGCAGAACACGCTGCCCCTGCTCAGCGAGTGCAGCGCCCAGCGAGGCCACCGTGGTCGTCTTGCCCACGCCGCCCTTCTGGTTCACCACCGCGATCGTCTTTGCCACCACGGGGCAAACGTATCGTCCTGCGCCCAATCGGCGGGAGTACCTCTGGCAGGCTCTCTCCACCGACGTCACCGACGCCTCCGCACGTCGCTGTCGCGCCGCGCAGCGGGCGTCGATACCCTGCGCACATGGCACGACGCGCACTGGTCACCGGAGCCACGGCCGGCATCGGCAACTCCTTTGCACGCGAGCTCGCCAGCCGCGGCTGGAACCTCGCGCTGGTGGCTCGCGATGTGGAACGGCTCGAGTCCGTGGCCGCGGAGCTCCGGGGCCGGAACGGCGTCGACGTCGAGGTGATCGGCGCCGACCTGACCACCGAGGACGGCCTCGCGCGCGCCGTCAACCGAGTCACCGACACCTCAAGCCCGATCGACCTGGTCGTCAACAACGCCGGCTCCTCGCTCGCCGGCTGGTTCGGTACGACGGACATCGCCGATGAAGACAAGCAGCTGGATCTGCTGGTCCGGGCACCGATGCACCTCATGGACGCCGCCATCAAGGCCATGACCGGGCGAGGGCACGGCGGCGTGATCAACGTCGCCAGCGTCGCCGCGTTCACTCCGCGCGGCGTGTACTCGGCCCACAAGGCCTGGTTGGTGAACATCTCCCGCTGGGCGAACTGGCACTACGCAAGCTCGGGTGTCACCGTGACCGCGATGTGTCCCGGATTCGTCCGCACCGAGTTCCACCAGCGCGGACACATGGACGTCTCCGGTGTCCCGCGGTGGATGTGGCTGAAGGCTGACCCGACGGTGCGCGCCACCCTCAAGGACTTCGAGCGCGGCAAGGCCGTCTCCATTCCGTCCGTGCGTTACAAGGTCTTGTCGTTCATCGCCCGGTACGCGCCTGCGCCGCTGGTCGCGCGCATGGCCCAACGCGGCCGATGAGCACCCCGAAGTCGCTCGACCTGCCCTCCGGTGTCGCGGCGACCACCATCGAGACCAGTCGCGGCCCCTTCGCCACCCACACCATCCGGGTCCCCGATCCGGTCGCGCACGTCCTGCTGATCCCCGGGTGGACCGGGAGCAAGGAGGACTTCACACCTCTCCTCCCGCTCCTGGCGTCCGTCGGCTTCGATGCCACGGCCTACGACCAGCGCGGTCAGTTCGAGACCCCCGGCGCCGATGACGACGACTACTCGCTCAGCGGCTATGCCGCCGACGCGGCATCACTTGCCCGCGAGTGCTCAACCGAGCCCTCCCATCTGCTCGGTCACTCCTTCGGCGGGCTGGTCGCACAGACCGCGGTCCTGGAGACGACTTCGACGTGGCGGACGCTGAGCCTGCTCTGTACCGGTCCGGAGGCACTGGGTGAGTCGGCAGAGCGACCGCTCAGCCAGTTCGCGCAGGCCCTCGGCAAGGTTCCGCTCGTCGAGATCCACCGCTTCCGCGAGAACGGCGTGAAACGACTGCCTGACATCGGCGCCTTCCTGGAGCGCCGCTTCACGTCGAACTCCGTGGCTTCGCTGAAGGCGATGACCGAGCACCTGATGCACACGCCGGACCTGATCGCCGGCGTCGAGCGTCTCCCGCTTCCGGTGTGGGTCGGCCGCGGCGAGCACGACGACGCATGGCCGCACGATGCTCAGGCTGCGATGGCCAAGCGTCTCGGAGTCGACATCAAGGTCATCCCCGACTCGGCGCACTCCCCGGCCGTGGAGAATCCGCAGGGCCTCGCCGATGCCTGGCTCCCGTTCCTGCTGGCCAACTAGCCAGCCGCACCAATCCGCCGAGAATCAGCCGGTCCTGGGACGCATCTTTAGACATTCATGCGGTCGGGACCGCCACGAACTGTCGTTCAGACCACAATGGCCGCCTCAACGACAGTTCTTGCCCAGGGCCCGCACCTAGCCGATCAAGCGCTCGAACTCGGCCGGATCGGTGGTGTTTGCACCCAATCGGAAGTCGGAGGACTTGCCGGACCCGTGGTAGTCGCTCGACCCGGTGACGATCAGGTCGTTCTCCTTGGCGATCTGATGCAGTGTCACCCGAGCCTCGGCGTCGTGGTCGGCGTGGTTGACCTCGATGCCGTCCAGTCCGTGCTCGACCAGGCCGGCAATGACCTCGGGCGTCAGGACCTTGTGGGAGCCGCGCGACCACGGGTGGGCGAGCACCGCCTTGCCACCGGCGGCCTTGACCAGCTCGATGGCCGACGGCAGCGCGATCGAGTATCGGCCGACGTACAGGCCACCGCCCGGCGACAGCAGAGAGTCGAATGCCTCGTCCCGTGTCGCGACAATGCCCCGTTCAACCAGGACGTCGGCGATGTGCGGACGGCCGACGGCGTCGGCGTCTCCGACCTTGGCGAGGATCTCCTCCTCGGTGACCTCGATGCCCATCAGGCGGAACTTCTCGATGAACTTCGGGATCCGGCCGGTTCGGCTCTCGATCACCTTTTCCAGCTCTCCGATGAGGCCCGCGTGCTCACGGTCGAGGCCGTAAGCGAGCAGGTGGACACTGCGACCGGCGAGCTCGGTCGAGACCTCCATGCCCTTGACCAGCCGGATGCCCACCCGCTCGGCGGCCTCCTCGGCCTCGTCCCAGCCGACTGCCGTGTCGTGGTCGGTCAGGGCGACGATGTCGAGCCCGATCGCCTTGGCATTCTCGACGAGCTCAGTGGGGCTGTCCGTGCCGTCGGACCGGTTCGAGTGGGTGTGGAGGTCGATGCTCACTGGGCCAGCGTAGTGACTGCCAGTCAACAGCCCGACGGGACGTTCCACGCCATCACGACCGGCTGCTCCCGTTCGTGCCCGAGGATGGAGTAGGTGGCGGTGTCGAGCCGCAGGAATCGGCCGGATGCCACCGGCTCGGCCAACCAACGAGCGGCCAATGCGCGCAGCGTGTGTCCGTGGCCGAACACAAGGCTGTCGCCGTCCACGGCGCACAGCCGGTCAACGACGCGGTCGAGCCGCCGCGCGACGTCGGGCGCGGCCTCGCCGCCGGGGCACGGGTGTGTCCAGACCGTCCACCTGGGCACGGACTGGCGAATGTCAGCCGTCGTCATGCCCTCGTAGACGCCGTAATCCCACTCATCCAGGTCCTCGGTCGTCTCGGCGCCGTCGAAACCAGCCAAGATCGCTGTCTGTCGGGCCCGCTGCCGGGGGCTCGTCAGCACCAGCTGGAACGGGTGTCCCGTGAGCACGGAGGCGAGGCCCCGAGCCGATTCCTCGCCGGCCGCGATGAGCGGGATGTCGGTTCGGCCGGTGTGGCGCCCGGATTCGCTCCACGCCGTGGCGCCGTGGCGCACCAGCCAGACACTCACCGAGCCACCGTCACCGTGGAATCAGGGCCCAATAGTCGAGATCCAGCAAGACCCCGGTCGCATACTTGCCGTCCTCGCCCTTGAGGGTCATCGACTCGTCCCGACCCTTGGTCGCGACGAGCCGCAGCCGCAAGGCGCCGATCGACTCGGAGATCTCTGCCTTGTCCAGCACCTCGGACCAGGCGTACACAGTGTCCCCGGCGAAAGCCGGAGAGGTGTGCGCGCCAGCGTTGATGCCGACGATGAACTGCGCGTTGGCCAGGCCGTTGTAGGACAGCGCGCGTGCCATGGAGATGATGTGGCCGCCGTAGATGAGTCGGTTGCCGTCCGGTCGGGCTTCGACGTTGAAGTGCACCTTGGCCGTGTTCTGCCACAGGCGTGTGGCCTGCTGGTGCTCTGAGTCGGTGAGCGTCACTCCGTCGACGTGATCGATCTGCTCCCCGACCGCGTAGTCGTCCCAACGGTGCGGCTCGCCGGCCGCGGCGAAGTCGTAGGAGGAGAAGTCGAGCCCGTCCGGAATGACCAGGTCGGCCGGGTCCACCACCGAGGCGAGCTCGGGGATGACGGTCTCCGGTGCCGGGGCCTCGTGGTCGCGCTTGTGCACCATGACCCAGCGGGCCCATTCGAGCGCCACGTCGCCGCGCTGGTTGACGGCGGTCGAACGGACGTAGACGACGCCGCTCTTGCCGTTGGAGTTCTCCTTGAGCCCGATGACCTCAGACGATGTGGACAGCGTGTCGCCCGGTACGACGGGCTGGTGGAACCGCAGCTCGGCGTAGCCGAGGTTGGCCACCGCGTTGAGCGAGACGTCCGGAACCGTCTTGCCGAATGCGATGTGAAACGCGATCAACTCCTCGACCGGGTGTGCAGCCAGCCCGACGCTCGCGGCAAAGGCCGCAGAGGACGGGACCGCGAACCGCGTCGGGTACAGCGAGCCATAGACGGCGCGGTCACCCTCGGTGACGGTGCGCGGCGTCGCGTGCTGGATCACCTGGCCGAGAGTGAAGTCCTCGAAGAAGTTGCCCGGATTGGTCTTTGTCACGGCGTAATCCTAGGGGTGAACAGCACAAACGTCAGAGGTCGGCTGGCTTGACCGGAAGCTTGGCGAGCAGCTCCTGGCCCTGCGCGAGCAGGTTGTGCTCGGTCAGCACCTCGTAACGGCCCGGGATGACCTTCGAGATCGAACTGAAGTCGCGCTGGCCGCGAGTGGCGAGGTACCCGATGAGCGCCCAGATCGAGCCGAACAGGACACCGAGCAGGACACCGGTCAGCACAGTCGCGAAGTAGGCACTTCCCTTGACGAAGATCCCCAGCAGCAGCCCGACCAGCAGCCCGAGCCACGCACCGGAGGCGGCGCCGGCGGTGAGGACCCGCGACGTCGTCAGGCGTCCGGTGACGCGTTCGACCTGCTTGAGGTCGGTGCCGACGATCAGGACGTTCTGAACCGGGAAGCCTTCGTCGGACAGGTAGTCGACCGCCCGCTGCGCATCGGTGTAGTGGTCGTATACCCCCAGCGACTGTGGGTACTTGAGGGAGAAGATCTCTGCCATGCACCGACACTACCCGCAGTCAGCGAGTGGAAATGGGCTTGCTCATTCCACGAACGAGCACGGGCTGAGCGTTCATTGGCCAAGTGACCGACCGCGAGCGCATGGTGGAGAAAAGCCAATCGAGACACATCGGGGGAAGAACCATGACAACTGCACGAGACGTGATGACCACTGGCGCACAGTGCATCAAGGAGGACCAGACCCTGGCCGAGGCCGCGAAGATGATGCGTGACCTCGACGTCGGCTCACTGCCGATCTGCGGCAACGACGACAAACTGCACGGCATGCTCACCGACCGCGACATCGTCGTCCGGTGCATCGCCGAGGGCGGGGACTGCACCGAGTCCCGCGCCGCCGAGTTCGCGCAAGGCAGCATCCACTGGGTGTCGGCTGACGCGGACATCGACGATGCGCTCGCGATCATGTCCGAGCACCAGGTGAAGCGCATCCCGGTGCTCGACGGCCACCGCCTGGTCGGCATGATCAGCGAAACGGATCTGACCAAGAAGATCGACAGTGACCGCCTGGCCGACGTCGTGACCGACGTCTACGCCTGACGCGTCGCGACTCCGCGTGTTCTGTCAGCGCCTCGACCTAACGTCGCCACCCTGATCGACAATCCGAGGGAGCGACATGATCAAGCGACAGGGATACCCAACCGGAGTGCCGTGCTGGGCCGACACCACGCAGCCAGATCCAGACGCCGCCGTCGAGTTCTACTCAGGCCTGTTTGGGTGGGACTGCCAGGACGTCATGCCGCCCGGCTCGCCCATGAAGTACTTCATCGCACGGCTGGATGGCGGCGACGTCGCCGCCATCGGGTCCGTACCCGAGCGCGCACCCAACAAGGCGATGTGGAACACATACATCTGGGCCGACGACGTCGACGCCACGGTTCCGGCCGTCGTCAATGCCGGCGGCAATGTTGTCGCCGACCCCTTCGACGTCATGGAGTTCGGCCGCATGGCCGTCTTCACCGATCCCGAAGGGGCGGTCTTCAGTGTGTGGCAACCCGGCACGCACCGCGGGTCCGAGGTCGTCAACGAACACGGTTCGGTCAACTTCAACACCCTCAATTCGCGTCAGCTCGAGTCCGCCCGTCGGTTCTACGGGTCCGTTTTCGGCTGGTCGACGCTTGACGTCGGCGGTCCGACGCCCATGTGGGCGCTACCCGGCTATGGCGACCACTTGGAGGAAAAGGTCTCTCCGGGCATGCGGGCGTCCATGGCCGAGATGGGCGCTCCGGCAGGATTCGAGGATGTCGTCGCGGCTGTCGAGCTGATCGATCCGGCCGACGCCGCAACGCCCGCTCACTGGGGCATCACCTTCGCCGTGGACAACGCCGACGAAACGGCTGCCCTCGCTGCTGAACTGGGAGGGCGCGTCATCACACCGCCGATCGATATGCCATGGGTTCGCGCTTCGGTCATCGCCGACCCGCAAGGAGCAGCTTTCACCGCCAGTCAGTTCGTTCCGCCGTCCTGACTAGCCCCAGGACAGTTCGAGCTCGGCGAGTGCTGACTCCAGGTGGGTCAGCAACCGCTGGAGGTGAGGCACGCTCTTGCGGCAGCCGATGAGGCCGAAGTCGAGGTACTTGTCCCGGCTGCAGAGGGTGATGTTGAGCGCCTGCCCATCCAGCACGATCGAAACCGGGTAGAGGCCATCGAGCTTGGCGCCGTTGAAGTACATCTGGTTGCGCGGGCCGGGCACGTTGGACACGATGACGTTGAACGGCGGCTTGGTCAGCTTCATCGACCCCGGGATCGGCCCCAGCATGAGCGGGAACATCTGCATCGCTGAGTAGGCCAGGATCTGCGTCGGCGACAGCGAGCTCAACAGCCGCTTGCTCGAACGTGACGAGTAAGCGATCTCCTCCAGCCGGGTGGCTCCGTCCGCACGGTCGGTGGCGAGGTTGACGACAATCGCCCCGACCGCATTGCCGCCGTCGCCGCCGTTGTCACCGCCGGCGCGCAGTGCGAGCGACACCGGAACCATGGCCGACATCGGCTCGTCGGGCAGCGCCCCCTGCTCCAGCAGGTAGTCGCGCAGCGCGCCGGACACCATGGCGAGCACGACGTCGTTGATGGTCGTGCCCGACGACTTGGCCACCCGCTTGATCCGGTCGATCTCCCACGATTGCGCGGCGAACCGGCGAGCACCGCCGACGCGACCGTTCAGGATCGTCCGCGGCGCGCTCGGCAGATTGAGGTCCGAGTCCTTCACGATCTGCGAGGCCACGCGCAGGCCACCGGGGATCAGGCTCAGTGCATCGCTGCCGGCCGCTCCCACCGCCTTGACCAGACTGAACGGATTGCGGGTCTTCGGGACGGTCGCGATCTCGGTTGCGGAACCCACTTCGACCTGTGGCGCACGCTTGCGCGGCGGCATCGCCCACGGCGGCAGCCCGTCGCGATGGTCAGGGTCCTCCGACAGCGAGCGCTGCATCAGGCGCAGGGCGCTGACGCCGTCGACCATGGAGTGATGGATCTTGGTGTACAGCGCCACTCGGCCGTCGGCCAATCCCTCGACCACGTGCGCTTCCCACAACGGCCGGTGCCGATCCAGGAGGGCGCCGTGCCAGCGGGACGTCAACGCCAGCAGCTCGCGGACGCGCCGCGGCTGGGGCAGCGCCGAGTGTCGCACGTGGTAGTCGAAGTCGATGTTGTCGTCGTAGGTCCACCAGGTGTTGCCCAACGTCCCGACCGGCTCGGCCGGACGCTTGCGATACAGCGGGTTGACGTACTCGACGTCCCGCCAGGAGTCGACCATGCTGCTGACGAAGTCCGGGCCGAGTTCGTCCGGCGGGATGAACAGCTGCAGGCCACCGACATGCATGGGGTGCTCGCGCGATTCTGCCCAAAGGAACATTGCGTCGGTGGGCGGCATATATGACATCTGTGCAACCTTCCCACATTCCTGCTGGTCACGGATATACGATTACGATCGCGTATCCAGACGGTTACGCACCCGGAAATCGGTGAGAAGTTCACCAGCCGTGGACCGGGATGTCTCCCACCGAGGAGGTTCGATGACCACTCGTCTGACGGTGGCCGTTGAGCCGCGTTACTTCCGCAGCTCCAGCATCCAGTCGCGTGTCCTGGCCACGGCACTGCGGCACACGATCAAGCCGATCCTCGGTGTTTGGTCCCATCTGCCCTTCGACCTGTACCCGCCGAACCTGGTGGATCACGCGGCGCGACTGCTGCCCACCCCGCAGGGCACCCACTGGCGACGCGTCTCAGTCGGCGCGGCGGTCGGCGAATGGGTGACCGGCGAGGGCGTCGAGGAGGCGAACCCGGCAGCCGGCGACGGCGTCATCCTCTATCTCCACGGCGGCGCCTTCATCACCTGTGGCCTCAACACCCACCGCGGGCTGGTGTCACGCATCTCATCGGCGTCCGGTCAGCCCGTCCTCAATCTCGCCTACCGGCAGATGCCCGACGTCTCCATCACGCACGCGATCAACGACGGCATCGACGCCTTCCGTTGGCTCATGGACCAGGGCTACACCGCCGATCGCATCACGGTCGCCGGTGACTCGGCCGGCGGCTACATGGCGTTCGGGATCGCGCGCGCCGTCATCGACGCCGGCTGGGGCCAGCCGGCCGCGGTCGTCGCCATCTCGCCGCTGCTCGATCTCAAGTCGGACGCCAAACGGGCCCACCGCAACGCCGACCGCTGTGATCTCTTCCCGCTCTCAGCCCTGGAGCGGTTCTCCAAGGTGGCGATGCGCCGTGAGCGTCGCGACGGCCAGCCGGACCGTCCCTGCCCCGTCGACATGGACGTCGACGGTCTCCCGCCCGCACTCATCCAGATCGGATCGCGCGAGATCCTGATGCCCGACGCCGAGATCATGGCCAACCGGCTCGTCGCCGGCGGCATCCCGTGCGAGTTCCAGGTCTGGAGCCGTCAGGTGCACGTCTTCCAGGCGGCGGCCGGGTGGCTGCCGGAGGCCGCGCGGGCCGTCAACGAGGTCGCGCATTTCATCCGCACCGTCGAGCACGAGCGCCTGAGCGTGATGCCCGACGTCGCAGTCAACGAATAGTCCCGACAACCAGAAAGCCCCTCGCGAACCGCATGGTTCGGAGGGGCTTGTCTGTTGAGCGAACTCAGGCTTCGGTGACCGAGCCTCCGGCGGCTTCGATCTTCTGCTTGGCCGAGGCCGAGAACTTGTTCGCCGTGACCTGGACCGCGACCGAGATCTCGCCGGTGCCGAGCACCTTGACGAGTTCACCCTTGCGCACGGCTCCCTTGGCGACGAGCTCGTCGATGCCTACGGTGCCGCCCTCCGGGAACAGCGCGCCGAGCTTGTCGACGTTGACGACCTGGTACTCGTCGCGGAACGGGTTCTTGAACCCCTTCAGCTTCGGCAGGCGCATGTGCAGCGGGATCTGGCCGCCCTCGAAGCCCTGCGACACGGTGTTGCGGGCCTTGGTGCCCTTCGTGCCACGGCCGGCGGTCTTGCCCTTTGAGCCCTCGCCGCGACCCACCCGGGTCTTGGCAGTCTTGGCACCCGGGGCCGGGCGCAGGTGATGCAGTTTGAGTGGTGCCATGTCAGGCCTCCTCGACCTTCACGAGGTGCGCGATGGCCTTGGCCATGCCCACGATCTCGGGACGGTCCTCTTTGATGACCGAGTGACCGATTCGCTTCAGCCCGAGCGACCGCAGGGTGTCGCGCTGAACCTTCGTGCCACCGATCTCGGAACGGATCTGGGTGATCTTGATGTCAGCCATCAGGCGCCGACCTCCACCACTTCGGGAGCCACGGCAGCCCCCAATGATGTCAGGCGCTTGGCCTCCTCGGCTGCGTCGGCCTGGGCCTTGAGGAGCGCCGCCGGAGCAACGTCCTCGACCGCGAGACCGCGCCGCTTCGCGACGGCTTCGGGCGACTCGAGCAGCTTCAGCGCCGCAACCGTCGCATGCACGATGTTGATGGCGTTGGAGGAGCCGAGTGACTTGCTCAGCACGTCGTGCACACCGGCGGCCTCGAGCACCGCACGCACCGGACCGCCGGCGATGACACCGGTACCGGGCGATGCCGGGCGCAGGAAGACCACGCCGGCCGCCTTCTCACCCTGCACCGGGTGCGGGATGGTGCCACCGATGCGCGGGACGCGGAAGAAGTTCTTCTTCGCCTCCTCGACACCCTTGGCGATCGCGGTGGGGACTTCCTTGGCCTTGCCGTAGCCGACGCCGACCTGTCCGTCGCCGTCGCCGACGATCACGAGCGCGGTGAAGCTGAACCGGCGTCCGCCCTTGACGACCTTGGCGACACGGTTGATCGTGACGACCTTCTCGATGTAGTTGGAGCGGTCGCCGCGGTCGTTGCCGCGTCCGCCGCCACGTCCGCCACGGTCATTGCCGCGACGGTCGCCGCGCTGCTGCTGACCAGCGTTCTGGCCCCCGGTGTTCGGGCTAGTTGCTTGAGCGTTCATCAGAACTCCAGTCCTCCTTCGCGGGCGCCGTCGGCAAGCGCCGCGACGCGTCCGGCATAACGGTTGCCGGCGCGGTCGAACACGACGGTCTGGATGCCAGCGGCCTTCGCCCGCTCGGCGACCAGTTCGCCCACCTTGCGAGCCTTGGCGGTCTTGTCGCCGTCGGCAGCACGCAGGTCCGCCTCGAGCGTCGACGCCGAGACCAGCGTGTGACCTTCGAGGTCGTTCACGACCTGGGCCACGATGTGCTTGCTCGAGCGCGTCACGACCAGACGGGGACGCTCCTGCGACCCGGCGATCTTCTTGCGGCCGCGCAGCTGACGACGCTGGCGCGAGCCGGTGCGACCGGCGATCGACTTGTTGTACTTGATCGAGATGGCCATCACTTACCAGCCTTTCCGGCCTTGCGCAGGACGCGCTCGCCGGCGTAACGGACGCCCTTGCCCTTGTACGGCTCGGGCTTGCGGATCTTGCGGATGTTCGCTGCGACCTCGCCGACCTTCTGCTTGTCGATGCCGTGGACCGAGAAAGCGGTGGGCTTCTCGACCTGGAAGGTGATGCCTTCCGGGGCGTCGACGACGACCGGGTGGCTGAAGCCGAGTGCGAACTCGAGCTGCGTCGGGCCCTTGGCCTGGACGCGGTAACCCACGCCGACGATCTCGAGCTTCCTCTCGTAGCCCTCGGTGACACCCACGACCAGGTTGCTGATCAGGGTGCGGCTCAGGCCGTGCAGCGACTTGCTGAGGCGCTCGTCGTTCGGACGCTCAACAGCCAACGTGCCGTCTTCGTCCTTGCGAACCGTGATCGGCTCGGCAACGGTGTGCGACAGCTCGCCCTTGGGGCCCTTGACGGTCACGTTCTGACCGTCGATGGTCACGTCGACCCCGCTGGGGATCGGAACCGGGATCTTGCCGATGCGGGACATGTCAGATCACCACACGTAGGCGAGGACTTCCCCACCTACGCCCTTGCTCTTGGCCTGGCGGTCCGTGAGGAGGCCCTGGCTCGTCGAGATGATCGCGACGCCCAGGCCACCGAGAACCTTCGGCAGCTGGGTGGACTTGGCGTAGACGCGCAGGCCCGGCTTGCTGATGCGGCGGATGCCGGCGATCGAACGCTCCCGGTGCGGGCCGTACTTGAGGGTGACGGTCAGCGTCTTGCCGACCTCGCCCTCGGCGGGCTCGCGCACGCTGAAGTCGGTGATGTAGCCCTCCTGCTTGAGCAGGGTGACCACACCCTCCTTCAGCTTGCTGTAG